>JAFGNB010000314.1 GCA_016927235.1 Chitinispirillaceae bacterium
GGCAGCAGAAACAGCAGCTTCGACGCGAGGCGTGCGGCAACGGGACCCACAGGCCCGTTTCAGGCCCGATCGTCGCGACAAGCCGGTCGCAGGCGTCCACGATGCGCCAGGAGGTGCCCGGGGGCAGGGTGATGCGGCATCGAGGATTATTCCTTCCGGTTAACCCGGAACTGCTTTGTAAATAAAAACACCGGCTTTACATATTAGCCTGCACTACACAGGTCGCCATGAGGATACGAACGCCGGTAGATTTTATACTATCCATCTCCTATTACTATATTTATTACTTGGAGGTATCAAGGACATGCACGATGCAGTCTCCGTTTTCCGTCGCACGCTGGTTCCGCTGCTCTTTTTCTGCTCCTGTTTCGGGCCGTTCGACCCGTACAATCCCGCTCCGGAACCGTCGGGCGATAACGACACATCCATTAGTACTCCAACACCCCAACGCCCGTCGGGGCTTGTCGGCTGGTGGGCATGTGACGACACGGCAGGGAACACGCTGACCGACAGTCTGGGAAAGAGCAGCGGACAGATCGTCGGATGTTCCCGCGAAAGCGGCAAAAGTGGCTTGGCGCTCAGTTTCAACGGAAGCGGCGACTACGTCTCAGTCGCGCCCACCCCCGACTCACTCTTTGAATTCGGTACCGGCGATTTCACCATTTCCGTCTGGGTCAAACCGCATATCACCGAGGCCCAGTCCGATACGACACGCTACGATATCATCGCCAAGGGTATTGCCCGTCAAAGCGGTTATTCGCTGTCGATTCTCAACAACCGTTTCAGTGCGTTCGTGGGCCAGTATGCGACGGGGTCGATTAACACGGAATTTCCGGCCAACGCGAATGACTGGCGCCACTGCGTCATGCTGCGGCGCAAGGGAACGGTCGAACTTTTCGTCAACGGAAAGATAACGCAGACCTATCAAAGCAGCAGCAACGTTTCGTCGGGCCTTTACCTGCTTTTCGGGAAAGACGCCTCAACCCGGCGTGACACCAACTTTCCCGGCATGATCGACGAAATCAAGATTCTCAATACCGCATGGAATACATCGGATGTCAGTAACGAGTACCGTCGTTTCAGCGATTGATCCCCCCGGCAAAGGATCGCACCATGGCGCCTTCGATCAGTCTGTACATATCGAGTACGCTTGACGGATTTATCGCCCGCGCCGACGGTGCGATCGACTGGCTGACCCGGATCGACGAGAACGATACCGATTACGGATATGCCGCTTATTACGATTCGATCGACGGGCTGATCATGGGGAGTACGACGTTTGAACTGATCAGGTCGCTCGGCCCGTGGCCCTATCCAAGCAAACCGACATTTGTTTTTACCCGGCGCAGCCTGCGGGTGGAGGGCGGCAACATCCATTTCGTTACGGGGGACCCGCAGCAGGTTGTGGGGTCCCAGCAATTTTTACGTTTCAAACGGTTGTGGCTTGTCGGGGGAAGCGCCCTCATTGCATCCTGCCTTAAAAGGAAGTTAATTGACGAATACATTCTCACCGTCCTGCCGGTGCTGCTTGGCCACGGTCTGCGACTCTTCCCCTCACCCATTGCGGAGCAGTGGCTTTCCCTTGCTTCATGCCGGACCTACGAACGCGGGGTCCTTCAGCTGCATTACCGGAAGATCGGAATTAAAAACGGGCTCCCCCCCGTAGAGAGAGGGATCCGATTGACCGATCAGGCAGGGAGCGGCGCGGCTACTTTGTCTTGAGCGCGGTATCGAGAGGCTTCGGAGCCGCGCTTTCCTTTTCCGCAGACAACGGTGCGGCGGTCGGCTGCAGGGGAAGCAGTGCGGGTTTTGTTGCGGAATCGATTGCCTTCGATTGTTCCTTCAGGCTGCCGAGCTGCTGCAGGTATGAAGCGGCGCGGCGGTCGCCGGGATGGGTCGACGAAAACTCCCGCATGACCGCGATGGCGCTGTCGAACATGCCGAGTTCCTCGTAGTTTTTCGCCAGTGAAGCATGGGCGAACCACGGATCGGACTCATCCTTGAGTAGTTTCTTGAGCACCTCGTTCGCTTCCTGTTTCTTTCCGTTTTTTTCCAGTGCCTGGACGAAATATTTCATGTACTCTTCATTGTCCGGGTCGATGGAGAGCGCCTGCCGCATGGTTTTTTCCGCCTCGGCGCTCATGTCATGCGTCATCATCACCTCATGCCGCAGCACACGCGGCCGCCAGTCGGCAGGCATGAAGCCGATACACTGCTGAAGCTTGTCGAGCACCAGATTCAGGCTGTCCTTGTAAGCTTTCTCTTTCCGCACGAGTTCGTCGGCGGCCGCTGCCGATGCGGAGTCGGCGGTGGAGTCCGATTCCGCGGAGGCCAGCGTCCTGAGGCGATCGACCTCGGCTTTCATCAGACTGAGCGGGCGACGCATCGAGAGAGCGATCTGGATATAGGAGGCCGCATAGTTGGAGAGCAGTTTTTCCGAAGTATCGTTGAGGCGCGCCGTCCCGTCGCCCAATCCCCGGTAGCGGTACACGCGGTCGAGCAGGTGCACGGTGCGGGTAATGTCGAGCCGGTCGCTCTCCGCAACGACCTTCCGCATGACGCGATAGGCGAGACCCTGCATTCTAAGGTACGGACCGAGTCCCATCAAATTATCGTCGGAGACGGTCACGGCGAAATAAATCGGTTTTTTCCATCTGTTGGCGTCGACGATGTTGACGACCATCTGGTCCTGAACCCGCAGGGCGTTGAGTTCGCTGCGGCCGGGCAGTACGACCTCGATGCCCGCATGGGGCATGGTGTATTTCGTCGGGTCGACGATCGGGTTGAGCTGGTGTTTGAGCGCACTGATCTGTGCGTCGGAGTACGAAATGGCCACTTTCGGTTCGAGATGCTTGAGCTGCTTGATGTACCAGTCGGTGTTGAGCAGGCTCAGATTGACTACGCGGACATCCCTCCGTATGCCGTACGCCTCCTGCAGGGCCCAGAGGGGGAAGGTGTCGTTGTCGCCGTTGGTAAAGATGACGCCGTCTTTCTCGCACGACTGAAGAAGGTTATAGGCGTAATCGAATGGAATGTAGTCGCCGCGGCGGGTGGCGTCGTTCCAGTTCTGCGTCATGGGGAGTGCCGGCGAAGCCATGAAGAGGATCGACATGATGGGCGCGAGGGTCGTCCGCTGGAATTTGTTCTTATGAGTGAAAAGATAGTGCAGAAGAGCGCTTGCCGCAACACCTATCCACATGCCGAGATACATGAACGCGGCGGTCCAGAAATAGTCGCGGATTCTTACCTCGCGATGGACCACCGGCATAGGTCCCTGCTTTCCGCCTCTTATCCAGTATTCATAGTCGCGCAGCTCCGGACGCGTTCCATCGGCAAAATTCATGTAAAGGGTAATGACGATTGACGCAATAATGAATAGAACGATGAAGCAGACGGCGACATTGCGGCTTTTCTTGTAAAGATATCCCCAGCCGAAGAGCATAAACGCCGTCGGGATGAGGTATACCAGCAGTTTGACCGTGCCCGTAAGAAACCCCGCCTCGAAGAAATTTTTCCGGGTATCGTATGGTCCGAGCTGGAAAAACTGGGTCAGGTGGAAACCGCCGTACCCCATGTGCCCTTCGATGCCGAACTGGTGGGCCCATGTTCCCCGCCGCCAGAACATGCGGGAAAACATGTCTTCGGCGCCATACTGTTTGCGCTGGAGGAACTCTTTGAAAGCGATCCAGTTGTCGGGGTGATTTTCGTTGATGATCGGTTCGAGCGCACTGCGGATGGGTATGATGAGATGACAGGAGAACCCGAGCAGTGCAAAAAAGGACATCCAGAAACAGAAACGCCACTTGTACTGGTTCGGTCCGGCCATTGACGACATCGTCAGGGTGATGACCACTACCGCCGGAGCAATGTAAATAAAAAGCACCAGGTCTTTCATCACCATTATCAGGAGCGCTGCGGTGATCCATAACCGCCAGTCGGACCTCTTTTCAGGATCGGTCAGAATAACAAAAAGGAAAATGGACGGCAGGGCGATCGCCGCATACATGTGAACGCCGATACCGAGATAGGTAATGTACATAAGCAGAATCAGCAGACGATCGCGGTGCTCATCCTTGCTTTGCGCCCAGATCATCACCAGCATTGTCGATAACGCGATGAAAAACATCGAAGGATTGGCTTCGGACTGTTCAACCGCACTGAACCAGAAGGTGCTGCCGAACGCGGTGAACAGACCGGCGACAACGCCGCCGGTGTAAACGGTAATCCGTTTCCATGAAGTGTCGGGTATGCCGATATACGAGATCGTTATACGGACGGCGATAAGGTAAATAATCATTGCCGTCGAGGCGCTGAAAAGCAGCACCAGAATATTCAAACGGTAGCCGATATCCTTGAAGAAAAAAAAGACCATGCTCGCCACCCTGAACATCGTCATGAAGAGAATATTGCCCGGCGGATGGGGCACGCCCAGTGACGCTCCGGCCGCGGTATATTCGCCGCAATCCCAAAAGGCGACCGTGGGCGCCATCGTGAAAAAATAGGCGATGGCGGCGATTCCAAATACGATAAGTGCAAAGATACGGTTATTTCGGGCATGAATCTGTTCCATGCGGAGAACCTTCCTTTCCTGATGCAGAGGTGACCCCATTCAGATTTTTATGAATCGAATCGATAACTCCATTCACGAATTTTCCGGAATCGTCGGAACCGAATGCTTTCGCCAGTTCGACCGCCTCATCGATGACGACTTTCGTCGGTACCTGCTGAAAATAACACAACTCGGTAACCGCCAGCCGGAGAATATTCCGGTCGATTGCGGCCATCCGTTTGATGTCCCAGTTTGCCGCCCGTTTCCGGATCAGCTCATCAACCCTCTCCGCCGCGCGGTAGCGTTCGGTACACAGCTCACGGGCATAGGCGACGACCGTCGCAGGCAGGGCGCTCCCTCCCGCTATGCGTTCGAGCATTTCCGGCCATTCGGGAGTCGTGCCCACGTCACAGGCATAAAGCGTTTGTAACGCAAGGATACGGCTGCGGTGACGGTTGCCGCGGGCGTCGAAACGCTTTGTCGGTCCGTTGCTCATGTATCCCACTTCATGCAATGATATCCTTCGAGCACTCTAGGAGGCGTGTTACCATTTCGAAAACAGGTCGGCCATTTCTATGGCGCTGAGCGCCGCATCCCATCCTTTATTTCCCGCCTTTGTTCCCGCCCGTTCAACCGCCTGCTCTATGGTATCGGTTGTCAGTACGCCGAAAATGACCGGCATGCCCTGCTGCAACCCGACCGCTGCGACGCCTTTGGCGACTTCGGCGGCGATGTAATCGAAGTGGGGGGTTCCGCCGCGTATGACGGCGCCGAGGCAGATAATCGCGTCAACGCTCTTCGACGCCGCCAGTTTCTGGGCAGCAAGCGGTATTTCAAACGCACCGGGGACCCAGACGATGGTAACCGATTCCTCGGCGACGTTATGCCGCATCAGGCAGTCCATGGCGCCTTCGATCAATTTACGGGTAATCATATCGTTGAAACGGCCTGCGACGATGCCGAAGCGTTTTCCGGCTCCATCAAGAAGTCCCTCTTTTATGGTTGACATATAAAACCTCCTTCGAGCAAGTGTCCGAGTTTATCCTTTTTCGTTGAAAGATAGCGGGCATTTTCCTTTTTCGGGGTGACTTGGAGCGGCACCCGTTCGACCACTTCGAGGCCGTACCCTTCCAGCCCGACGATTTTGCGCGGGTTGTTCGTCATGAGCCGGATCTTTTTTATGCCGAGGTCGGCCAGAATCTGCGCGCCGATGCCGTAATCGCGGAGGTCGGGCGGGAAGCCGAGATGCTCGTTCGCCTCGACGGTGTCGAGCCCCCGGTCCTGCAGTTCGTACGCCTTCAATTTATTCACCAGCCCGATGCCGCGTCCCTCCTGCCGCAGGTAAAGAATTACGCCGCCCTCCCGGCTGACGATTTTCATTGCCTGGTGCAGCTGCTCGCCGCAGTCGCAACGGCGCGATCCGAGCAGGTCGCCGGTAAAGCATTCCGAATGCACGCGCACCAGCGTGGGCCGATGATCGGCGATCGGTCCGTGCTGCAGGACGATATGCAGCGCCTTCGAAAGCTGCTCTTCGAAGGCGATGACGGTGAAATCGCCGAAATCGGTCGGAATCTGTACCGTGGCGGCGCGATGGACGAATTTTTCATGAGCAGTACGGAAACGGATAAGATCGGCGACCGAAATGATTTTTATATCATGCTCGGCGCTGAATCTCCTGAGTTCGGGCAGCCGCGCCATGGTGCCGTCGTCATTCATGA
>JAFGNB010000315.1 GCA_016927235.1 Chitinispirillaceae bacterium
CAGGCTCACCATCGGAACCTTCCACGGTATCTGCCTCACACTGCTGCGCGAACATGCGCCGGCTGCATCTCCGCCCGTTATTATCGACGAAAGCGGCGCGGCGGCGATCGTCCGCGAGCTGTGCGAAACGTGTCGGTCACCGTACAAACCCTCGCGGTTCCTTCGCGACCTTTCACGGGCAAAAGCCCTCATATGTCCGATCGAGCAGTCGATCGACACGGAGATGCTCGCGCTGTACGGTGCATACCGGCAAAAGCTTGCCGCGTTCGGCGCACTCGATTTCGACGACCTGCTGCTGCGGGCGCTCGAGTTGATGGACCGGCCCGGCCTCTCCCCGGCGCTCACGCGCCGCTTCAACCATCTTCTGGTCGACGAGTTTCAGGACATCAACGAAGTCCAGTACGCACTGGTAAAGCAATGGAGCCGGTCAACCGGCGATGTCTTCGTCATCGGCGATCCGCACCAGGCGATTTACGGCTTCCGCGGCGCCTCGCCGCAGTTCTTCGGAGAGTTCCGGCGCGATTTTCCGGGGGCGACGGAGACCGCCCTTACAAGGAATTACCGCTCGCCGGTCGCGATCGTCGAGTCGGCGAAGTCGGTCATCGCGCAATCGCCCGCCGCGGCGACATACCCGGTATCTTACGCCGCAACGTTCGAAAACGCCCGCCCCATCCGATTCGTTACCGCACGAGACGAGTTCGCCGAGTCGGTGTTTATCGCCAAGGAGATCAATCGCATCGTGGGCGGCGTGGATATGATTGATGCGCACCGTTTCGGCAGTCGTCTGGATACCGCCGCCGGGGAGCGCGGCTTTTCGGACGTCGCCGTCCTCTACCGCACCCGCCGCCAGGCTGACGTGCTCGAACGCTGCCTCATTCAGGAGGGAATCGCCTACCGCGTCGCCGGACGAGACGAATCGCTCTCCGAACCGCCGGTCGCGGGCATACTGTCGATCATCAGGTTCGCGCTAAACCCCGACGATCTCTTTTCTCTTGCGGCCTCGCTGCACTATTGCGGCGAATCCGTCGATGTCGCGGCGAACTACGCCGCGGGCGTCCGCACCATCGACAACATCGTACGCCTTGCGGGCGGCGATTGCCCGGCAATCGGCCCTCCCGGAAGATTTGTCGCCTCTGTCAATGAGCTCCGCGGCGCTATCGGGAAGCGTTCGCCCCGTGAAACCGTTGCCGCACTGGGTCAAACGTTCGGGACGGCGGATGTCGAGCCGGTCCGCCGTCTGCTGCGCATCGCCGAATTGCACGACGACCTGCGCTCGTTTCTGCACGCCGTTACGCTCGGCGGCGACGCGGATATTCTGCGCAACGGCAAAGGCCGCCCCCGCGGCGAGGCGGTGCTGCTCTCGACCCTCCACGCGGCAAAGGGGCTCGAGTTCCCGGTTGTCTTCATCTGCGGGGTTAACGACGGACTGCTCCCGTTGCGCAATGCCGAAGGCGAATCCGCCGATATCGACGAGGAGCGGCGGCTGTTCTATGTGGGGATCACCCGCGCCCGGGAGGAGCTTATTCTCACCGCCGCCGAACGGCTATCGGGCTTCCGGGAGGTCGATCGATGCAAAAGGTCGATGTTCGCGGGGGATATGGATCAACAGTATATCGTCAACGAAACCTACCGGCCGGAGCCAAGGGTGGAGCAAATGCGTCTGTGGTGAGAAAGGGCGACCGGATCGGCGATAGTATTCATATCTCCCCATTCACTCCCACTCGATCGTCCCGGGCGGTTTGTTCGTGATGTCGTAAAAAAGGTCGCCGATGCCGTCGATTGCCGCGGCTTCACGGATGATCGTGTCGATCGTCTCCCGCCGCAGCGGGACAAACCGGGCGGTCATCGCTTCCTGCGAGACGATCGGCCGGAGAACCACGCAGCTTCCCCCCCGCCGATCGACAAGGGGGAGCAGTACCACCGGCATCTGCCAGACGGTTTCGTACTCACCCGATGCGTGCAGCGCGCGGATTACTATGTCGTCGACGGTGCGGAGCCGTTCGAGCCGCTCCACCGTGACGCATGCTTTGATGAGCCGGTACTCGGACGGTGTGTTCGTTCCCGTCAGACGGTAGACAACACGGTTCACCGAACGGATGCTGTTGGTGATGCGGGTGGAGAGCCCGTCAAGCGCCTCCCAGGTGCATTTTCCTTCGATAAGCGCCGGGTGCGCATAGGTGCGCTCGTCGCCCTGCACGCCCACACTCCGCAGGGGAAGTATCGATGCGCGGTAGCCGGCGGGGGAAACGATCGCTTCAAGCCCGATGCGGTCGTCCCCGGGAATCGGCAGTGCCGTGCCGTCGCTGCAGAGGATCCGCACGCCCAGACCCGGGCCGGGAAAAGGGTGCCGCCAGATGAGGCCGTGGGGAAGTCCCAGCGAAACGCCCAGCTCGCGAACTTCGTCTTTGTAAAGCTTGGCCAGCGGTTCGATCACCAGCCCCCGCCTGATGAGGTCGAGGATCGGGTCGACGCGGTTGTGATGGGTTTTGATTCTATCGGCGTGTTCGGTGCCGGCGCTCTCAATGGTGTCGGGATAGATGGTACCCTGTGCGAGGACCCACTGATCGGGGTCGAGGCCGAGGTCGCCGAACGCGCGATCCTTGACGGCAAGGAACCTGGCGCCGATGATCTCCCGCTTCTTTTCCGGGTCGGTGATGCCGGCGAGCGCGCCGAGGAAATCCTCGGCGGCATCCACGACCCTGAGGTTGTCGAATCCGTGTTCGCGCATATAGTCAAGCACGGTGTTCGATTCCCCGCGGCGCATGAGTCCGTTGTCGATATGCAGCCCCAGCACCCGTTTCGTGCCGAGAATGCGGTTGAGCAGGGTGAAGGCCACCGTCGAATCCACGCCGCCCGAGACGAACAGAAAGACATTGCGGCCGGCACAGGCCTGTGTGATCGCGCGGGAGATCTCTTCGAGAAAGATCCTGCTTCCCCATGTTTTTTCACAGCCGCAAATGCGTAAAAAGTTATCGAGGATTTTCATACCGTGCGGCGTATCGGTCACTTCGGGATGGAACTGCAGGCCGTAGATTTTTCGGGTTTCGTCGGCAACCGCCGCGAATCGACAATCCGGCGTTGAGCCGATAACGGTGAAGCCTTCGGGAAGGTGAAGCACCATATCGCCGTGGCTCATCCAGATCGGCTCCTCATCGTCAATACCGTCAAAAAGCGAAGAGGGGTTGACGCGCTTCATAAAGGCGCGGCCGTACTCTCCCCGCACACTCCCCTTCCCGACCTTTCCGCCGCACTGCTTCATCAGCAGTTGATGGCCGTAACAGAGTCCGAGGATCGGCACATTCAAGTCGAGAACGGCCGGATCGAACCGGGGGCTGTTTTCGTCACAACAGCTGAAGGGAGAACCGGAAAAAATGATGCCGCGGAAACGCGACAGCTCCTCGGCGGAGGCCGAACTTGCCGCGATTTCGGAATAGACGCCCAGACGCCGTATCCGGTTGGCAATAAGATGCGCGTACTGCCCGCCGAAATCAAGGACCGCTATTCGATGGTTCTTCTGTTGAACACTCATGTTTATTCCAACGTTAGTGGGACGGATTCACTGTTTTCACCTCCCGGCGCTATTGCGTGAGGCGGCGAGGAGGTTCTATTTTCACCATACAACCGATCCGTCATCCGTTTCAGGAGCATGCCTCAATGCAAGAAAAACATTCACGCCGGCGAATTAAGAACTTTTTTATTAAAAAATCGATCCAGCTGCGCATAACCGCGGGGATCTTTTTTACCGTGCTGTTTGTCGGCTTTCTGACCACCGGGCTGCTCGCCTTGATGTACAATACGAAATCGCAGCAGGGAAGCTTCTACTACATGAGTAACGACGTCATGCAGGACCTCGAACTCACCAGCGTCCTCGGCATTATTCTTCCTCCGATCATCACCGTGGAAATCATCGCGGTTTTCATCGCTTTCCTCGTCGGCCTCTTCAGTTCGCGCGCCGTCGCCGTTCCACTTTACAAAATAGAAAAATGGGCGGTACGCCTGAAAAACGGCAAGCTCAACACCACCCTGGCATTCCGGGAAGAAAAGGCCATGAAGGACCTGACCATCCAGTGCAACGCCGTCACCGATTTCTTCCGCTCGCTCTGCATCGATATCCGGGAACATGTCGATGCGATCACCCATAAACCAAACGACGTGCCGCTGGTGGTGCTGCGCGCGCAACGCATCAGGGAATTGCTCGACAAGATCGAGCTTTAACCGCAGCATCGGCTGCAGAGAGCGGCTACTTCTCAGTTTCGGCAAGTTGTTCAAAGAGTTCGCGCTGTCGGCGCGACAGCTTCTCCGGCGTTTGCACGTGAATGCGCACCAGCAGATCGCCCCGCTCCCTGCGGTGGAGCGCCGGCACCCCCTTCCCTCTGAGCCTGAAGATCTTTTCCGACTGCGTCCCTGCGGGAATTTTGAGATTTACCTTACCGTCGATGGTGTCGATAAGCTTCTGGGTGCCGAGCGCGGCTTCGGAAAAGGTGACCGCCACTTCACAGGAGAGATCGATGCCGTGCCGCTTGAAGACATGGTGTTCCTTCTCCTGGATGATCACGATAAGGTCGCCCGCCGGACCGCCGTAGGGGCCGCAGTCTCCCTTTTGCGGGACGCTGATATAATTGCCTTCCGAGACACCGGCGGGAATATCGACCGAAATCGTCGTCTCATCCTGCTGCAGGCCCGATCCTCCGCAGCTTGAACAGGTATCGGCCGCCACACTGCCTTCACCGCGACATACCGGGCAGACGCTCTCCTGTATCACCTGTCCGAAAAAGGAGTTGGCGACCTGCCGCACCCTCCCGCTGCCGCCGCATTTCGTACAACTGTTCCGTTTTCCGCTTTTTGAGCCGCTTCCGCCGCATGAGGAACAGCGCTCCTTCCTCCGGACCTTCAAGGTCTTTTTGACGCCTTCGACGATCTCCTCGAGCGTAAGCGGAAGACGGACCTGCAGGTCGTTGCCCCGCATTCCGCCGCCTCTTCCTCCGCGCCCTCTCCTGCCGCCGCCGAAGCCGAAGAGGTCGGAGAAAATCGACTCGCTGCCGAAATCGTTCATGAAAGCGCGCAATGCATCGGAGAGATCGAATCCGCCGAACCCGCCCTGTTCAAACGCTGCATGGCCGAACTGATCGTACTGGGCCCGTTTCTGCGGCTCTTTGAGAATTTCATAGGCCTCGGTCGCCTGACGAAATTTTTCTTCGGCGGCTTTATCACCCGGATTCTTATCGGGGTGATATTTAATCGCCAGCCTGCGATAGGCTTTTTTTATCTCGTCTTCGGTCGCGTTTTTCTCCACGCCCAGCACCTCGTAAAAATCGGCTTTAGCCATAACGCTCTTTTTTCCCGCTATTGTAAAGAATTATTCCGTTCCCTCGGCTTTCGGTTCGGTTGCATTGCCCTCCGCGGCACCGCCCGTTGCGGAGGAGGAAGACGGAGGGGTGCCGGCGGAAACAATGACGCGTGCATGTTTGATGACCCGCTCTTTTAGGCGGTACCCCTTTTCGTGGATTTCGGCGATATGGTCTTCCGGAACTTCGTTGTGAGGAATTTTCATGAGCGCATCATGAATTTGCGGATCGAACGCCTCCCCGACGTCGGCAAAGGGGGTAAGTCCGTTCGCGCTCAGCACGCCGTCGAATTTGTTGAAGATCAGTTTGAGGCCGTCGAACAGCTGTTGGTACTCGGTGCCGTTTTCAGCGTGTCTGAGCGCGAGTTCAAAGGTTTCCCGCACGGTAATCAGCTCGAGCATCAGCTTTTCGTTCGCCGACTCGATTAAGGACCCGTATTCGCGTGCGGTCCTCTTTTTATAATTGTCGAATTCCGCCATGAGGCGAAGGTATCGCTCGCCCGCAGCCTTGATTTCCGATTTGAGTTCGTCGATGATTTCCGAAGTGCTTTTTTCCGGTTCGGGCGCTTCGGCCCCCTCCGGCGTCCCTTCCGCGGCGCCGTTATCACCCCCTGCCGTCGAATCACCAGGGGTGTGCTCCTCCATAACAGCTTCTTTGCTTACTGCCGTGGCGTCCTTGTCCGCCATTTCTTCAGATGGATGCGCTTTCTTCTTTGACATTTTATTTTTTGCTCCTCCGTTCCGGTAGCGTGGTGGTATATACTTCCTTCCGTCTCCTCCCCGTCGCATCGTCCCTTAAAACTATGACGAAACAAGTTCCCCCAAGATATTCGCGGTATACTTTACCGCTGAAATAAGCAGGGGATAGGGCATGCGTTTCGGCCCGATCACCCCGAGACTGCCGACCATATTTCCCATCATATACTTTGTTTTGATGATGCTGAACGATGCGAGCTGCCCGTCGCTGTTCTCGCCGCCGATCGTCACAAGGACGCGGTCCTCGTTTTCGTCCGTCTCGAACAGGTGCATAAGCAGCGCTTTTTCCTCGAGAATTTCGATGACGGCGCCGACACGCTCGCGGTCGAAGAATTCCGGCTGCTGCAGCACGTTGGTCTGGCCCTCGGTATAGACGTCCATGCCCGTGTCGGTTTGCACCATTTTCCTGATCGACGGGACCAGCAGCCGCACCACACCGAGATCGAAATCGGGAACGTCGTCATAGACGCCCTCATCGGCCGCGCACATCTGCGCAAGGGTCTTCCCCGCGAATTTGGCGGTGAGAATCCTGCAGGCGCACTCCAGCCGTTCAAGAGGGATATCAGTTTCGAATTCAAGAAGCATGGTCTTTACAAAACCAAAATCGAGCGCGATATTCAGAATGAACCGCTTTTCCCCGATGTTGAAAATATACAATTTCCCGAGCACGCCGTTTTGAAGCTTCGGGGCAAGAATGACGCCCAACTGGTGCGTCGATCGGCTGAGCGCGCGCGATGCCGCTTCGAGCAGCAGATGCAGATCCGTCTGGTCCACGGTAACAAGAACGCTTCTGATTTGTCGCTTTATTTCATCGGACAGATCGGTAAAATGCATCAGCCGGTCGACGTAATAACGGTACCCCTGATCGGTCGGCACTCTGCCCGCTGACGTATGGGGATGGGTAATGTAGCCCCGCTCTTCCAGATCGGACATCACGTTTCTGAGGGAGGCGGCGCAGAGGCCGAATCCGCCCTGCCGTGAAAGATAGCGGGACGATGTCGGCGCCGCCTTTAGAATGTAATTCCTGACGATCGCCTCTAAAACAAGATGTTCGCGTTCCGATAAAGGTTGCAGCTCCATGATCCTGCTTTTTAATGGAGAGGCCGCGGGGCTTGCGCCCCGCGGCTTCAAAATAGTACAACGGCCGCGGCCATTATAACGAAACCGATTACATCATGCCGCCCATGCCGCCC
>JAFGNB010000029.1 GCA_016927235.1 Chitinispirillaceae bacterium
AAATGACCATGTCAAAGATTTTCCGCGCCAGCATGAGCCGTTTTCCCCGGCTGGTGTGGGCGATGCGCCATCTGATGTAATTGTAGCAAAAGATACCCGTCGCAACCGATTGACACTTTCCCGTCTCCGGTCGGTCGCCGGCCTTACCGCAGGGTTATCCGGCGTTTTTTGCCTTTACGCAGGTACTATCGCATGCTATACTTATCGGTATGATCAATACCGCCATCATCCACGAATGGCTCGTAACGCTCGCCGGCGCCGAGAGCGTGCTCCAATCGATCTATCACCTCTACCCCGGATCGATCTACACGCTTTTTCACGACCCTCATGAAATGAAAGGCGCTCCCTGGGAGGAGGAACGGATCAGGACGTCGCTTCTGCAGCGGCTCCCTTTTGGAAAGAAACACCACCGTTTGTACCTGCCGCTCTTCCCCATGGCGATCGAACAGTTCGATCTGCGCGACCACAAACTCATCATCTCTTCTTCGTATGCGGTCGCCAAAGGCGTTCTCAACTCCTCCGACCAGCTTCATATCTGTTACTGTCACTCCCCGATGCGCTATATCTGGGACCTCACGTTCGAATACCTCGAGGCCGCAGGCCTCAACGGTGGATGGAAAAGTTTCACCGTACGCATGTTGCTGCATTATATCAGGCTCTGGGACCTGGCTTCAGCCAACCGCGTCAATGAGTACATCGCCAATTCGCATTACATCGCGCACCGCATCTGGAAATGCTACAACCGTCCCGCTCACGTCATCTACCCGCCGGTCGATGTCGAGCGGTTCCGTATCGGTAACAAAAAAGAGAACTACTTCATTACCATATCGCGTCTCGTTCCTTACAAGCGCATCGATATTATCGTCGAGGCGTTCAATCATCTCAAACTGCCGCTTGTCGTCGTCGGCGACGGACCGGGCATGAAGAAGCTCAGACGGATCGCCGGCCCGACCGTCGAACTGCTTGGCCACCGCAGCGCCCGCGAGGTCGAGGAGCTGCTCGCCAATGCCCGGGCGTTCGTCTTCTCGGCCGAGGAGGATTTCGGCATTGTCAATGTTGAGGCGCAGGCCTCCGGGCTGCCCGTCATCGCCTTCGGCCGCGGCGGCACACTCGAAACGGTGATCGAAGGGAAAACGGGCCTCTTCTTCAAACAGCAGACACCCCTCTGCCTGATCGAAGCGATTCAGGAGTTTCTTGATAAAGAAGAAAAGTTCGATCCGCAGGAAATCCGGAAAAACGCCGAGCGTTTTCCCCGCGCCCGATTCGAACGGGAGTTCAAGACATTCGTCGACGAGGCGTGGGAGAAATTTCCGTACAAGTAGGAAACGGGGAAGGCTGCAGGCAAGCGGATTAGCTCAACGGCTTAAAACTTTCTTCACCCCCTACCACTGCTCCCTCTCTTTGTTCACCATCCACCATTGCCGGTCTTCCTCGTTCCACCCTGCTAGGGCATCGATTGTGAGGGAGAGCTGCCATTGGTAGTGCCGTGCGCCGGTGGCGCCTTCCTTTTTCGTGTCAAATTGTTGAAGGAACCCTTTTAAAAAACCCTCCGGTGCGACAATCCAGGCGAAATCGCCCCTTATATGATTGAACAGATTGATACCGAGGCCGTAGTGCAGTTCATACCGCTCTCCGAGGTAATCGAATAGTATTCCCTGCCGGATACAGCCGATATTCATGATCCAGAATTCGCAGCCGGAATTTATTTGTATCTCCTGCATTTCGTAAGAGAACGGTTCATTGAACAGATCAATGAACATCGCCTTGTAAAACGGTTCGGGATCGCCGTCGTAATGGTTGATCACCAGCTCCTTGCTCAGGCGAAACTCCATCGCAATGCGAAAGAGATTGAATCGGTCGATAATGAAACGGCGTTTCCAGGCAATAGCGGCATTTGCGGTAAGCGGAATGGGATCCCTGGAGTCTCGTTCAATATAAAAAATCGATGGTCCCATATTTGCCAGATTCAACCCGTAACGCACTCCGTTCTTCCATGCGCGAAGATACCCCACATCGACGGCAAAACCCTGAGCGACGCCCTCCCCGTGTTCGCCCAGACCGGGAGCCAGGGCCGACACAAAGGGTTTGAAGGCGAACCCCACGTGGCGGGTCAAGTCGCCAAACTCCTCGAATGAAAACCCCCACCCGAAAGCCCATACCTGCTCATAGCTGTATGTTAAAAACCTTTCCCTGCCCAGTTCATCGGTAATCGGATTCACTCCCATGTTGATGTAATTGACATACGCGCCAATACCGCCGATTTCCGAAGGCGTCTGATAGCACCCCGCGACCGCGGCATGCCAAAGTTCCCATAGTTTAAAGGCGGGCAGCAGGAACTCGAACGATCCGGCTACTGATCCCCTTCGCCAGCCGCTGTTTTTCACCCCCAGTCCTGCAGGATTGAAAAAGAGCACCGATTCGTCGTCGGCGAGCGCGGTCCCCACTTCTCCCATACCCGCTGAGCGGACACCGAAGGGAAAGACAAGGGTGATAACTGCCGACTCGCCGACACCGGCGTTTGCCGCCGCCGCAAGAGTAATAAACAGTAAACCCATCGATGTTATTCTTTTATGCATCATTTTGACTCTTTCCATCCTCTTTCTCCGCCCCCCCCGTCAACGGGTGAAGTTGGAAGGCGAAATGAAAACGGCGACGTGACAATAACACTTCTTTATCCTCGATATATTTTTCCCCTCAGCATTCTCCGCTCCTCCGCGTGAGCTTTAATTATCCCATAATGGTATATTTTCATCCATCGGCAGCCGTTTTTTCCTCCACCCGAAAGGAGCCCCGCCATCAACCGTTCCTCCTTCAGTAAACCGTACCTCTGGTGCTTCACCACCTACTTCGCCGAAGGGCTTCCCTATACCGTCATCCGCATGGTCTCCCCGCTCTTCCTGCGCACTATGCAGGTCAGTCTCGAATCGATCGGCCTCACTTCGCTGTTCGGCATTCCCTGGGCCGTCAAATTCCTCTGGGCGCCGCAGATCGACCGGTTCGGCACACGCCGCCGGTGGATGCTCTTGATGCAAAGCTTTCTGGCGCTGCTCTTCATCACCGTCGGGCTCTGTACGCCCCTTGCGGGAGGCGTGGCGATCATCGCTGCTCTGCTGCTGGCGGGCGCTTTTCTGGCGGCCACCCACGACGTCGCCATTGACGGATACTATCTGGTTACGCTTGATTCCAATGAACAGGCTGCTTACGTGGGGTACCGCGTCATGGCGTACCGCATCGCGATGATGGCCGGCACCGGCCTGGTCGCAACGATCGGAACGACCATCGGATGGATTGAAGCGTTCGTCGCCGCGGGAGGACTCCTGCTGCTCCTGGCAGCCTATCATTGCCTCTTTCTCCCCCGCAGTGAAACGCAACAGCTTCCGTTGAGCGCCGCCGTGCTCCCCCTGCGACGCCCGCGGTTCCTGATCGGTGCCTCAGTAGGAGCGGGAGCCTTTTTCCCGGTATATGCTATTGTCAATTCCAGATATTATGGATCGATCTTAAAAAACACACCCTTCCTCCGCGGCCTCGGGTTCGCCGGGTGGATAAGCATAGTGCTGCTGCTCACGCTCATCGTCGTCGCCATGTTCCGCCGGCGGATCGTACCGCTGCTTTACCGCAGGCCCGATTCATTTTATGCGCGGGCCTTTATGAGTTTCATGGACCGTGAGCACATCGGTTCCATTCTCGCATTCATCATTCTCCTGCGCACCGGGGAGTTTCTATTGAGTAACATGGTGTCGCCGTTCATGGTTGATGCAGGCATGAAGGTGCACTACGGCTGGATGCAGGCGCTCCTCGGCCTTCCGGCATCGATCGCCGGCGCGATGCTGGGCGGTGTGCTCATCTCGCGGTTGACACTGCAACGGGTGCTCTTTCCTTTTCTCCTCGCCCAAAACGGTTCGAATCTCGTGTACATGCTCGTCGCTTTCTCCCTACAGAAATTCGTTGTAATCAATACCGGCGCCGTAATTCCCGAACCGGTCGGCACGCTCAATCTCATTATCGTAGCTGCCGTCCAGGGATTCGACCAGTTTTCCGGGGGACTTGGCACCGCCGTGCTTATGACCTTTCTCATGCGGATCTGCAGGGGTGAATTTACAGCCGCCCACTACGCCATCGGATCGGGATTAATGAGTATCAGCGGAGTGTTCGCCGGTGCAGCCAGCGGATTTTTAGCCGCCCGGCTGGGCTATGGCCGGTTTTTCGGACTCAGCTTCATTCTTTCACTGCCGGGAATGGTTCTGGCATTCCCGGCGATGAAGGCCTTGATACCGGCGAAAAATAAAAAGGCACTCCCTTGAGGGAATGCCCTTCTGAAAGATGTTCGTTTCAACAACCTACTTTGCCAAAACCTGCCATTCAGCCCGACGGTTCATCTGATGACATCCGTCATCACTGCCGCAGCCGGTACGCGCCGGCCGCTCCTCACCATAAGAGGTTGTTTCAATCCGGTCTGCACTAATACCGTAAGACGTGAGGTAGTTTTTCACGGCGCGTGCACGATTTTCACCAAGCCCCATATTGTACTCGCTGGATCCGCGTTCGTCGCAATTTCCTTCAGCCATGAGACGGACGCTGGAATGCTCACGCATGAAACTGGCGATGCGCTCAAGCGTTGCGATACCGTCGGAACGAAGCTCATATTTATCAAAATCGAAATAGAT
Source organism: Chitinispirillaceae bacterium (assembly GCA_016927235.1). GTDB lineage: Bacteria > Fibrobacterota > Chitinivibrionia > Chitinivibrionales > Chitinispirillaceae > JAFGNB01. Next base: position 4,665 of record JAFGNB010000029.1, read on the forward strand.
CGGCTGCAAAAGAGCATTGAGCTCACCCGTAATATCCGGAGGGGGGGGCGTCGGCGGCGGCGGCGGCGGTTCCTCAACCCTCGGCGGGGGCGGGGGCGGCGGCGTTTCTACCGTGGTAACCTTTTTCTGACAGCCCATAAAACCGATACTCGCAACAAGAAGCGCTAAACAAAACGGTTTGAGAAATTTGATCATGCAGACCTCCCCACCTCGGGTTATGGTTTTGATATTATAATGGATAATAAAAAACAAAAGGATTTTTACCTTGTGGTTAATATATTATGTGAACCGAGCCTGTGCAAGCGTTACCCACATTAATCTGACTGTTCTCCAGACCGGCTCTCTTTCAAAAATATAACAATCCAATGCCATATCAACAGTTTTAAGCATGATATTGCCGGCGGAAGTGTATTTTTTTTAAAAAAGATATGCTGATCGTCCATCTGAAACGAAATCGTGAAAAATGCGTCCGGGGGGGAAATCCCTGGATTTTTTCCGGCTCGATCGATCGTATTTCGGGAACTCAGGCAGCAGGCGAATCCTGCATTGTACGCACTTATCAGGGAGAATTGCTCGGGTGCGGGTACTACAATCCCCGCTCGGCCATTACCGTCCGCATGCTCCGATGGGGTGAAGAGACGTTCAGCGACGACGCGCTTTCCACGGCCATACGGCGGGCGATCGCACAACGTCAATCACTCCTCACCCCCGCTACCGACTCATGCCGCCTGGTCAACTCCGAGGGCGATTTTCTTCCGGGACTTATCGTGGACGACTATGCCGGCGGCCTTGTCATGCAGATCCTGACCGCTGGAATGGAACGCATGCGTGAGTCCATCGTCTCCGCACTCGTTTCGGCCTGCACCCCGTCGTTTATTTACGAACGATCCGATTCTGAATCGCGTGCCCGTGAAGGGATTGGTAACGCGGAGGGAATATGTTACGGTTCACCGCCGACGGATATTATTATTAGGGAAAACGGCCTCATATTCGGCGCCGACATCGTACGGGGCCAGAAAACGGGGTTTTTCTTTGACCAGCGGCAAAATCGTGCACTGGTTCGTTCGTTCGTGGCCGACCGGCGCATCTGCGACTGCTTTTCCTACAGCGGCGGTTTTACCGTTTCGGCGCTCGACGGCGGGGCGCGGAGCGTCGACGCAGTAGATCAATCGGGCGATGCGCTGCGTCAGCTCCGGAACAATGTCGCCGCAAACAGCCTCGACGGCGACCGGGTAACCACGCATACCGCCGACGTCTTCAGCTTCCTCCGTGAAACCGACGCGCGCTACGACTGCATCATTCTCGATCCGCCCAAATTCGCCCGGCATCCAGGGGAGATCGAACGAGCATGCCGCGGCTACAAAGACATCAACCTTCTTGCCTGTAAAAAAACCGCGCCCGGCGGCCTCATTTTCACCTTCTCCTGCTCGCACGCCGTTGACGCCAGGCTTTTCCGTCAGGTCGTTTTCGCCGCGGCCGCCGATTCCGGCCGCCGCTTTCAACTGCTTCATTCGCTTTCCGCAGGACCGGACCACCCGGTGAACCTCGCGCACCGGGAGGGTGAATACCTCAAAGGACTTGTGCTTCGGGCCGAGGGATAACCGTTTCCGCGAAGAGGAATGTTGATCCGTACATGATGAATACCGTGACGCATACCTTGACTGTAGGAATCACGCTGGGCCTCTCCGCAGGGCTGGCGCCTGGGCCGCTGTTGACGCTTGTCATTACCGAAACGCTCCGGCATGACGTGGGGGCGGGCCTGAAAGTCGCCCTCGCTCCCCTCATCACCGATGTGCCGATCATCTTCGCGTCGTTGTTCGTTCTGGCAAAGTTGTCGGGATACCGTACGGCGCTGTCGGTCATCTCGCTTGCCGGCGGGATATTCGTCCTGTATCTGGGGTATGAGAGCATCCGTTCGAAGGGAACAGTAATTGATAAAGGGGAAATTAGGGCGCGATCCCTGTCCAAGGCCCTCGTCACCAACCTCCTCAACCCGCACCCCTACCTGTTCTGGCTGAGCGTGGGGGGGCCCATCATGACAAAAGCGGTTAAAGAGAGCTTCCTTGCGCCCCTCTTGTTTACCGGCGGTTTCTACATGGCGCTTGTCGGATCGAAAATGGCGCTTGCGGTGGTCGTGGGGAAATCGAAAGCTTTTCTGAACGGGAAGGCGTACCGGTACATCATGCGCTTCCTCGGAGCGGTGCTGTGCGGGCTGGCGGTTATCCTTTTCAGGGACGGGGTAAGGCTGCTGGGGTGGTGAGGACGAAAAAGCGTACCGCTCCGTCTCTTTGTATCTCTAGAACAGCAACTCCTGTAATCCTCCCACCTTCGCACAGGGCAGCAGTTTCATCCCATATGCTTCGGAGAACCAATCGGCTTTCCTCGAGGGCGGGGGGACGATGCACTCCTTGAATCCCATGCGGCCGAGTTCCCTGAGCCGGCCGGCCATTGCATTAACCGGTCGGATTTCGCCGCCGAGTCCGAGCTCGCCGATATGCGCGAGATCGCCGCGAAGGGGGAGGTTGCGGAATGAGGAGAGTATCGCGGCCGCGGTCCCCAGATCGATCGCCGGTTCGACGACCGTCAGGCCGCCGGCGATGTTGAAAAATACATCGAAATCGCCCAGTACGATGCCGCCGTGCCGTTCGAGCACGGCGAGCAACAGAGCGAGCTTGCGCTGGTTGATCCCTGCGGCGACCCGCTGCGGCATGCCGAAATGCGACTTGTTGACAAGCGCCTGCAGCTCGACCGTCAGGATCCGGCTCCCCTCGAGGACCGGCGCGATCGCCGTGCCCGCCTGGGGAGAGTGGCGGTTCATCAGAAAAAATTCCGATGCGTTCGCGATCTCGCGGAGCCCGTCATCGGACATTGACAGAAGCGCGAGCTCCCCCGCGGGACCGAAACGGTTCTTCACCGCTCGCAGCACCCGGTACTGGTACGAAGCGTCGCCCTCGAAATAGAGCACGGTATCGACCATATGTTCGAGAAGGCGCGGGCCCGCGATGGCACCCTCCTTGGTGACATGTCCGATGAACACCATGATCGCGCCGCTCTCCTTGGCGAATCGCAGCAGGATCGCGGCGCTTTCGCGCAATTGTGCCACCGATCCGGGGGCGCTCTGGAGTTCTTCGGTAAAGAGGGTCTGGATCGAGTCGACAATGACGAAACCGGGCTGCTGTTCGCCGAGCATCCGCACGACGGCCTCGACCGACGTTTCGGTGAGTAGCTCCACGCCGGCGTGCTCGACATGCAGGCGACGGGCCCGCATGGCCACCTGTTCGGCCGACTCCTCCCCTGAAACGTAAAGTACATGCGTTCCGGCGTCGCCGACATACGCCGCAAGCTGCAGGAGCAGCGTCGACTTGCCGATGCCGGGATCGCCGCCGAGCAGGATGCACGCACCGCGCACGAAGCCGCCCCCAAGCACACGGTCGATCTCACCGAGCCCGCTCGGCAGCCGTTGCGCATCGTCGACGCCGCACTCGGCCAGACGTCGCAGGGCGGCGGGAGCACGTGCCGCGGCCGACGATGCTGCCGATGCCCTGCCCGAAGCCGGCAGGCGGATTTCGTGCACCGTGTCCCACAGTCCGCAGTTGCTGCATTTACCGCGCCATTTGGCATAATCCTGTCCGCACTCGGTACAGACGTAGGCGGTTTTACTTTTACGATTCACCGGCGGAGGCCCTTTGTTTTACGTTTCATCCGGAGCTGCATCCTCGGGGGGAGCGGCACCCGGGGCCTCAGGCCGAGCCGGAAGCCTGAAGCGACGCGACGTAACGCCCGTCTGCCGCAGGCGGTCCACGTCGATGGGCGCGGCCCACGACTGCTCCTCATCAACGGCATAGTACATTTTCCGTTGACCGCGGATAAACTGCTGGATATAGGGATTACGCGATTTGCGGATCTCGGCGGGAGTGCCGTCGAAAATGATCTTGCCTTCATGGATCATCGCGATTTTATCGGCAATTTTATATGCGGAAGCGATATCATGCGTCACAACGATCGACGTCATGCCGAGGTTGTCGCGCAGACTGGTGATGAGGTCGTCGATTTTTTCGGTCATAATCGGATCGAGCGCCGAGGTCGGCTCGTCGTAGAGCATGATTTCGGGTTTCATAACCAGCGCCCGCGCCAACCCGACGCGGCTGCGCATGCCGCCGGAGAGCTCGGAAGGCATTTTCTCCTTGAACACTTCCTGCAGCCCCACCCGTTCGAGCGACTCACTGACAACTTTTTGGATCTCCGATTCGCCTAACTTGGTGCGTTCACGCAGCGGAAATGCCAGATTCTCACCGACGTTCATCGAATCGAACAGCGCGGCGCCCTGAAAAAGGATGCCGAACCGCTTTCGCGTTTCATTGAACTGTGCAGTTCTGATACCCGGATAGGAAATCACCTTTCCGTCAAGCAGGATCCTGCCGCCGTCGGGAAAGATCAGGCCGATGATATGGCGGAACAACACCGTCTTTCCGCTGCCCGACTGGCCGATGATGCAGGTAATCTCTCCCTTGTTAACGGTGAGGTTGATATCGTCGAGAACGGTCTGTTTCCCGAAATGTTTTTTTATATGTTCGATTTTAAGCATGGCGGCAACCGCAGATCACCCGTACGTTCGTCAAATAATCAGAATACCAGTATTGCCATAATAAAGTCAAATATCAAAATCAGGACGACCGAGGTGACGACCGCCTTAGTGGTCGCCTCCCCGACCCCTTCGGCGCCGCCTTTAACCATAAAACCGAAGTGCGAACCGGTAATGGCGACGATCGCGCCGAAGACGGTTGTCTTTAAAATGCCGAAATAAAGGTCCGACGCATTGAA
>JAFGNB010000316.1 GCA_016927235.1 Chitinispirillaceae bacterium
GGTGTGGTCGATTCCGAGGACCTGCCGCTTAACATCTCCCGAGAGATGCTGCAGAAAAATCCCGTCATCGAAAAGATCAAGAAAACCCTCGTCGGCAAGATTCTCGGAAAATTCAAGGAACTCGCTGAAAACGAACCCGACACCTATAAAAAATTCTGGCGGGAATTCGGCCCGGTGCTCAAGGAGGGGCTGCACATGGATTACGAGAACAAGGAACCGCTGCTCGAGCTGGTCCGGTTCCAGTCGTCGAACGGCGCCGCGGACGATTTCACCTCGCTCAAGCAGTACGTAAGCCGCATGCGCTCCGACCAGAATGACATCTACTACATCACCGGCGAGAGCAGGGATATCGTCGAGAAAAGCCCTCATCTCGAGGTGTTCAAGTCAAAAAGCATCGAGGTGCTCTTCATGACCGACCCGATCGACGAGTGGGTGGTGGGAGACATTTACAATTACGACGGCAAGCAGCTCAAGTCCGTCATGCAGGGCGACCTCGACCTCGGCGACCTCGGCAAGGAGGAGAAGGACGCCAGAAAGAAATCGGAATCGAAATTTAAAAAACTTTCGGAACGTATCAAAAACATCCTTGCCGACAAGGTCAAGGAGGTGCGCATCACCACACGGCTCAAAGACAGTCCGGCCTGCCTGGTGAGCGAGGCGAACGCCGTGGGCGTCCATATGGAGAAGTTGATGAAGGCTATGGGCCAGACGGTCCCGGAATCGAAGCGTATCCTCGAGATCAACGCCGAGCATCCCATTCTGGCGAACATGCATGCCCGATACAGCGCCGATCCGAAAAACCCGGATCTCGAGGAGTGGGTGCATTTGCTCTACGAACAGGCCCTTATTGCCGAGGGGCAGATGGTGCCCGATCCAATGGCCTATTCGAAACGGGTCAATAATCTGCTCGTGAAGGTATCGGCAACGACGTGATGTCCGGGGTCGTCCAAATAAAAATTGCAGTGTCGCCATGTCATGGCGTCTCTCCCTGCCCAATTGAAATGGCAATGGTGAAATCATGCCCCCCGTCGCTCTGATCACCGATTTCGGCATTGCCGACTGGTATGTGGGAGAAATTAAGGGGGCTATGCTTTCGGCATGCCCCGGAATTAGCATTATCGATATCACCCACCATATCCCTCCCGGCGACATCAAGGCCGCAGCGTTTACTCTTGCAGTATGCTTTCGCACATTTCCGGAAGGGACGGTCTTCTGCGTGGTGGTCGATCCAGGAGTGGGAAGCGGCCGCAGGGCGATCGCGGCGGACTCAGGAAGGAGCCTCTTCGTCGGACCCGACAACGGGGTGCTCTCGTGGGCGCTTTCCCTGAGGCCGCCAATGTCGGTACGCACAATCGATAACAGCGACTATTTTCACCGCGCCGACATCAGCTCCACATTCCACGGCCGCGACATCTTCGGTCCGGTGGCCGCACATCTCGCACAGGGGCTCCCCTTTGCCGCAATCGGCGCGGAAACCGCTGAATATGAAAAAATCCCGTTCCCCCGCCCGGCGGTTACCGATGCATCGATCAGTGCGGAGGTCCTTGCCGTTGACCGATTCGGCAACGCAATAACCGCTATTGACGCGGCGCTGGCGAACCATCTTATCGGGAAAGCGCTGAAACTTCGCTTCAGGGGAGCCTGCCATACGATCAGTCCGGGAGATTTTTTTCAGTCGGTTCCCCGCGGCGAGCCGCTCTGCTACCTCGGTTCGGCGGGGTATCTCGAGATCGGCGTCAATGGGGGCAGCGCCGCTGAAAACCTGGGATTAGCGTCCGGGGACCGGATCGAACTGCTCCTTAAGTAAACTGTCGCTTTGCCACGTCCGCCAGGAGATGCCGTCAGGAACATCAAATGCACCAGCCGGCAGTTTTCCATTGATTCGCGGCTTCTTCAATAAAATCGAATCAACCGATACTTCAGTACCGATCCGTTCCGTTATGGTAATTTTCGCCGGAAAAATGGCGTTATCCCCCTGCCTCCTGTAAGCAAAGGCCGTCTTGTCGAGAAGCGCTCCGGTTGCATCGAAGGTTTCGATGATGCGGCATTGAAACGTGGCGGCGTCAAAACCTGCACAGCACTCCGCGGCGCCGTCGGCCGGCAGCGAAAACAGCAGCAGGTCGCCGCTGTTGCCCCGGTAGGTAAAATTTTTTTTGTCAATAGCCAGCAGACCGAAAAGGCGCAGCAGCGGATCGATTCGCCGGCGCAGGTCGGCACCCGGAGGCGAAGCCTTCTCTCTCCAACCCGTGCGCTTTTCAAGATCAACCCCCCATATCGCCGAATCGCCGCTGAAAAAAAGGTACGTGCCCGGCGTTTGATACGCATAAAGGCATCCGATGTGACGGTCAAAAACAACGCTCCCCCCTCCGGTTCGACGGACGCCGCGATAGGTCTGCAGACGCTCGACCGAGACGGTAAAGGTGCCGATCCGGGAAAGCCGGTTTTGAAAGCTGTCAATTACCGTCGACGGTTCTCCGGCGGCACCGAAGCGCCATGACCCCACTACGCAGAGTAGTGCCGGTATTGACCTGCAGATTGCCGGAATCATATTATTTGTTCTCAATCGGATACCGGAGGAGCCTTCGTTGAAACATGCTCCCCGGTAAATATATATTTCTTATGTTTCGTGGTTACAAACTATTATCGGGGGTGAAAATGGCTGTTTTTCGATGTGGTTCCTCTGCGCTGCTGCTGACGTTCGTACTGGTTTCTTCCTCATTCGGTGTTGCGGGGGTCGGTATACACTGGGGAAATGATTTTACACTGAGGATGGAGGATGTCGAACAGGAGTGGCTTTCTTTTGATAATCTCAGTATCGGTGATAGCGGGATTACCGGTAACCTGCCGCCCCAACTCGCCGGCGCCATTACCGGCAAGGACCTTCCGATTTTCCTTACCCGTACCGACTGGAAACGGACAATGATCAACGGCGGGCTGAAAATCTATGTTGATGTGATCCCCGTGCTCGATGTCGTGGAACTTTCAACTAATTTCGGGTTGTGGGAATACGAGGGAAGCATCACCTATCCCGTCGGTCTCACGGTAGTCGATAATGTCAATTACGCCACGGCAACCAACCCTGAGGATATTTTCACCCCGGTCTATGATACGATCCCCTTCACGCTTGAGAACTACGGGGCGGGGTTCGGCACCCTGCGCAAGACGCCGTACATGAAGCTCGGCTTCGATCTTACGGTCAGAAAATTTATTTTCCAGTTCCCGCCGATGGTGAAAATGCTTAAACTCTACGGCGGCGGCGGTCTCAGCCTCAACTTCGCCACGCCGGTCATCAGCAAATCGCTGATCGAAGACGCTATAAATGCAAATCTCGAAAGTGCGGCAACCCTTACCGATCTCTCCCTGTTCAGCAATGAAGAGGTCATCGAAGCGGTAATCAAGGAAATCCTCGGCAATCTGATGACCCCCCATTTCGGGCTCCACCTCGACCTGGGCGTCATGATTAAGATCCCGGTCATTCCGCTCGGGTTCTATGTGGACGGCAGGTTCCTGATCCCGTTCGATAATATGGACCCGAATGTCGATCTGGGCGGTTTCGGCATTCTGCTCAATTCAGGGATCAGTCTTTCGTTCTGACGAAAGTGCAGTCGAAATAACGGGCCGGGTATACCGGCCTTTTTTTATTGCAGAAAAGTTTACGTATACGGCGATTGGCTTTCCCGGGGCTCCGGCAGGCTTAATTCGGTAATAATCGCGCCGACGGTGGTGGCGATCGTATAGCCGAACATCTTCCACACTCCGCCGGTTACCAGGTCGAACGGTTCGACCGGTGCCCCCGACCGCGGGGAGAGCAAACCGGCAAGGGCCGTATACAGCAGACCGGTAACCACTCCTGCCAGCGCGGAAAGCATAATCCTCCGGTTCAGGCGGGCACCCCGGCAGCCGAATGTTATCAGAGCCCCGGTCAGACCGCCGATAAGGGTAGCTGCACAAAAGGGAACGTAATGAATGATTGCCGCGAGTTGTTCCGGGGCGGGGAGTTTCAGACCGGAGAGCAGCGAAATGAGCCTTCTGATTCCGGAAAACGTTAACGACACTACTCCCTTGAAACCAGGAATCGTATCGTTGAACCGCAGATACCAGCGGTCGATGCCGTACAGCACCCCGGCAGCGCCAAGGGTAAGGGGAACCGTGTGCCACCAAAGCGACCTCATCGTTTTACGGAGCTCGGCGCGGCGTTTCATACGGCGACGGATCGTGAGGGGCCAGTTGTAAAACAGCCCGAAAATCTTGTGCTCCAAGAGTGCACCGCTCTCTCCGAATACCGGTATCACATGGACCGCTTCGGTCGCCCAGTGCGCCGCCATGAAACGCGCGATCGTGGGGTAGCGGTAGGTCATTTGAATGGGAAAAGCGAGATAGCCCACATATTTAAAGAACCCGAGAATGACCGCGATATTGTAGTCCTTAAGATTGCGCTCCCGTATGACAAGCCAGAGCACATAGAGGCCGCGCGCAAGCGACCCCGGGGAAATGGGGATCACCTGGAAGGCGCCGATAATGACCAGCGCCGTCGCCGATGCCTCCTGCCAGGAAAGCTCCGGGTGTGTCAGAACATACATTGCTGCTATGCTCACCGACACCACCTGGGTGATCGGCAGCGTCATCACGTGCACTGCCAAGCTCTGAAGGTACTTTTGAATAAAGGCCTCCTTGAGCTGATTGGAGATTTCGCGTGCATCATCTTCGGTCAGCATGCGTTTGCGCAACCCGTCATTAACCATTTCCCTGAGCCATTCCTCACGCAACGCCGCATTGAAAAAGAGGCGAAACGGCCTAGCTGCTATATAATCGATCCGCTCCTTGAAGTAACTCCAGCAGGTAAGGAATTTATGGAGAGCCGGCGGCAGCAGGGAAAAGGGAAGGTGGAGAAAAAAGAGTCCGATCGAGCCCGCAACCTGTATGGCTGCAGCCTCTGTCAACCGCTCATCCCGATGCCATGCGATTGCCTTCTCGGCCATTTTGCCCTTGAGAGCCCTTATGAAATAGGACGGGCTGGTGAGAAGGCCGACATAGTGTCTGCGCCACGCCCGGTGACCGATATATTTATGGCATATGCTGCCCAGAAAAGGGAGCAGACCGATAAGCCAGAAAATCACCATGAGGGGCGGATATTTTTTCAGATGCCGCTCAAACTCTTCATCGATTCTGTTTCGAACCCGCCATCCTGTTATTGCGCTGCCCGTCATGGTCGCCCAAAGCCGTCTGCTGAACAGCAGGCGGATATGGTTATGAGTAATATCGGGGAGCGAGTCGCGGTAGATCCGCTCATTCTCTTCCAGCTCTTCAACGAGCGGGATAAGGTCATTGAATGAATCTTTATGCGCATTGATGAAGGATTTCAGGGTTGCCAGGTTGCCCCGGTCAAACTGCACCAGGCTTCCCCGCACCAATCCTTGAAAAATAAGCTTGAGGTCGCCGGGACTCATGGGAAGGAAAGGAAGAAGTGCCAGCCCGGCCCGGAAATCCACGGCGACAAGCCCCTTTTCAGGCGTGCGGTCGGTTGAGAGCAGCTTCAGGCAGTTCGGTTGGCTTTTCCAGGTTGACCATTCGTACTGACGGGCGAATTCATGGGCGCCCATTTCGTGCAGAAGAGCGACGAACCGGTGCATGAAATCCTTTTTTGCCCGGTACTCCGGAGAACCCAGCTTCACGGAGTCGACTGTTCTCCCGCGGTCCCATTTCGACAGCAGATCCATACGGTCGTCGACCTCGAGCTGCCAGGTTCTTCCCTCGACCCAGTCGCTCAGTTCTCCGCAGCTGCCCAGCACCGAATCGACAAAGGTGGCGCGAACGGTATTGACCGATGCACCATCGCCGAACCGGGATGCCGCCCCACGCTGTATCAATTTTTGCCACAGGGCTCCGCAGCGGGCAGCCGCAGGGTTGGTCTGGAGCTGAAATGATCCCTGAAAGCCTATCGTGAAGAGCAGGTTGCGGAATATCCGGGAAAAACCCGACGGCGGAATAAAGATTTTCATCGCACAGGTGTTTCCCGCCGCCATACCGGGCGTGCTGTCAGCATCGATATTGAGTAATGTGACTTTATATACCTGGCCGGCAAAGCCGCCGCCGACAAACCGTTGAATTTCCAATGTCATGGAAACGTTTCTTGCCGGAGCATCGACCGTGGTCATCGTGTAGGTGAGCTGCCGTCCCTCATCGTAATGTCCGACCTTCAGCGGACGATGCAGGCGGTAGGATGAAAACTGTTTTTCCAGATCGCCGCACACTGCCGCGGAATAACTCGTTGTCATAAAACGTATGGTCTTTCTAACCGGTAAGGAGGTAAATAACCGATTCGCAGAGAATGAAAATAGTATTTTTCATTCCGATACGCGTTTATTTGATGGGGATCTCCTTCGAAAGGATGCCGCATGGATCAACTCTGGGCGCCGTGGCGTATGAGCTACATTCAGCATGTCGATACGAATGATGAAGGGTGCATCTTCTGCACCAAACCCGAAACGACTGAAGACCGGAAGAACCTGATTCTTCACCGCGGCAACAATGTATTCGTGATGATGAACCTTTTCCCTTACAACAACGGGCACCTGATGGTGATCCCTTATCAGCATGCTTCGGACATAATCTCCCTGCCGCCAGAAACCACCGCGGAACTTTGGGCAAAGCTCTGTTTATGCAAACAGGCGCTCTCGGCGGCTTTTCATCCCGACGGCTTCAATATCGGCATGAACATCGGCCGCACCGCGGGAGCGGGAATCGACCAGCACATTCATCTGCATATTGTTCCGCGATGGAACGGCGATACCAATTTCATGCCGGTGATCGGAAAAACCAAAGTCATCTCTCAGGGGATTGAAGAGACCTACGACCAACTCTTGTCTCATCTCAATTCAATCCCAGGCAGCACTTCGGCATCCCCGCCCTCTTGATAGCGCAGAAGCAAGAGCTTTCCGTCGCACATGGTTGCATAGGTATAATATTTGAGCCAGGATCCGATGTTGCAATACACTCCGTACGGGTAGCTGATCAACTCCGGCAGATGGATATGTCCGTAGATTACAATATCGTGTCCTCGCGCAAGTTCCTTTTGTGCGCACCGGCGATACTCTTCACGGAATTTTTCGGCAAGCGGTCGGTTGAGGTACTTTCTGCTTGAGCCGGAAACAAAGCTCCCCAGCGGCACACCGATGTCGGGATGGAGCAGCTTGTAGATCCGCTGATTGATCGGATTGCGCAGCAGCTTCTTCAGGACCCGGTACCCGATGTCCCGTTTGATAAGCCCGTCGCCGTGGTAGAGATAGACCCGCTTCCCCTGTATTTCCCTGGCGATTTCTCCGGGATAGATGCGTATTCCCATGGTTTTTTCAAGAAACGGCCCTAGGGCAAAATCGTGGTTACCGGCAAGGTAGTGGATCGTCACCCCGTGATCGACAGCCTTCCATAAATGATGCAGCACCGGTACATAGTCGGGGCGGATTGCATGGCCATACTCTATCCAAAAATCAAAAAGGTCGCCGACAATGTACAGTTCCGACCCCCCGATCACCTCTTGATCGAGAAAGTTGAAGAAAAGACGCTCGCGATCTTCACATCCCGGAAGATCGATCCCGAAGTGGGCATCGGAAACAAAGTAGACTTTATTTGATTTCACCGGTCACGATAGATTGACACATAAATAAAAAGGGCGAACCGCTGTTCGCCCCGGTTGTTCAAGGCATACGCTCCGGATGCGGAAAATCCGTTACTCCCACAGATCGTCGGTGGTATCGAGGTCACTAGCCATGTCACTGAAATTCGCGTTTTCATCGTGGATCGTACCGAAATTCAGCTCCCGCATATCATCCTCGTCGTCTAGATCGTCGTCCAGGTAACGCTCATCAACATCGCGGAGAATCTCGTCCGCATCAAACTGTTCATCCAGGATCATGGTGTATCACCTCCCCCGTGAGTAAGTGGTTGTTATTTTTTTGCAGTTCAAATAATAATGAATTCTGGGATATGTGTCAATACTTTTTTTTAGCACCCGTGAAATTAATTCCTATTCCCTTTATGTATCAATTTATGCATCAATCATTGGCAGGATGGCTTTCTTTTCACCTCCTTTTTCCAGGTAATGCCCACCCTTTTCATTATCAAATGATCATTTCGAAAAACGGGAGCGGTTTATTGCGGCTTTTCTCCGGATACGAGCAGCATGGTGATCGCGAACAGGCAAGGAGGCATTATCAGGAAGCGGTGGGCGCCGATCCGCAGAATGCATTTTAACAATAGCGGTAATGCAGGTTGCCCTTAGCCCGCTCACCTCCCCAGCATTTTTTCCCGCTTCCTGAAAAATTTGATGAGTTCGTCCACATACTCCGAGCCGGTGGAGATCGCGATCTCGTCGATGCCGTTGCTTGTGAAAATCAACGACACCCCCTCCCGGCGGGTCCGCATGGTTTTCGCATAGTGGCTCCTGAAAGCCGCGCTTCCCGAGTCCACGAGTATGGTTTCGCCGCTCTCGGCGTCTTCCAGTTCGACAAGCCCCACATCCGGGAATTCCTTCTCCCGCGGATCGCTCACCGTGCAGGCGATCAGGTCGTGGCGTCGGCTGGAGACACGCAGCGCGGTTTCAAAGGAAGGTGAAAAAAAGTCGGAAACGAGAAAAACGACCGATCGCTTGGTCTGGACGCGGTTAAGAAACTGCAACGCTTTGTCAATATCGGTACCTGCGTGTTCCGGCTTGAAATAGAGTAACTCCCGGATGACGTACAGCACGTGGTTGCGGCCCTTCTGGGGCGGGATGTACCGCTCGACCTCCGA
>JAFGNB010000030.1 GCA_016927235.1 Chitinispirillaceae bacterium
GCCGACCAGCACTGGGGAAGCCCGAATTTTACATGATCGCCGGCGTCATGATAGCCTCCCGTCAGGTCGACTCCGCCGTCCTTATCATCGACATGGCAGGCGCCCCGCCATGAAAATGCATTGTCCTTCCCCGCGTCAGGGCCGCACCTGTTGGCGTCGAAAAACTTAATGGCAGCCTCGAGCGCGCTGTTGTAATCGAAATCCATCTGTGCGTACGTGCGTAGCGACATTACTGCGATCAGGCAGCCGATAAAAGCATGTGGTTTCATTTTTACTCCAGTGGTTCAGTGTGCGCGTGCTCCCCGCGCCGGTATTCTTGCAGCATCTCCTCACGGAGGGAGAGAATGCATATAAAATTGACAAATACAACTTTATTGATAACACCGCTTCGACAGAACCGATTTGCATCGTTTCGTCAGAATTACAGTGGAAGGATCATCTGCTTCGGTTCACCCCGACAGACTTTTTCCCTAATATTATTTAATACGCTTTCTTCATCCGGTGCGCATCTGCTTCTTCGTGCGGATACGGGTATTTCACCCCTGACGACTATCGGTCTCAAGTATTTGAAAAATTCCTTCGTCGCGTATTAAAATATATTAGGGAACCTTTTTTATTGGGGGTTATCGTGAGACCGGGCGAGAAGCCCGCCGACGGGGCGCATGAGAAGAGTCTGTTCAATAGCGTCGGACGACGAATGCCGACGGGGTTATGCGGGTTTCGCGGCCGAGCGGCATAGAAAACGAGTAGGTGGTGCCTTCAGGAAATTGTTGATGACATGGTGATTGGATGGTGTGAAAAAAAACCGATGAAGGTTGAAATCATGCAGGGATAGCAGGAATGAGTACATCGAACCAGCTTGAAGACTTCATGATTACCGATAGTCTGCCGATGCCGTGGAACGATTTGGAGCATTCGCTGGAAATCAGTGTGGGCTATGCGGAGGGGGCGAAAAAGGTCGCCGCGTTTCTGGAAAATATCGAAGAGAGAATTCCGCTTGATGAGTTGTTCGATACCCTCCTGAGCTCGGCGCCCCCTCGTGAATGGTTTGAATTTCTGATCGTCTGTATGCTCGATACCGGTTTTCCCGATATTGAGGTGGCGAAAAACGTCGTGCGGTTGCGCTGCCTTCGGCGCCTGTTCATGAAAATCGAAGGCGGCGTATCAATCGAACGGCGGGAAGAGGAAGTTTACCGTAGAGTCCATTCGCTTGCTGAAGTAAACAGCGTTCTGGATTTTCTCGGACTTACTTTTTTTGCGTATAAACTCGTAGAACTTATTATAGGTCAAGTTCCGATCCATGAATTCCACCGCGAGCTCCTGATCGGTTTGATCCGGCTTGAGGCTCAGGCCCTTAAAATCAGGATCGACCGGCTGTCCGAATCGATTGACGCCTACAATATGAAAAAAGTGGGCAGAATGCTGCCGGTAGTCATGAGATTCGATGAAAGCCTCCATGCAGTGGAGCACCTTGCCGACAGCATCGAAAAAGGCGTCAAGCTCGGACGGGCGTCGATGACTTTCGCCGATGCCCTGAAAGTGGCGTCGTTTGAGCAATGGGTTGACAGAATGGGTGACGGCGAGCGAATCGGTCCGCTGAAGGAGGCGCTGCTGCTGCAGCACCGCAAACTCGCCCCCACACGGTCGGTGGTAGCGCTGATGTCGTTGTACCGGTGGGCGTATGAAGCGAACGCCGTCAACGCGTCGCCGGCGTGGTGGGCGAAACGTGCGCTTGAAATGTATGAGAACGGACGATTTCCGCAAACGGTGATCCAGAAAGATACCGAAAAGGCAAACACTTCCGTGCAGAAGATTCCCCTTACCCGTCATATATCGGTACCGTTCATCGCGGCGGTTATCCCTGCCGGATTGCTGATCGCGACGTTTCTGTTTCTCGTTGATGCCGTCCGCCGCCCGATCGATGGTCTGTGGGCGGCGGTTTCCCGTCCGGAAGCGACTGCCGCCGCTGGCGCTCAATCGGAAAACGTCGCGGAACAGGCGGCCTCAACTGCTGAAAAGAGTTTCGCGCCTTCGGTGAATGTGGTTAACACACCCGAAGAAAGCGCGGAAAACGAGACTCCGGCAGCCGCACTGAAAAAACCTGTTGTTGCTCCCGTCACCGATCCCATTGCACAACTCGAATCGATGGTTGAAAGAGGAAAACTGTCGGCTGCATTGAAGCGCTTCACCCGGCGCCGGATCAACGACGGCGCCTACTTTGCTCTTTATGCCCGCTGTCTTTACGAATCCGGTGAGTGGGAACGGGCGTACGAAATGGCGGAAGCGTCCACGCGCATACCCTCTCGTCGCAGCTCCCCGCGCAGTCGTAAGGAGCAACTGATGCTCTACAAGGCAAAATATCTTTCGGTCCGGTACGATGCCGCGCCCTCCCGCGAGGCGGCACAGGCGGCTATCGAGGCGTGGTGGGATTTCCACGAATATTTTGCCGGTATCGGCCAGAGCGCCAAAACGTCATTCGCCGAGAGCGAAATCACCCGACTCAGCGTTATTTTCAATGAATAGCCGAACTGCCGATACATTTCATCGTGTGCCTAGTATA
>JAFGNB010000317.1 GCA_016927235.1 Chitinispirillaceae bacterium
CCACCAGTTCGTCGACCATGGCGCGCACTTTCCGGCGCTCCTCTCCGTCGAGCAGCTCGAGCGTGCTGTGCTGTTCCGAATGATATTCGCACGCTTTGCGGTTAAAGCAGAAATAAAGCACCGGCACATTCCCCTGTTCGAGCACCAGCCGTACGATACGTTTCGACGATGGTTTACGTCGAAGAAAACGTTTCCGCTCCGCAGGGTCCTTGCGGTATTTTCTTCGAACGGCTTTAATGCCCATCATGCCGAATTTCGGGCTGTAAAAATAGTGCTTGAGGGGAACCGGACGCGCCGTCTCCTCGATCATCGTAAAGGAGGTCCGGCGCACCGTCTCCATCCAGCGGGAGAGTTCCCGTATATTGGGCACCGTGGCGCTCAGACACATGAACCGGATTTCCGGCGGCGCGAGGATGATGCTCTCCTCCCATACGGTGCCCCGTTCCGGATCGTCAAGATAGTGGATTTCGTCGAAGATCGTATAGTGGATATCCGACAGGCGGCCCGAATTTTCAAGAATGAGATTTCTGAATATCTCGGTCGTCATGATCAACAGGGGCGCTCCCTGGTTGATCGTGACGTCGCCGGTCTGAATCCCGACGGTCCGCTCGCCGAAACGATGTCGGAAATCGCGGAATTTCTGGTTTGAAAGCGCCTTGACCGGCGCTGTATAGACGGCCCGCCTGCCGAGCCGCAGCGACACCTCGACGGCGTATTCGGCAATGAGCGTTTTCCCGCACCCCGTAGGTGCGGCAATGATGAGCGACTCACCCCGTTCGATCGCCGCAACCGCCTTTTCCTGAAACGGATCGAGTTGCAGGTTTTGATACCGCACGGCCCCTCCTTCATGGTCGAAATGAACGTGTAAGGAAAAAATAGATTCGTAGCGGCGGAATTACTTCATGAAATGCGCTCATGCGACTGCAAATCATCTGGATTCACCTTCCCTCCGTTTAGTATACTCAATAGTGCCTGCTATGAAATCATACACACTGGTCATTGTCGTCGACCGCTACTGGCCTTCATGCGGGGGCGTAGAGCAGGCCACGCTCACCCTTGCCGCATCGCTTCCTTCCGAATGGCGCGTGACGATCGTCACCCATCGGCCTTCGACGGCGGCGACCCTCTACGGCGTTTTCACCTCATCGCGGAAAATGCCGGCAAACGACCCCTCCGGCCATGTCATCGAACCGCTCGAGGCCGGCGGTGTCGGCCGTGTGCTGCTTATGCCGCTTTTAATCTGGAACGTCCCCCTGCTGCGCCGCGTTCTGCCGCGCATACTGTTCGACCTTCTTTATATTTGGTATAACCTGGTTTTTTCCCGCCGTGTCGAACGGCTCCTTGACGAAGCCGATTCGATTCACTGCATCTCCACCGGGTATCTTGCCCGGTGCGTCACCGACGTCTGCCTGAAAAAAGGAATCCGTTTCGTACACGAGCCGTTTATCCATTTCCGCCGCTGGGGAGACAGTCCGGCGCAGCTTCGCGCCTACGCGGCGGCCGACACGGTCATCTGCCCGACGGAGAGTTACAAAATGAAGTTTCTCTCACGGATCAATTCGTCGATTCCGGTAAACGTTGCGGTGATACCCCCGGTGGTCGCCGAACCCGGCTATCCGAAGCTGCGGATGCCGCCGGTGCCCGGACGGTTCGTCCTTTTTCTCGGGCGCCGCGAGGCGCACAAAGGCCTGGCGTCGCTGCTGGTCGCCTTCGGCGGCCTCGAGCGTCTCGCCAGCCTGGTGATTGCGGGGCCGGGGGAGCCGATTCGTATCAGGAACATGGCGGTATTCGATCTGGGCGAGGTGGACGAAAAAATAAAACACTGGCTGCTTTCCAGCTGCGACATACTCTGCGTTCCGTCCACCGACGAATCGTTCGGCATTGTCTTTACCGAGGCGATGAGCTTCGGCAAGCCGGTTGTCGGGTTCGATATCGCGCCGATCAATGAAATCGTTAAAAACGGCGAAAGCGGTCTGCTCGTCCCTCCCGACGATACCGACAGCCTCCACCGGGCTCTCGAAACCGCGCTCACCGATAACCGTTTGCGGAAAAAAATGGGGAACGCCGCGAAAGAGCGGTACGACCGGTTGTTCGCCCGCCACGTCGTCATTGAAAAGATCATCGGGCTGCATGCGCGGAAATAGGACGCCGTTTCAGTCCCTTCATGAAGCGTCGCGCAGCAGATCACTGCCGCGTTCGGTGATCCGCCGTACGTCGCCGTCGCGGACGGTTACTCCTTCCCGGTCGAAAAGCGCATAGAGTAACAGGCAGATCTTGCGGTTGGCGCCGATCAGATCGCGGAACTGGGCAACAGTCAATCCTTCCGGCCGGCCGTCAAGCTCCCGCAGGAGACGCCGCCTCACCGGATCGACCACCGATGCGTGCAGCCATGCGCCTTCGATCTGATAAATGCGCTTGTTTCCGGCGAGAAAATTGAGGATCTGGCGCAGCAGATGCTCGCCGATTCCCTGCTTCAGCGCGATGGCGCGCAGGTCGCCTTCAAGCGGCGTCTGCAGGCCGCAGGAGGCGAGCGCCCCGTCGATCGCGGCGATCGCCGTTTCGTAGCCCTGCGACGGGTCGGCGGTATGGCCGGGGAGCGCCCAGGTATGCCGGACGAGCTTCAGTTTATTTTCGTCAAGAAGCCGCTTCAGCAGCAGCTGCAGCATTCGTTCGTGCGTTGCACTCCGATCGAGACCGAGCATCCCCAGCAGCTCATCGGCGGTTCTCCCCGACAGGTCGAGGGGATTGCGCCGGTGGTAGGCGGCGATCGCGCTGATGATGCGTTCGCGGAGTGCGCCGTAGGCCGCGGTGCCGATAAAATACAGGGCATCTTCACCGGCAAGAACGGTTATTTCCGCCGGAAGGGTTTTCGCCGCTTCCCGCACTTCCTGCAGTGAGCAGTTGAGCAGTTCGGCGATCTCTCCCGACGAAACGCCGCCGGGGTGTTTCTTTATTTCCGCCGCAATAAGATCATTCAGTCCGCCGCGCGCGATGGCATGGAGTTTTTCCAGCAGCACGGGCGGCCGGCGGCGGTGGTGCAGCGGCGCGGCGTCGATCACCGCCCCACCGCCGATCGTCCGGTCATTCGAGGTATTTCGTAGAATAAAGCGGTCCCCCGGCTGGGCTACGCAGGGCTGCGGCAGGTGCAGCTGTACCACGGCCCGCTCACCGGGGCGCAGCAGATCGGCGTCAATCAGGTGCATGCGCGCCTGAGCCTCGAAGGTTCCCAGAAAAAAGTGCGCCGACGACCACAGAGGAGCCGTACGGCCCTGTTCGAACAGTTCGACGCTTGCATCAAGCAGCATTGTCGATCTGAGGTGCCGGTCCGACACCATCATACCGCGTACGAACTCTTCTCTGGAAAGCCCGACCAGATTGAGCGAGGCCCGGTCCCCCCCTACCGCCTCATCGGCCTGCCGGCCGTACCGTTCGATGCGCCGTACGCGAACCCTTTTATCGCCGGGGAGCAGATGCAGCTCGTCCCCGGGTGCCGTGCGCCCCCCCAGCACCGATCCGGTGACCACCGTCCCGAAGCCGCTTACGCTGAAGATACGGTCGATATACATGCGGAAAAGGTCGTCGGCGCTTCGCGGTTTCACGCTTGCGGCAATTGCGGCGATCGCTTTTTTAAGCGCATCGATCCCTTCGCCGGTTTTCGACGAGACCGTCACCACCGGGCATTCTTCAAGAAACGTTCCCTTTATAAAAGAATCAACCTCCTCCCGCGCCATCGCCATGATTTCCCTGTCGATACAATCGATCCGGGTGAGTGCGACCACTCCCCGCGTCACGCCGAGCATGCTCATGATCTCCGTATGTTCGCGTGTCTGAGGCATGATGCCGTCGTCGGCGGCGATCACGAGCAGCGCGAGGTCGATTCCGCTTGCGCCGGCAACCATGGTACGGATGAAATCTCGGTGCCCCGGCACATCCACGATCCCCGCCGTTGTTCCGTCGGGCATGGTCAGGTGGGCGAACCCGAGGTTGATCGTGATGCCGCGGCGCTGCTCTTCCGGGTGCGTGTCGCATTCAATGCCGGTAAGCGCCCTGACGAGCGCGGTCTTTCCGTGATCGATGTGGCCGGCGGTGCCGATGATGAGGTGGGTCATGAGAGATGAGGAAGATATTTGGGTGGATGGATTGTCGGTTTCGGTAATCCCACCCCCTGCATCCCCTCTCCGCCCGGAGAGGGGAAAATGTTTTTTTCATCTCCCCCTCGCCGAAAAGAGAGGGGGACGGTGGGTGAGGTTAAAGGAAAAACGGAAAGAATCATGATCATTTCTTCTCTATGTCGGATCGCGATCCGCCACTTTTTTTTCTCCCGGCGCCTCCGGCATACACTCCTCCACAGCTTCCGCTATCCGCTCGACGTCGCCCTCGAACAGCGCTCCGGTATCAAAGAGCAGCCTGCCTTCCCGCAGTACCCCGAGCACCGGCGGATCGCGCCGGAGCATCCGGTGAAAAACCCGTTCGGCGAAACTCTCCCGCCCCTTTGGCTGCTCCTGCGGCGCAACAAGCGCCACCGCGTATCCCGGCAGCTTGAGGTTGGGAAGCGTCCCTCCGCCGCACTGGACGATGCTCGGAATGATTTCAGCCGTTACCGAACGTTTATGCAGCTCCTCCCAGAGCCGGTCCGCGTATTTCCGCCGTTCTTCGACCGGTCGTTTGAGAAGGTTGAACACCTGATTTTTTTTTACCAGTTCCTCGTCTCTGAGATGGCTCCTGCAGGCGCTTGACAATGCTGCAATCGTGAGCTTCCCCACGCGCAACGCGCGCATGAGCGGAGCGCGGGAGAGCTTCTCGAGCAGGTCGCGTTTCCCGGCAATGATTCCCGACTGCGGGCCGCCGAGCAGCTTGTCGCCGCTGAAGCAGACCAGGTCGGCGCCGTCGGTGAGCGCCGAGCGCACATCAGGCTCATTGGCAAAGCCGGCGACCTTCGGCTTGTGCAGCAATCCCGACCCGATGTCGAAGAGCAGCGGCAGGTGGTGGGCATGGGCAAGGGAGGCGAGTTCGGCAACCGGCACCTCTTCGGTAAACCCGGCGATCGTATAGTTCGACTTGTGCGCCTTGAAAAGCAGGGCGGTATCCGGATTGATCGCCTGTTCGTAATCGGAGATGCGCGTGCGGTTGGTGGTGCCCACCTCCACCATCCGCGCCCCCGATGCCGTCATGATTTCGGGAATCCTGAACTCCCCGCCGATTTCGATAAGCTCCCCCCGCGACACGACCACCTCCCGGCCGTTCGCGAACGTATGCAGGGCCAGAATAACGGCTGCCGCGTTATTGTTGACCACCAGCGCGTCATGCGCGCCGGTGAGGCAGGCAAGCAGGCGGGTGATATGCGTCATGCGCTGCCCCCGTTCCGCCTTTTCCAGATCGAACTCAAGATTGGAATAGCCCTTGACAATAGGTGTAATGTCCTTGAGCACCCAGGCGCCCAGCGGCGCACGGCCGAGGTTTGTGTGGAGGAGGATGCCGGTGGCATTGATGACCGGTCGCAGTGATGCCGTACCCATGGCGCGGGCCAGCTCCGCCGCCTGCGAAAAGACCGCTTCGGCTGCGATTTTCTCCCTCGTACCGCACGTCCGGCGGAGCCGGTCGATCGTCTGCCGCACGGCATACACGACCAAATCCCTTCCGAATGACGAAATGAGCTCCTGCGCGCCATTGCTGTGCAGCACTGCGTCGACGCTCGGAAGATGACGATGTTGATTGACAAGAGCAGGTGCGTGCATAACCCTCCGTTGTGAAAGATGTGCGGCGTAAAACGGAGAGAGCAGGAATCGAACCTGCCACAGACGGTATTATCCGCCCGCTACCGGTTTTGAAGACCGGCCGGAACACCAGTTCCAAC
>JAFGNB010000318.1 GCA_016927235.1 Chitinispirillaceae bacterium
CTTTACGGTTTTGCGCTGCGAATAATCCTCCGCCGTTATCTGGTAGAGATAGACGTCGGGACTCAGCAGATTCCCCGCCTGGTCGCGCAGGTCCCACTCCTCGCCGTTGCGGGCGTTTTTCAGAACGCGCAGCAACCTGCCGCCGAGCGTGTAGATCTTGATGGTCAGGCGCACGTCCGTTCCGTAATACTGCTGCGAGGTGTAGTTCGAATGGCAGTAAAACCGTGTGGTTTTTCGCATGCGCACCGGGTTGGGGAAATTGAGCACATGGTCGAGCTTCAGTTCGTCCCATTCGGTGACCTTGAGAGTAAACCGCGCTTTGGACAGGTTGCCTACGAGATCGCGTGCCGTGACCGCCATCGTATAGGTGCCGGGTTTCAGCGCCTCTTCTTCGTAAACAACCGACAGGATTCCCTGCCGGAAGTCCCCCTCCTTGAACTGAAATTTGTTGTTGACGTTCTGACGGGCATAGACCCCTTCGATCGCAAGGGTCACCCCTTCGTCGGGGCCGATCCCCGAGGCGTCGATTCCGCTTTCGTCGAAAATATCGATCTCGCACTTCACCGGCACCTGCGTGGTGATATGATCGGTAAAGGAGGCGTCCTTCCCGGAGAGGCGTTCGTCGTCGTACGCCGGCCGGACGGTGATGCGGGGACCGGCGGTATCCGTTGCTCCTTCGTTTTCGGGCGGTACCGACCCGCTGAAAATAAGGTCTCGACGGTATCCGGTCCCGGCCATCAGGGTATGCTCCTTCCATGCGTAGGCCGTCAGTTTCACTCCCGGCTTTTCGAACGAGAGGTTTTGCGGAACGAGCACCGTCTGTTTGAACGTCCCGCCGGCGACCGCCGTTTTTCCGAGGAACATCGGCGCGCCGGGGAGCACGTAACGCACCTCCTTGTGCTCCCCGCCGTCCTTGCGGGAAGCGGTGTCGGGAGCGTTGAAAAGTCCGATCGACACGTAGGCGCCCTCACCGCCGAACGATTTGTCAACGTTGCCGGCGCCGTTGATCACCGTACCGCTCACCGTCACCTTCTGAAGGGCAGCGAGCGTGTCGTTTTTATCGTCAAGGGCGAGACTGATCCGGTGGGTCGGCCGTACGGCGCGCACCGACGGATCGCCGAGAATGGAGTAGCTCCGGTGTCCGTCGCCTGAGGAGCTGTGCACCTGGCCGGCGATCAGAGCCAGCCCGATCGAGAGGGATGCGGTGGTGTCGAACAGGTAGCCGTAAAAGCTGATCGCGAGGTTCTCGTTGGCGTTTGCATACGCCTCACGCGTGCTCGATATGGAGGCTATGGATCCGGCACCCGGCGACCGGACGAGCACTCCCGACAGGCATTCGCTTCCGGGTATGTCGAATCTTCCCACCGAACAGGAAAAGACCGAAACGACCGGATACCGTTGATCGTTGGACATTCCGGCGACCATTTCCGCCGTCAGTATATATTCGTCGGTCCAGGTGATGTCGGCGCCGTGGCCGAAGAAATTGATATAGCCGACGCCGTTGTTGATCTCGTTGAGGAGGGCGCGCGAGGCCGAGGGTTTCTGGTGCGCCTGATCCCACTCATATTCGAACAGGTACACTTTCCTGATATCCATCGAAGGCCAGAGGGAATCCACCACGGCGACCGTCCGGTCGGACGAGAGATGGTGGGGCGTCGATGAAGCGACCTGGTCGTATCGGTCGCCCTGCATATCGTCGTCGGCGACGAAAAGCGCCCGGTTGCGCCATTCACTCAAATCGGCTTTGTCGGGGTCTTCGGTGTCGACGATTTTTTTCACCATGTCCCACGCTTGTCCGATCGTCGTGCAGGGAAGCCGCCCAATGGACAGTTGCGGTTCGTTGACGCCGGGTGCGATTCGGGTGAAAAAATCCTCGTTGTTTTCATCGCCGTGAATATAGACCGGGATGAAATCAGTCGCCGCATAAAAAACGTTTTTCGCGTCAAAGTGTCCCACACCCATCAGGAGGACATGATCGAGCGCATCGCCGCCTATCCAGTATCGTGCACTATACGCGATAAAATTCCTGATCGCCGCGGCATCCTTGTCGCCGCCGGAGAAGAAGCGGTAAATATCATTGACATCGACCACCGCCGGTCGTGTAAAGCCCACCCGCACCTTATGGCGGGCAAGGCTGTCTGCGGCCGCCATGAAATCGGGGTGGGTAATGATGAGAAAATCGGTGCGGTTGTTCGTCGAGCGCAGATCCCGCACCACGGAACTCCCGTCGAACGCCGGTGCGGCCGGTTCGCTGAGTTCCGGAAGCGTCAGCAGCGCCGATTCGTTGCACAGCACATACCGCCGTTCGCTGTACGAGGTGTCGATCCATTGATAGGAGCCGCCGCCGCTGCGCGTGAGGGTATCGATCAGGACGATCCGGCGTTCGTCGAACGGAACGCGGAAAATATAGATCTTCTGGCCGGTTCGTATCGACAGCGTGTAGGCGATGACAAGGCCCGAATCCGCCAGCGGCGGCATGATCGACAAAACGGAAGGAGCGTCGCCGATTTCGAGCTTTCGTTGGTAGCGGATATTCAAATAGCCGATTTCTATACGGGCGTTCGCTATCTCTTCATCACCGGCGAACTCGAGATGAACCGTCGAATCCCCCCACGACGTTATCGGAAAGGTTTCGCCCAGGATGCACTCGTCGCAGAGCTCCGTAGTGCCGAAGGTCAACTTGTACTTTCCTCCCCGCGAATCGCACCCGATCTGCAGCCAGCCGGTATCGCCGGTTACGAGGCCGGGCAGATCGAAACGCTGCTGGAACGTGGGGTGATTACGTGACAATACCCTCCAGATCCACTCACGGTTGCCGGGATTCCCGTCCCTGCGCAGTTCCGACCGCCGGTACTGGAGGCGATCGGTAAAAGCGGTCACTTCCCGGTTTGCGGGGGAAGGCCCGTCGCTTTTTTTATCGATAGTTGCCCCGTCCCCGGAACTCACGGTAAGCCAGTAGGTCCGGTAATCATCGTATATGTCAAGGTCGAAACGGTATGCCTCGTACCATTTATCCACCCGCCAGTCCGATGCTCCGCTGACGTAGGCGAGAAGGCAGTCGTCATCGTCGAGCGTACCGTCGCCGTTGCGGTCGATCCGCAGGAGCGGCACTTCGTTGACGCCGTCGGGGATCGAACCGTCGTTGGGGAGGGTATCGGGCAGCATGCCTTTGGCGGCGGCATACAGTTTGACGCGTGAGGCCGGAACCGCACCGAAAAGCTCCCGGATGCGTTTCCCGGTAATTTTCATGATGCCGTTTTCCCAGATAGTCGCTTCGTTGAGGCCCTCGTGACCGTCGCCGATTCGGAATGAGAAGATTTTCTGATCGGGCGACAGCGGAAAGGGTGCGGCCGCCTTCTTTGCCGGCTGCATTGCCGCCCTCCACCCCTGCGCCACGTCATAATTGACCAGAAGACGGCGCAGCATCAGCTCAAAATCGCCGCCTTTTTTCATTGAACGGGAGCGGTATGCGGACTGCGGGAAACGGATGGTGCAGGTCCCCTTTGCAAGGTAAACGATCGTTCGCGCCGCCTCGTCGTACTGCACCGGACGGATCACCAGGCGGGCTGTCCGCAGCGACCTGAAACGGGAGTACTCCGGCTGCGCCACCCATCGGTCGGAAAAAACGATAGTTGATTTACGGGGAATGCCGCCGCGCCCCTTCCACGTTGCCGGAGGATGCGTCGACGGAACGGTTTTCACGCTGAGCGGCGTCAACGCCGCATCGATGTCCCCCGCCGGGGGTACTCCGACAACAATCGTATACCCCGGCAGGACACATTCGCCCTCTTCCCCGAGCGAGATATTGCTTCCGGAAAAAGAGAGCGAAGCAACACGTTTTTCTCCGTCGAAGACCGGGGAGGTATCGATTCCATCGAGGTCCCACGAGAAGGTGAGCCGTTGCGGGGTATTTTCCACGATCGTAACCCGTGCATGCAAAGAAGCGGCGAGTGCCAGGGCCACGACCATTGATAAACGCTTTGGATGATTCATACTCACCGGGAAGATTCCTTCTGCTGTTAGAAAATACTCCTATTTAATCCTACTTCGGTAGAATAGAATTTCAGATTCCATCGGTACGCCTCACCCCAACTCCCCCGGCCCCTCTTCCCCTCTCCGGAGAGCGGTGAGGGCAAGAGGGGTGCTCCCGCAGTGCGGGACGGGGTGATGGGGTGAGGCGACAAGTAAAAACCACCGGAACGTTCATCGTACCGAAGGAGGATTAATGAAACGCTCTTTTTAGAGATGGAAAATATATTTTTCCCTTCCTTTCCGCTCCAACGGCTGACGCGGCATCAATAAAACAGTGGTCGCTTTCTTCGGAGTACGGCCCGGACGGGAAGAAATTTATGCAGGTATCGGCGGCGCTATCCCCGCCACTTCCGCCGGCGCTCGGCGAGGGCGGGGAACTGTTTTTCGAGACAATCCGGACACATGCCGTGCGTAAAGTCGGCTTCGGTGTGCTCCCGAACATACGTTTCGATCGATTCCCACTCCCCCGCTTCATTGCGGATGCGGCGGCACCAGGCGCAGGTCGGCAACAGCCCGCGTAAGGTCTTGATCTCTTCACGGATGCGTTTCAGTTCGAGGTGCGTCTTAACGCGCGCAATAAGTTCGGCGCTGCTGAAAGGTTTTGTCACGTAATCCACGCCGCCGGCTTCGAATCCACGGACAATATCCGCAGACTCGGTGCGGGCCGTCAGGAAAATAACCGGTATCGTCTTGGTATCCTCCCGTTGCTTGAGCTTCCTGCAGACCGTATAGCCGTCATCCCCCGGCATCATTATATCGAGGAGGATGAGATCCGGTTTTTCAGCGGCGACAAAATGAAGCGCCTCCTCTCCGTTGATCGCGAATGCCGTGGCGTACTCCTCATGTTCAAGCATCGCCCCCAGAAGGCGAAGGTTCTCCGTATTGTCGTCAACCATGAGGATCAATGAACGTCTTTTCCGTTCGGGCACGAAACGCTCCTTTCCTTTTTATTAAGCGTCAGACGCGGCAGGAAAGCTTTTCAGCCGCTGCACATTGCCGCCACCGCCGCCGTATCGCCCAACCGCACTCCTTCATCCGCCTTCAACCCGCCAGCTTTCGTAATATACTCTTTACCCCCATAATGTCGAAATGATCGGCGTGTTCGGCGAGTTCTTTGCCGATCGACTGTACTGCCGGCAAATGGTTGCTGCTGCCGAAAACGATTACCTCCTGAGCAAACGTCCTGACATCATCCATTTTTACCGCGCCCAGGAGTTCATGCGCTTTTCTGTCAAACGCTTCGGGTAACGCCGGCAGGCTCTTTTCCCGACGGGAAACATCCGATGCATCGACAATCCCCTTCCGGGCGTCCTGCAGACGGGGAAGATATTTTTTCAACTCTTCGAGGAGGTCGTGCGAGGTAACCGGTTTACTCAACCGACCTGAAAACAGCCCCAATTCCTCATTGGTGATATCGTTGGCGGGCATTGTGGTAAGCGCAATGATCGGCAGAGAGGCGGTCTGCGGGTTTTGCTTGAGGATTTTTGCCGCCGAAACGCCGTCGAGGATGGGCATCAATACATCCATGATAATACACGCGGGATGTTGCTCAACGGCGAGCTCCACTGCAGTCTGACCGTTCTGTGCGACGATTACCGTTAAGCCGGCTTCATCGAGCAGGGCTGCAATCATATCGCGGTTTGAAGGGATGTCGTCGACGACAAGGACCGTATTGGGCGAGAACAGACGTTGTTCGGCAGCCTCCGGAGTGCACACTCCCTTACGTGCCGGTGCAATGGAGGCAACGGCGACCCCCGGCAGACGGATAATGAACCGGCTCCCGTTGTTGACCGCACTTTCCACTCCGATCGATCCATGCATCATTTCAAGGAGTTTTTTACTGATCGAAAGCCCCAGCCCCGTTCCTCCGTAACGGGGAGACTGATCCATCTGCTGCCGGAATGCTTCGAATATGTCGTTTTGTTCCTCCGGCGGGATTCCGATTCCGCTGTCTTCGACCACGATCGTCAGGTCCACTTTGCTGTATCCCCCGGTTGCCGTTCCGGAAGTGACGGTCACTTTAATATACCCTTGTTCGGTGAATTTCACCGCGTTGCCCACGAGGTTGAGCAGCACCTGCCGCATGCGCGCTTCGTCGAGGACCAGATACTGCGGCAGCAGCCGGTCGGCCGCTATGGTAAAAGACAATTTTTTTTCCCGGAGCTGGAAGGAGAAAATCTGCTCGATTTCATGGAGCAGCGCCGCGAGGTTGACCGCGCCGTACTGAAGCGTCATCATGCCGGCTTCGATTTTCGACAGATCGAGTATATCGTTGATCAATCGGAGCAGGTTTCGTCCGGCAAGCGAGATCGACTCGATATATTCCTGCTCTTTCTCCCCTGTCGACATTCCCGAAAGCAGTTCGCTGTAGCCGATGACCGCATTGAGCGGTGTACGTATCTCATGGCTGATATTCGCCAGAAACCTGCTTTTCGCGCGGTTCGCCTGAGCGAGCTCCTCGTTCGCGCGTTTGACTTCCCGGGTGCGCTCCTCGACCTTCCGTTCGAGATCTTCGTTGAGCCGGCGGACCTGCCCCTCCATTTCGAGGCGCTTTTTAATTTTCCAGACGCCGTCCATGAGCAGCTGAAGATGCCGCACATCGCCCTCATCGTACGGCCGCTCCTTGTTTGCGACTCCGATGACCGCCACGATCTTTCCCCCGTCGAACACCGGCGCGTTCAGATGGCGCTGAAGCTCGACATGCCCGTGGGGCACCCCCTTCTTCCACGGATTCTCGGCGGCGTAGTCATTGGTGATGATTGGCTGGCGCCGGCGTATCGCCTCGCCCCAGAGCCCGGTCTTTGCCAGCTCGTACACCGTCTGTTTCTCGTCGATGTGACAGCTCTGCATGACTTCCTTCGACCAGCTGTGAAGGGTAAAGAGCCGTCGCTCTTCATCGTAATAGTAAAGATACCCGACGGCGCTTTTCGTCAGCACCTGAGCGGTATCGAGCGCATAGTCCATGACGTATTCGACGGTGAGGTCGGGCAGCTGGTTGAGCGTGAGCAGTATGTTCTGCCGCAGCTTTTCCGCTTTGACGAACTCTTCCGCCTCTTTCCGTTCGGTAATGTCCTCACCCGCGCTCAGTATTCCGATAACCATGCCCTTCTCATCGCGCAGCAGGTTGTTGTGCCATGCGATGGTCCGCTGCTCGCCCGTGGCCGTAACGATGCTGCATTCGTGGCATTCGACCGCGTCGGCGCCGCCGGAAACCAGCGCGCCGAAAAACTGCGAGGTTTCCCGGCGCTCTCCCTCCGGCAGGCAGGTTTCGAACCAGTTTTTCCCGATAAGGTCTGCGGCGGCGCGCCCCAGTACCTGAGCGCCTTTGCGGTTGACCAGGGTAATGCGGCCTTC
>JAFGNB010000319.1 GCA_016927235.1 Chitinispirillaceae bacterium
CCAGCCCTAATCCCGTCAGTCGTTCCGAAAGTTCCTCGCTTGCCTTTACGCTCCGTGTTCCGATGAGCAACGGCCGGCCGGTCGAATGAACCGATACGATCTCTTCGACGATCGCATCCCATTTTGATTGCTGATCGGGAAATATCCTGCGGGGCTGGACAATCCGTAGACAAGGTTTATGCGTCGGAATGGTCATTACCGGAAGACCGTAAATATGCCAGAGTTCCGGTGCCGCTTCACGTGCGGTACCGGTCATGCCGGCCAGGTTCCGGAAAAAACGGAAAAAGCGCTGGAAACTCAACCGGGCGAGCGTCTCGCTCGGCGCCGTAATTCCCAAGCGTTCCTTTGCCTCGATCAATTGATGCAGCCCCGCCCGCCAGGTCCGCTGCGGCATGAGCCTTCCGGTAAACTCATCGACGATGACCACCTTACCGTCGTGAAGGATGTACTGGCTGTCGCGATGAAAAAATTCCTTTGCGGTGAGCGCCTGCTTGATGAGTTCCCTGCGGCGACCCAGACCCCGGTACTGCACCGGCACCGCTGCCGTGTCGGTCAACAGATGGTTATCGATATCCGGCAGCAGCTCGATTTCCTTGAATTTGCCGTCGACCCGGTAGTGGATGCCGACTTCGAGCGTTGCGGCGAGATCGCTGGCCATTCTGCATGCCTGCACGAACGGTTCGTTCTCCTGCGGTTTTGATATGATAAGGGGGGTCACCGCCTCATCGATCAGAATACTGTCCGCCTCATCGACGATCGCCGAATGTATCCCCCGCATTACGATCCCCGCCTCCAGTTCTCGCCGGTCGCCGAACAGTGTCCGGATCTGGCGCCTGCTTGCTTTCTGTAAAGTGCCGAATACGAGTCGGTCACGCAGAAAATCGGCAACAATCTCCTTTGACGTCGTATAAACGACGTCGTTATGGTACCCCTCTCTGCGCTCCGCATGCTGCATCTCTCCGGTAACGCACCCCACCGTCGTGCCGCAGAAATGGTACAGCGGCGCCAGCCATTTTGAATCGCGGTCGGCAAGATAGTCATTGACGGTTATGATATGACAGGGACGTCCAACCCACCCCCAGATCACGGCGGTAAGTGCGGCGGTAAGCGTTTTTCCCTCGCCGGTGGCCATTTCGATAATGTAATTGCGGTTCATTGCCAGTGCACCGGTAAGCTGCTCGACGAACGGCTCCAGACCATCAACCAGGCTTCGCTTCGCCGCTTCACGTATGGCCCCCAGTGCCGGCGGAAGCAGCTCCATGTACCCCTTCTTTCGGCGTCGGAATATTGTTTTGAATTCCGCAAGTTTTTCTTTAAACGCCTCTTTTCCTAAATCTTTCCATTTTGACGACTTCCGATCGATCGCCCGTGCGGTATTCAGAAGTTCCGAAAAAACACGACTGCCGTTGCGGTATTTTCCGGCAAGCATGTACGCCTGCGCATCAATGCCGGTAAGCAGCGGTTTCGGTTTTCTGATTTCGGTACGGCGATACTCCTCGGCTGAAATGATCATATATTACCCGTCAAATATGATACCGTTTCTGGATCATCTGGCGGAGCTTACGCCAACCCTGCTGTAAAAGTGGTTTCATGGGCAGATTGAATTTGATCTTTCCTGATCGGCCGTGAAAGAGAGCTGCTTTTGTCTGGTTATCCACTATTGCACGGACTTCATAGAACGGTTCCGTCGTTTTCACCCCCTTTTCATCGGAGGCATCGACGGCGATCTCCCCACCGGCGCCCCATCCCAGGGCGGAGGAGGGCAAATTGGTCTGTTCCATGGGAACCGTCGTATATGAGGTTACCTTGATGTCATGCTCCGCCTGTCCCGCCAGGCGTACCTTTGCGGAGCGAACTCTACCGGCAAAAAGTTCGGCGACGTCCTGCTGTGAAACCGCCGAAACGAAATGGAATGCGGCATCGTTGACCAGTTGCCCGATCGACGTTCCCCGGGTAATCCACATCCCCTTCATATCTTCAATGTCCGGTGCGACCCAGATGCCCTTCACCACCGCCGTAACCGTACAATGCTCGCGCTCACGGTTCAACCGCCGGTATTTCTTTTCTAAATAGTCAAGACGCCCCTTGATCGGCTTCATATCGGCCTGCATCTCCTGCATTGCCTTTTGGAACCGGGTTTCAAATTCGTTAAGGGCCGCCTGCGTTTCACGCAGTTCGGCCATCAGTTCGGGATTCTCCATTTTAATCAAGGGCATGCCCTTTCTTACACGGGTCCCCGACCGGGCACAGATTTCAGTGACATAGCCGCCTGTTTCATTGACGACCACCCCGTATTCAACTGCTTTCACTACCCCGGGCGCCTTTGACGACCAGGGAAAAGGAATACCGTTGAAAATGATCACCCCTCCCGCAACGGTTGCACACGTGACGGCTATCGCCCTCGCACGAGTGCGTTCAAGCCGCGGACTCGATCCGAGATACCTGACCAGTTTAACAACCGGCACGATAACCCAGGCGACGGCGCAGATGACCGCCATGATGATGCCGGCGAGCAGAAAACGGTCGGCGACGAATATAAGGATGGCGGAAAAAACGAAAAAGCGATATACCGTACTGAGAATCCCGAAACTTGAAAGCCAGAAAACCTCCCGGCGGGTGGCGGCGGGAGTCTCGCTGTATTTACAACCAAAGGCGAACCATTCGATCAGCCAGGTAAGCTGCTGGCGGGCCTGATGATGCAGGTTCGGAATATTCAGTATATCGGAAAGTATATAGTAGCCGTCATAGCGCAGCAGCGGATTGATGTTGAATACTACCGTTGAGACTGAGGCGACGAAAATCATATTATACATGAGAGAATGAATGACGCCGTCGCCGGTATTCGCCCATATCATTATGGCACAGGAGGCGACGAAGAGCTCGAAGATCATACCCGCTGCGCCGACGAAGACCCGTTGCCATTTGTTCCTGAACGCCCAGGCGGCCGTCGCATCCATATACGGCAGGGGACTGAAAATGAGAAACATCACCCCCATCGTGTGGACTTCGCCGCCGAAACGCCGTACGGCGAAGGCGTGTCCGAATTCATGGCATATCTTGACGATAACCACCCCGATATAAAGCAGGAAAAGATTTGACGGTGCAAGAATCCCCTGACTCTGTTCCTGCAGATTGCCGGCATTATCGATTGCGATTTTGATCCCGATCGCGACGGCCGCCACCCAGACAAGGCCGCCAGCAGGGCTGATGATCCAGCGCAGCAGCGGCTCGATACGGTTGACGAGATGGGCGGGATCGAACAGCGGGATTCTGAAAAACATGATATTCGCCAGATTGGCCCGGAACAGTTGCTGTTTCTTCTTGCTGTAACGTTCGAACAGTTTGGTGCTGTCCGGTGCAAGATCGTAGTGCAGCAGATTGGCGTGATACAACTGCGCAAGCAGCTCGATGATTTCTCCCTGCCCCGGCGCCTCTTCCGGCTCCATATTGAGCGACTCCCTCCAGACTTCCTCGATGGTCCGGCGAGAGTTCAGCCGTGCGACGAACGTATACGCCGCCGGTCGTAAACGGTAAAAATTGTTGCTGCATGGATCAGCCACCACATACCATTTCCGGCCCCGGAACATCTGCCGTATAATGCGCACATTCGATCTGAGTGCGATTTTCTGACCCGCGATCCGATGCCATGATTCATGAAATAGTTTTTCTTCGTTTGCCATACTGCCGCTTTACCACCACAGCTTGAGTCGGAGAAAGTCAACGGTCCGGTGGGTGATGATCCAGAGCGGCGTCCGGCGTCCGGCATCAAGTTTTGCCACACCGGTCATACCGGGCCGCCACCACTGCGGTATTTTTCCGCGGATCGTACAGCGCACGACAAATACATTGCCCTCTTTCTTGACAACGGCGGCCGGTTCCAGACGGTCAACGACAATCGCCTGTTTTTCCTGCGGCCGGCTTGCCAGGGCCAGTTCTCCCTGCTTTGTATTCAGTGCGTTGTGAATTTCCGATTCCCTTACATCCAGTTCCGCATACAGGCCCTCCAGCCGTGCGATTTTATACAGCACGTCACCCTGTTTAACCGGTGAACCGATCCGCTCCGTGAGGTCCCCTTCGACAATAACACCGTCGAACGGAGCATGCATGGTGGCTTTTTCCATTTTATCGAGAACGATCTCCAGTCGCGCGGCAGTCTGATCCCTCAATGCTTGGGCAATCAGCATGTCGGCAAGCGCACCTGACGCCTCGGCTTTTTCGGCCTCCCGTGCATACCGTATCTTTTCGGCTTCCAGTTCGGCCTGCTGCAGAAGTAAATCACTTCGTTCGAGCGAGAGGATCTCATTACCCGACCGGATTTCATCACCGATACGTTTTGACGCCTCTTCGATATGTCCGTCGAACGGTGCTGTCAGAAACGATACATTGTCGGTTCGGAGTATCGCCGTGGACTCAAGCCGGTAGGGAATGGAAACGAAACAGAAGAAGCAGAGGGCCAGCGACACGACAATCCCGATCGCTTTCGCCCAGGTGTGCTCAAATCCGATAAGCCCGGCAAGCCGCTTTTTGATTTTCCGAACGATTAGTTTTCCGAACCAGAGATCGTTTTTTTTAAGGTCGTCAAGCCGGCGGACGGCATGATCACTCGACAGGCGCAGAAGCCGCATCTCGGCCTCGCCGAATGCGGCCGTATTTCTTTCCAGAGTACAGAGAGCGACCGGATTGTTTTCAATACGGAGCGGAATCGTGCAGAGATAGGCGACATCCTGGAAACGCGCATAGTTCTCATGATCCCGCGTGATGATCATGACGTTTCCGGTATACGGATGGACAATTTCAATATTCTGGTCGAAACTCTCTTCCATTGCGAGCTCGAGTTTCTGGATCGTATCCATTTTCTTATCAAACGTGTCGACATGGCTCATCGCCTTAATGTGTACGTACCCCTGTTCGTGCCACCCCAGACTTACCCGTCCGCAACGGTGACGTACCGCAAGTTCATTGCAGAACGTCATCGCCGCGGCGAGAAATTTTTCATGCTCGTTCATAAGTGTCATCAGGTCGAGCACGCCGGCAAGGAGATCCTGGCGCGACATCGCTTCAATGAAGGATTTCCGGATCCGATAGAGTTCTGGAAGATCGTCCATCGTTTTAAGCGTGGAAAGCATCTCCCGAACCGCAGCTTCATCTCTATTGTCAATATACATCAGCACCAGACAGCGCCGGATCGAATTCCCGCCGCATTCAATGCCGATGATCGAATAGTCGTCTCCCTGGTAGAAAATACCTCCATCATCAGGAGGTTTACCTGAGAGTTCCGGCAGTTTCTCCTGCAGGGTTGCCGCTACGGCGCCGAGAAAATCACCCTCAGGATAAAACGCCAGATACCTCCATGGGGTACCTCCACCATCAGCCGCGATGGCGATCAGGCCCGCTTCGGCATCACACCAATCACCGAGCATGGCGAGATACTGCGACCAGAACCGGCCGGGTTCACCGTCGAATTCCCTGATCTTTTGTAATTTGTCAAGAATAACCGCTGCCGACCCGTAGTCAATGGGGCACGTTTCGTTCATCATTGCTTCTCCACTATACTCATCGAGCCGACGACACCCGGTTTCACCTTATTGTCTTCATTATCGAAAATGACCTTTACTTCACGCAGTCCGCTCGATGGATCAACCACCGGTGAAACGAATTCAACTTCTCCCTCCCGCTTCACCGCAACCGATCCGGCACCGACTGCCAATCGGACTTTCGCACCGGTCTTCAAATCGAACAAAGTGGACGACTCGATATGTGAAATGAAACGGCATTTCCCGACATCGGCAATCCGTACCAGAGGCTCCTGAGGATTGCAGCTCTCAGCGATTTTTAAAAAGATTTTAACGACAAAGCCGTTGAACGGCGCAACGATACTACGCTTGTTCAGCTGTGCCCGGGCGATTTCATACTCGATCTGCTCTCTTTTTTCCTGAATCTGCAAACGCTCATGGTCGGCAACTGCAAGCTTGTAATCAAGCTCTTTTTTAATCAATTCCTCCTCGCTCACCGATTTCGTGGAATCAAACAGTTGCTTGGTGGAAAGATAGTCCAGGTTGAGAATACTGTCTTTATACCTCGCCGACATGACCTCCACCTTACTATCTAAAATAAGCTTACGCAGTGCGACTTCGAGTTCCTCCTCTTCTTTTTCCAACTCGAGAATCACCTCGCCTTTCCGGACGTATTCACCCTCTTTTTTCCTGATGACTGCTACCCTTCCGGCGACGGTGGCACTGATGGTTGCTGAATTATATGGTTCCGTTATTCCCCTTAACGTCCGGGAAGATGGCGTTTTCTGAGCGGATGATGATCCGTGAAGTCCTGCAAGAAAAAGTGGCACTACAAAAATCAATTTTTTCATACTATGACCCTTTTGTTTTATTCTAGCACTTTTCAAAAAAGCCTTTATAAATCAACTGGTTATATATTGTTCCCTTAAAAAGCATTTTCGCACAAAAGTGCCGAAATTTTATAAATTTAGGCAATTCCTGCTTTCTACGGAGGGAAATGTGCCCATCTACAGTACTTTTTATGAGTCTGCATTAAAATTCGGGCAACAGCTGTCCTTTGCAACAATCACGCGAACTGTAAGGAAGCTGCCGAAGAATGCATTGAGAGACGTTAATATACTTTTTCGAAATGCCAATCTACCCTCTGACCGGCACTCCTACATCTATAGATAGGTTTTTAGAGAAAATCAGCATTCGTCTAGAAAATAGGACCGATCATTCACTGCGGGGAAAAATAAATATTGGCACCCATCGTTGGATATTAATCTATATATAGACCTACTTATCCGCTCCTCTCACCATCGAAACATGTATAGCCGTCGATTGGTACCGACACTCCCCCTTATAGGATCCGGGTAAAAAAAAGAGCCGTTCTCCCGAACAGCTCCTCATCACCTTTTCAATTAAACGTCTGCTATTTGATCTGTCGCTCCACCGTCTCCTTGTCGACGTTCTCACGCAATGCATCTTTGAAAGACCGATCGAGGTTGATCGGGTCGGCATTGGGGTCGTCGGTATCGATGATGTACACCGGTGTCGGATTGTCAAGATACCCGATAACGTCGGCGTTGTCGAACACGAAGGTCTTGCTCTTCCCGGTTGTAACAACAAGACGGTCTTCGATCCATCCGGTTTGCCCGCTCGGTGTTTTCACCTCGTAGAACCGGCCTTTTTTTCTGACCACCACCAGTCGATCGGTTGTTCCGACCGTTAAAATAGGCTCCTCGTATACTTCACGGGTTTGATTTTTATAAACGCCGGTACCATCCTTTTTAGGAGTAACGAATTTTTCCGCTGCAAACAGTATCGCTGCACTTGCGGAGAGGGCGATAATCACCACCACCTTGCTTAATCGCATAAGAGAACTCCTTTTACCTGTTCCCGCATTTTCATCGATGCAGGTGCACGTTCCTTCATAGTATAATAAATTTTATTGCTGAAAGCAACAGCTATCATCTTTCTTGATAACGAAATTACGGTCTGAAATCAATATAATTAAAATCCATTTCACGCGCCGCTTTTGTTTCATCCAACCGATTGATCGGCGTTGAAACCGGCGCTTTTTTCAGCTTTTGCGGATCGTTGCAAGCTTCGGAGGCTATCTCTTTCATTGCCGCGATAAACCGGTCGAGAGTCTCTTTATTCTCCGTTTCGGTCGGTTCGATCATGATCGCCTCTTTAACGATAAGCGGAAAATAGATGGTCGGAGGGTGAAATCCACGGTCGATAAGCGCTTTTGCAATATCAACGGCATGAACTCCCGCCTCAAGCTGCTTGACGGCACTCAACACACACTCGTGCATGCAACGGTCCGGAAAAGGGGCATAAAAACGCTCCTTTAATGATGCAAGAATATAGTTCGCGTTGAGAACGGCATGTTCGCTCACATCGATAAGTCCTTGTTTCCCCTGAAGCAGGATATAGGCATACGCTCTCAGACAGACTGCAAAATTACCGTAAAAAGGTGCTATATAACCGATCGATTTCGGATAATCGTAATCGAGAGCATAGGTGCCGTCGGTCCGCTTTTTGATTCGGGAAATTGGGAGAAACGGTTCAAGATGCTTTTTTACTCCCACCGGACCTGCCCCCGGACCGCCGCCGCCGTGCGGAGTGGCGAATGTTTTATGCAGATTTACATGCATGACGTCAAAACGGGC
Source organism: Chitinispirillaceae bacterium (assembly GCA_016927235.1). Classification (GTDB taxonomy): domain Bacteria; phylum Fibrobacterota; class Chitinivibrionia; order Chitinivibrionales; family Chitinispirillaceae; genus JAFGNB01. Next base: position 8,174 of record JAFGNB010000319.1, read on the forward strand.
GTCTCCCGGCCGGAACTTACCCAGAATGGCGTTGAGATTCGCTCCATCGTAATAAAGCTGCGCATCGTAACGGTGAGCCATCGCGGCAACTGTTTCAATCTGCGAATTGAATAGCCCCAAGGTATTCGGATTGGTCAGCATAATTGCGGCAGTCTTCTCGCTCAATCGGCCTGAAAGCGCCTCGATATCGAGCATTCCATTGTCTGCGGTAGGGATTGTCACCACCCCATATCCCGCAATAGCGGCGCTTGAGGGATTGGTCCCGTGAGCCTCATCGGGAATGAGCACCTCGGTCCGGCGGTTGCCTTTTTCTTTGTGATAGGCGGCGATGAGCATCATTCCGGTCAGTTCACCATGCGCACCGGCCATCGGATGGACGGTAAAAGCCTCCATTCCGGTAATCTCGCAAAGAAGTTGCTCTAGCTCGAATATAACGGCGAGCGCCCCCTGGGTCAGCATGCCTCCCCGCCGCAGCTGCGGCAAAAACGGATGAAGCTGGGAAAAACCTTCAAGCGCCGCTATTTTCTCGGTGATTTTCGGATTGTACTTCATGGTACAGGAACCGAGCGGGTAAAAATTGGTGTCGAGGCCGAAATTGGCGCGTGAAAGTTCGGTGAAATGACGGACAACGTCAAGCTCGGAAAGCTCGCAGAGTAACGCATCATCGGACCGTCTGAGTTTCTCCGGAATCAAATGATCG
>JAFGNB010000320.1 GCA_016927235.1 Chitinispirillaceae bacterium
AGCGCGCTCTTGATGAGCACCGCCATGCTGCCGATCACCCCGATCGCCTTTTTCCACGTAATGGCCCGTACCCCCACCCCGGCGGCGTTAAGCGTGTCGTTGAGCAGCTTCACCTTTTCTTTAAGTTTCGAATGGTCCTTGAGCAGCACGAGCACGAGATTGTAGGTGCCGTCGTCAAGATCGGTCTTCGCCGACACTGCCGGTAGAGTATCATCCGTCGTTTCCGGTGACACGCCGGCATACGTCGAACCGCGTTTCGGCGCAAACGCGTCGTCGCTCATCATCCCGTCTGCGGAAAACAGCTTGTCTATGTCGGCATCCTCCCCGCCGAGCAGCATTTTATCATCCTCGGAAAGGACAAGCGACGCCTTGTCCCCTGCGGCGATATAGCCGAGACAGTTGCGATAGGATTCGATGTCGGCTATTCCAAAATGGCCCCATATCTGATTGAGTGCATTATATCGCACCACCCCTTTGATCCCGAGCCTGATATCGGTGCTGGTGTTATCGGCGCCCATCCCCATGAATACGATACTCTGCTTTGAGACCAGGCTTGAACGCATCTCCTTCGCCTCCTTGAACATGGAGGTCGTATCCACGCCGCACCCCTCGGGGATGAACCAGATATTCGACACCTCGAACATCTGCTTGCGCGCGCCGGTGGGAACCATGACGCCGTGTTCGCCGGGTTCGAGCAGACGTCCTTCGACCGCTTTCATCGTATTGGGAAACACCTTCCGGTACCGTTCGACGTCGATGCCGATCAGAAAGGTAAATCCCGGCGAGCCCCCCTCCTCGTTGAGCACCATGGCGCCGTTCTTTCCGATGGGGACCCAGTCTTTGAGAGCGTCAATGGTTTTAAGGAGGGAATCGACCTTCTTGAAGTTATTGACGGGTTCGACCGTCTTTCCCATCATGTCCATGAACACCTCGTCCGACTCCTGCTTTTCTGAAACGAGCACTATATCCCCGGTAAAGCTGTTGATGATGTTTTTCCGCAATCCTTTGTCCATACCGGAAATCACCCCGTTTCCGACGGTCATCAGCAGGGCGCCGATAAAAAGTATCACGCCGATCACCAGGCTCTTTCCCCGGTGCCGCATGATGTTTCTCCAGGCGATTTTTATGATCAAATGCATCGGTTACGCCTCTTTCACGATAAGGCCGTCGCGGATCTTCACCACGCCGCGGGCATATTGAAGCACGTTTGCGTCATGGGTCGAAAAGATGAAGGTCGTCTGTTCGATGCGGTTCATTTCCCGCATCAGATTGAGAATCTGCTCTCCGGTTACCGAGTCGAGGTTGGCGGTCGGCTCGTCGGCCAGGACGATGTCGGGATTGGTGACCAGCGCCCGTGCGATCGCCACACGCTGCCGCTGACCGCCGGAGAGTTCGGCAGGCCGGTGCTTCATGTACTCTCTGAGCCCCACTTCGTCGATGAGCTTTTCAGCCCGTTTACGGATTTCGTTCTTTGACTGTTTCTTCATGAGCAGCAGCGGGAACTCGACGTTTTCAAGCGCGTTGAGCACGGGAATCAGGTTGAAGGTCTGGAAGATGAATCCGATGTGGTGCAGCCGCATGTCGGTGATCTGGCGGTCGCTGAGTTTCGTGATCTCGCGCTCCCCCACCTTTACACTGCCATCGGTGGCGTTGTCGATGCAGCCGATAACATTGAGGAGCGTCGTTTTGCCGCTTCCCGAGGGGCCGACGATACTGATCAGGTCCCCCTTTTCGATGGAGAGATCGATCCCCCGGAGCGCGTGCACCGTGGTCTTGCCGAGGGCGTAGTCTTTCGTGAGGTTCCTGATTTCAATGATATTCACTGTTGCCTCCGCTCTATTGGTGCTGTAGCTTATACCGTCGTAGAAAAAGGTTCTGTCATTATTGCAGATTCCGTGCCAGTATCAGACGTTGCAATGGTGCCGTTTATTGCATTAAAAATGCGTTACTATCCTCTACGGTCCCACGAAAATACATTTTTTTTCGCCGCAACGTGCATCTGTTGATATATCCGATTGATATATCAAATGAAAATTGAAAAATACATCACAGCCAATAGGGCAATGTGGGGAGGAGGGTTTTGCAGAGATCCCTCTTTTAACGGGGTAGAAAAAACGATTTCTTTCAAGGTTCAGTCGCAGGCAGGCGGAAGTGTTGCTCCTGCCGGGCAATGTTGCCATTATTAAAAGCAGTCATTTCCCGACAACAATTCCGCGTCCTATTACAGCTTCGATACTATTTTTTTCATGCGTCCCCCTCATGATGCCTTTTTTTTCCGCACTCCCGGCTTGATTTATCTCCAGTTCGGCGTTATATTATGAATAGATGAATTTCAGTATTTCATAATTTCAGGAGTTCACCATGACGGCCACCATTCAGATCAACCGGCGCGGTACCCTTACCCTGCCGAAGGAGTTGCGTAAAAAACTGGGTCTTGAGAAAGGCGGGGTGGTAATGGCCGAGGAGGCGGCTGAGGGTATCGTCCTGCGACCGGCAGTCGCCTTCCCTGTCGAAATGTACACCGATTCGCGGATTGAAGAATTCGATAAGGAGGATGATGCGCTGATGAGGCACCTTGAAAAGCGTCCGGCAAAGTGATACGGATTTTCCTCGATGCGAACATCCTCTTTTCAGCTGCGATGAAAGGGAGCGCAACCCGGATCCTCTTCGACGCCGCAACCATTCATGCCGACGGATGCCTCACCAGCCCCCATGCAGTTGAAGAGGCGCGAAGGAATCTTGCGATGAAACGTCCCGGACTGCTTCCGGATTTTTCCGAACTTTACAGACAGGTAACCGTCAGCAACGCATTTTTTCACGGCCTCGAAACTGACCTTCCCTCCCAGGACATCCCGATCCTCGCCGGCGCAATCGGTGCCGGATGCACTCATCTCTGGACAGGGGACAAACGGCATTTCGGGCGATTCTACGGGAAAACACTCCAATGCGTGCGCATCGTATCGGGAATACTGCTGGCCGATCTCCTTTTTGCCGCGGGGTGGAAATACCGGACGGGTCAGCGCTGATTCAGCCGGTTCCCGCGACGTACTCCTCCGGCAGATACCGCTCCGATATAATTTTACTCCATGCGCCCTCTCCTTCTCCTCATCCCTCTTCTCTCCATGCCCCCTGCCGCTGCCGTCGACCTGCGCATCGAAGGCTACGCGCCCCGCACCCTCGATACGCTCATGCTTAAAAGCGAATATGCCCGCATCTGCAGACAGGTCGGCCTTGTCGCAGTAAACAATACCGCCCCGCTGCACCTCATCTTCTACCGCCATGCCGACGGGAGGAAAACCGGCATCCGTCTCCCCGAATGGGGCGGAGGCGGGGCGATCGGGGGCGACAGCATCGTGATCCCGGTGGACCGGCAGTCCGCCTTCTACCGTTCCGATATGGAAAGAATCATTCTCCACGAAATGGTGCATATTGCGCTTGCGCGGGCATACGGCCGTCTGCACATCCCGCGCTGGTTTCACGAGGGAATGGCGATGACCCTTTCGGGAGAACTTGATTTTGAGGAGCAGCTGTTTCTCTCGCGGGCGATCGTCACCCGGTCGCTCGTACCCCTGGATTCAATGGAGCGGCTCAACCAATTCAGCCGCCGGCGGGCACAGGTGGCCTACAGCCAGTGTCATTTCGCCGTGGGCTTTCTGCTCGATACCTACGGGTATGACCTTATTCCCGAACTGCTGCGGGAGTCGAGAAAAACACGGCGCTTTGAAACCGCCTGCCTGCGGGTTTTCGGGCTTACCGTACAGGAGCTGGAGCTGCTGCTTCAGAAGGAGATGGCCTCCCGCTACCGGCTGCTCTTTCTTTTTGCCGATTACTCCTCCCTCTGGTTCGGCATTCTCGCACTGGCGACTGTCGCATTCGTCGCGACAAAAATACGCAACCGGCGCAAGAGAGAGCGCATGGAGCTCGAGGAGAGGGAGGCGGAGGGGGTCACTACTCCGGCTGAATAATCCGGAACGTCGTTTCGCGCAGACCGTCGGCAAGCC
>JAFGNB010000321.1 GCA_016927235.1 Chitinispirillaceae bacterium
GACATTTACAAGGCGCTCCAGGAACCGCTCAACCGCGTCGTCGCGCTGAAAGTGCTGCCTCCGAAGTTGTCGCGGGACCCCGAGTTCGCGAAACGGTTCGAGATCGAGGCCAAGGCGATTTCCCTGCTGCAGCATCATAATATCGTCAGTATTTACGAATACGGTGAAGAGGAGGGACTGCGTTATTTCGCCATGCAGTTCGTTGACGGCACCGACCTGGGGAAACGCATCGCCGAACACCGCCAAATTCCCGTTGCCGAGATCATCGACTACACCCGGCAGATCGGGCGTGCGCTGCGCTACGCGCACAGCTGCAACATCATTCATCGCGACATCAAGCCGGGCAATGTGCTTATCGAAAAAAACGGCGTTGTCCGGCTCAGCGATTTCGGCATCGCGAAAATCTTCTCGGGGACCGACATCACCATGACCGGCTCGGCGGTGGGCACCCCGGAATACATGTCCCCCGAGCAGGCGCAGGGGAAAAAACTCGATGCGCAGACCGACATTTATTCGCTGGGCATCGTCATGTACGAGATGCTTACCCGTAAACCGCCGTTTTCCGGCCCCAATCCGATGTCGGTCGCCTACAAGCATGTGCATGAACCCCCCGATCCTCCCTCGCTGAAACGCAAGGATACGCCGAAGCGCCTGGAGATGATCGTCCTCAAGGCGTTGAAAAAAGATAAAAAGGAGCGTTATGCCGTTGTCGAGGAGCTGCTCGAACATCTCGACAAGGTGGATGATGCGGAACCCGTCGCCGCCGGAGGTAAAAGGCGTAAACCGGCAAAGGAGTCGGACGACGATTACGACCGTCGCATCACCGACCGCCGCGGCGGCGAACGGCGTTACGAACAGCAGACGTTTCTCTCTCCCGTCTACTGGGCGGACATGATTGCCCGGCAGTGGCCGCTCTGGCTTGTTGTGGCGATTCTGGGAGCGGCCTTTCTGATACACCTTATCGGTCATCCCCGATGAAGCGGGGGGATGAATACGCTTCCGGCAGACGGCCCGGCAGTGGTCCGGATACGCGTGAAAAGGGGGACAGGGGAGAGGAGCGGGCGGTTGAGTATCTTCTGGGGCTGGGGTACGGCATCGTTTGCAGGAACTATCAATCCCGCCGGGGAGAGATCGACTGCATCGCCCGCGATCCCGAGGGAACCCTGGTGTTTGTCGAAGTGAAATCGTCCATGCGCGCAGAGGGTGTCAATCCGCTGTTCTGGGTCACTCCCGCCAAGCAACGGACCCTGTTTACAATGGCGCGACAGTATCTTGCCGAACATCACATAACGTCGACGCCCTGCAGATTCGATGTCATTGCCGTAACCCGGGGGAAAATTGAACACCTCCGCAATGCGATTGTCGGGATGTAAGGGACGCCTTTGATCGAAACGGTATCGTCCGAACTCCGAAAGACCCCGGCGTCGATACCCTTCGGGAAACCACTCCGCGGCGAGCGGCATGTATTTTTAACGGTAATTGCGGCAATCAATTGAAGCGGCGGGGTGACGATGGGATTTCTTGAAGAATTACAGTGGCGGGGCATGATCCATGATGCAACGCCGGGAGTTGAAGCGTATCTTTCCAAAAACCGCGCCGTCGGCTATGCGGGATTTGATCCCTCGGCCACCTCGCTGCATATCGGTAACCTGATTCCCATCATGCTGCTGGTCCATTTTCAGCGGACCGGCAATACGCCGATCGCCCTGGTCGGCGGCGCCACCGGCATGATCGGCGATCCTTCGGGAAAAACCGAAGAGCGCGGGCTGCTCTCCGTCGAGGCGATCCGGCACAATCAGAAGTGCATCGGAAAACAACTGGCCAGATTTCTCGATTTCACCGGCGGGAACCGCGCCCGAATCGTCAACAATTACGACTGGTTCGGCGAAATCCGTTTCCTCGACTTTCTCCGCGATGTCGGGAAGCATTTGACGGTCAATTACATGGTGGCGAAGGATTCGGTCAAGAACCGTTGGGAGAGCGGGATCTCGTTCACCGAATTCAGTTATCAGCTGCTGCAGGGGTACGATTTCGTCCATCTGCACCGCACCATGGGGTGTGTTTTACAGATGGGCGGTTCCGATCAGTGGGGCAATATCACCTCCGGCGTTGAGCTGGCCAGGCGTATGACCGGCAATGAGGTGCACGCGCTTACCTGTCCGCTGCTCACCCGCGCCGACGGAACGAAGTTCGGGAAATCCGCCGCGGGAGAGAGCGTCTGGCTCGATCCGCAACAGACCTCGCCGTATACCTTTTATCAATACTGGCTGAATGTCGCCGATGACGACGCGCCCCGCCTTCTGCGTATTTTTTCGCTTCTGTCGCGCGATAGCGTCGAGTCGCTGGAAAGGGAGCACGCCGGGGCGCCTCATCTGCGGGTGATGCAGCGGGCGCTGGCCGAAGACATCACGGTGCGGGTTCACTCCCGCGACGATTACGCCCGCGCAGTGGAGGCGTCGGAGATCCTCTTCGGCAAGGGGACGACCGAAGCGCTGCACCGTATGGCGGAGCGGGATTTTCTCTCCGTTTTCGAGGGCGTTCCGCAGGCACCGATCGAACGGAAGGAGCTTGAAAACGGCATGACGGTCGTCGATCTGGTGAGTGAAAAAAGCGGCATGTTCGGATCGAAAAGCGAAGCGCGGCGGATGATCGCGCAGGGGGGTCTTTTCCTCAATAAAAAAAAATGCGGCGACCCGATGGAGACGATCGGCCCCCGGCACCTGCTGCAGCATCGATACCTGCTTTTCCAGAAGGGCAAAAAGAGTTATTTCATCCTGAAGGCTGTCTGATCGATGAAGTTGACTGAAAGGCGAAGTGCGCGGATCGAAGCGGTTCTTCTCTTCGGCATGGCGGCGGTGACCGGAGTTTTTCCGGCTTCGACAAAACCCGCTTCGTCTCCAATCGTTATTATTGCCGGAGCGGAATCGCACGGCATGATCGAGGCCTGTGATTGCGAGTATGAGCCGGGCGGCGGAGTGGCGAAGCGAACGTCGCTGCTCGACTCCCTGGGAGATCGTGAAAAGGTGCTTCTGCTCGATGCGGGAGGGTTTTGCGCCGGGGGCATCTACGATGAGTATTCCGAAGGCCGCGGGGCGGATTCGGCGCGCTCGGCGGTTATGATCGAAGCGATGGGCCTCATGCGGTACGATGCCGCGGCGATCGGCGACGACGATCTCCAGTACGGCGGGGGGTGGCTGCGGGAGCGGGCGCGCGAGGCGGCCCTGCCGCTTGTGTGCGCCAACTGTTTCACAGCGGAGAAAAAACGGCTCGCCGCTCCCTATATTGTTGTGCGTAAATCGGGCGTCGCCTTCGGGATCACCGCCGTCTGCACCCCTGAACGGCTCTTCCCGATTGATCCGCACGTCCGGGTGACTGATCCCGTCGCCGCCCTGCGCGAAATCTGGCAGCCGATGACCGGGCAATCGGAGGTGCAGATAATCCTCTCGCATCTCGGCCAGGAGGAGTCGGCCGCGCTTGCCGGAGCGTTGGAGGGGTGCGACCTGATCGTCAACGGACACCGCAAATCGGACCCCGACGCGATCACCATGATCGGAAAGGTCCCCCTTCTGCAATTCGGCTTTCAGGGTAAAAGTCTCTCCGGCGTTGTTGTCACCCGGCACGGGAAGGAAATCCGTTTTGAAAAAGGACGGTGGTTCGATATCGTTCCCGAACTTCCCGATAATCCCCGGATGACGGAATTGCTGAAAAGCCGCAGGGCGACTCCGGCCTCGGAAACCGTCTACGACCTTTACATCATGAGCCGGTGCGCCTACGGTCTCGAGGCGCTCGGCAACGTTCTTCTGTTTGCCGGAAAAAACCCTTCGGTACCATGGAACCTCTGGTTTATCGGAACAGTTGAAAACGACACCCTGTTTTCATCCCTCCATGGAAACGACGAGATACACGATGAGAAGGTATGGCTCGCGCTGCGCTCATTGTATCCGGGACGATGGACGGAGTTCCTCAGGGAACGCACGGTTTCCAAAGAACCGACCGAACGGCTCGCGGAGAAGCTCGGATTCAACGTGAAATCAATTAACGGGTGGATGGAAGACAGCGGCGCCGCAGCGCTGCGGAGGCACTACTATCGTTCGATGCGGCTTTCCATCAACGCGTCGCCCACGCTGCTTGTCAATAACCGGCCGTTCGGGAGGAGCATCACCTACGGGAATCTCCAGCGTTTCCGGTGCTCCCGTACGAAGTCCGCTGACCCACGCTGCAAATCGCTTCCGCAATGCGGCGAGGACGCCGATTGCCGCGCCCCGGGTAAACTGGGCCTCTGTCGTGGGGGGAAATGCACCTACCGCGACGCGGTGCCTTTCTCCTTTACGGCGCTTATCGCCGATTCGACGCTTGAACATCCCGAAAAAAAAGTGATCAGAACCACCGTTGACCTGTTTCCGGGCGCCGATATAGAGGTGGTAACGATGCGGAGCAAGCGGGGAAGCGGGCTTTTGGCACAGTATCGTCCGGATGTCCTGCCGTTGTATATCTTCAGCAGCGAGGTGAAACTGGCACACAACTTCTCGACAATAGAGGACGGTCTTGTCGAATGCAACGAAACGTTCATTTTTAAAAAAGGGATTGTCGCGGGGAACTATCATCCCAACCGGAAAAAGCGTCCCGGCGCGCTGACGCTTTTTATCGACCCCTTTTTCAAGGGGCTCCCCGCTATTTTCACGATGCTCGATTCCGATTCGCTCCTTAACAACGGGCTTGCCGTTGAACCGCTGTTTTTCGTAAGCCCGTCCGCCGCCCGCTGGGGCACCGAAGAGCGGTTCAGGCAGGAGGAAGCGATGCGCTGGATTGTTATCGGGAAACGTTTTCAAAAGGCCAAACGAGCCTATCTCGCGGCCTATGCCGACCGACCCGGAAGTTCCTACTGGCAGGCGCTGCTGCGGGATTCCGGCATTCCCTTCGATTCCGTGCAGGCGGCGGTCAAGCGTTTGCCGGCGATTCTCGACGATCACTGGAACGCCATCGAATCGCTTGAAATGCGGGACCCCGTGGTACTCCTGATCGACAACGTCGAAACGGTGCCGATCGGCGGCGAGAGGGAGCTGCGACGCATTCTCGCCGGACGGATCCGTTGATGGACAGGAGAGACGCATGGTGCCGCTGCTGCAGGTCATCTCCTCTTTTTCACTCCTCCGCGGCGTTCTCTCCCCCGAAAAAATCTGCAGGCTTGCCCGCGATGCGGGGTACCGGGCACTCTGCATCACCGATCGCGATAATCTGTACGGCCTGCCGGTCTTCCTTGAATCATGCCGCAGCTGCGGCCTGAAAGCGATCGTCGGGGCGGAGCTGACCGGTGAAGGTGGGCCGGTGCTGCTGTATGCCGATGGGGGCGAGGGGTATGCGAACCTCTGCAATATTATCAGTAAACGACATGCCGGCGGTGAATTCGATCTCCGCCGGACGGTGGAAGCGCACCGGCAGGGAATACGCGTCGCCGGCGACTCGTCCGACACGGTCCTGCGTCTTGGGAACAGCGGACCGGCGTACTACCGGCTGGAACGGCCGCGACGTCCGCCGGCGTGGGTCGGGGCGTCAAGCACTCCCTGTCTCATCACTCCCCCAATCGCCTTTTCGCAGCCGGCTGATTTCCGGACCCATCGTCTTCTGAGGGCGATCGGCGGGAATACGACCCTCTCACGCATAAACGGCGATGATCTGCTGCCGGAAAAGGCGCTGTTTGTCAAGCCGGACGAGCTCGCCGGCCGATACGAGTTGTTCGGGGAAGCGATGAGGACGACCGCGGAGTTCGCAGAGGCGATCCGCCCACCCCCCGCGCCCGCGGGCGCCGTGATGCCGCGCTTTACTTCAGGCGGTTCGTCGGAAGCGCTGTTGCGGGAAAAGACGCTCGCAGGAGCGGTTCAACGCTACGGCGCCATTACCGGGTCAATCGGACGGCGTATCGACTACGAACTCGATACGATTATCAAAAAAGGGTTCGCCGACTACTTCCTGATTGTCGAGGATATTGTCCGGCAGTCTCCCCGCACCTGCGGCCGGGGTTCGGCTGCGGCGAGCATCGTCGCATATTGCCTCGGCATCACCAATGTCGATCCGGTCAGGTACAACCTCATGTTCGAGCGGTTCCTCAACCCCGGCAGGAGCGATCCTCCCGATATCGATATCGACTTCGCCTGGGACGAGCGTGACGGCGTCCTTGAGTATGTTTTCAAGCGGTTCGGAGGCGAACATACCGCCATGGTGGCGACCCATCAGCGGTGCGGCGCGCGCATGGCCATACGCGAAACGGCGCGCCTCTACGGGCTCACCGAACATGAGATCGGCGTTGTCACGAAAAAGATTCCATGGTTGGTCGACCTTCAGGAGTATGCGGATAACCTGGAGGAGGTAGTACGGCAATGGCCTTCGTTTCACGGGGTATCGTTCGATCCCCCGTGGCCGGAGATCTTCCGTGATGCGGGCCGCATCGTCGGCCTTCCGCGCGGCATCGGCACCCATTGCGGCGGCGTGCTCGTGACCCCCGGCCCGATCCGTTCAACGGCGCCGGTGCAGCATTCGGCCAAAGGGTATCCGATCGTCCAGTGGGAAAAGGAGGGCGTCGAGGCGATGGGCCTTGTCAAAATAGACCTTCTGGGCAACCGGTCGCTCGCCGTCATCCGCGACGCAATCGCATCAATCAAACGGGAGGGCGTTCCCTTCGATGAGCGGCGCTGGGATCCGCAGAGCGATCCCGCGACGCGGACGCTTCTTGCCGAGGGAAGAACCATGGGCGTTTTTTACGTCGAATCGCCGGCAATGCGGCTGCTGCAGCGCAAGAGCCGCAGAGGCGACTTCGACCATATGGTGATCCATTCGTCGATTATCCGGCCTGCCGCAAACAAATACATTCGGGAGTATCTGCGCAGGCTTCACGGAGCTTCGTGGAGGCCGCTGCATCCGCTGCTTGAAGAAACGCTTGCCGAAACCTTCGGTATCATGGTGTACCAGGAGGATGTTTCGAGAGTCGCCATGGCGCTCGCCGGTTTCACCGCCGAAGAGGCGGACAAGCTGCGGAAAATCGTGGCAAAAAAAAGCGGTTCGGCGACCTTCGACGACTGCCGGGAGCAGTTTTTTTCAGGAGCGTCCGCAAACGGGGTGAGTGCGTCGGCAATCCGGCGGGTCTGGGAGATGATGGAGTCGTTTCGCGGCTACTCATTCTGTAAACCGCACTCGGCGAGTTACGTGCAGGTCTCGTTCCAGTCGGCCTGGCTCAAGGCGCACCATCCGGCCCATTTCATGGCGGCGGTGCTCTCCAATTACGGCGGATTCTACACCACCCAGGCCTATGTCGGCGAAGCAATGCGGCTGGGGTTGACGATCGTCCCGCCTAATGTCAACAGAAGCGCAGTTGCCTGGGGTGCCTCAGGGTCGACCCTGTTCGTTGGACTTTGCCAGATAAAGGGGCTGTCGCACAAGGGGCGGGATGCCGTTGTAGCGGCCCGTGAGGAAGGCGGGCCGTTCCGGTCAATCGAGGCGTTGCTCGCGCGGACGGGGATCGAAGAGGCGGATGCCGAAAAGCTTCTGCTCGCAGGCGCGGCGGATTTCCTGCCGCAAAAACTCAACCGGCCGCAGCAGTTCTGGACGATGCGGGTTTTCTATCGTTCGAGGCGCGGCGGCGAGGCGCCGACGCTGCAACCGATTACACCCCGTCACTCCCTGCAGTATCAGTACCGCACGCTCGGGTTCCTTACCGCATGCCACCCGATCATGCTGGTGAACCCCGCGCGGAAACGGCCGGCTTTCCGCGCCGACCGTATCGATTGTTCGGTGGGAAAGCGGGTGGCGCTGTTCGGCTGGTGCGTCACCTCGAAAACCGTTACCGCCGTCACCGGCGATTCGATGGAATTCGTGACCTTCGAGGATGAGACCGGGACGTTCGAAACGGTTTTTTTTCCTCATGTCTACCGGCACTATTCGGCCCTGCTCGCACGGCAAACGGCTTTTCTTATCGAAGGCCGGGTGACCGCCGAATTCAATGTCGCCGTCATTGAGGTGACGGCGATCGGGCGGGTGTGAAGGTGCGGATTGAAGGCGGCAGGCTGAAGTGAGGTCTGAATTGTTCCTGCTCTCCCTCTTTTTCTTCTCATTTAATTATATTAAACAGTAATCGGACCCTGTCATATAAGGAGGTAATTATGTGCGGGAGGGCATTTTTTCTCATCAGCTTGTTTGTCGTCTCCGCGACGGTTGTTGCGGAGCAGTCGGACGCATCTATTGTCCAGACGATTCTGGAGAAGTGCGGATTCAGCGGAGCAGCCGTCAGTGATGTGGCGGGGATGGAAAACGGCCGCGTCGTTTCCCTTGACCTGAAAAACCGGGACATCAGCAAAGACGGCATCTCGTTTCTCCCCCCGGAGATAGGAAAATTGAGCGCATTGCGGGAGCTTACCTGCAGCGGAAACATCATCGACAGCATACCTTCGGAAATCGGTTCGCTTGCTGATCTGCAGAAGCTCGATCTGGGAAGCAACAGGATCGTCGTCGTACCGTCGGCGATCGGCGGGCTTTCCGGCCTGACGCATCTTGACTTGCGACATAACCGGATCGAGCGGTTGCCGCCCGAGATCGAGCAGTGTAAACAGCTCGTCGTGCTCCAGCTCTGGGGAAACAAACTCGCCTCGCTCGACGAGGCGGTGACGCGGCTGCCCGCGCTTGAGGAGCTGTACCTCAATGACAACCGGCTGACGTCGCTTCCGGCCGGTATAGCAACCATGAAGCTTCGGTACATCGACTTCAGCGGGAACAGGCTTTGTAACCTTGATGAAACCCTCACTGCCTGGGCAAAGAAAAAAGACGCTCATTTCGCCGAGGCGCAGAAATGCTGGTAGCCGGTTCATGAAATTGATCGCAGGCGGCTCCAGAATCCGGAGTGAACTTCCCGATATTCTGCATGACGAGTCACGTTTTGAGAGCGGCGTTCCGTCGCTGGTCTGTTTTCCCGAGACCGTCGGAGAGCTGCGGCAGGCGATGGCGGACGCGGCGTCGCAGGGACTCGCCATCACCTTTGCGGGTGCGCAGACCGGGACAACCGGCGGTGCGGTTCCCGATGAAGGGGCGTGCGTGATTGCCTTCTCGGCCATGAACCGGATTCGGGCACTGTCCTGGGAAGAGGAGGGGGCGGTGCTTGCCTGCGATCCGGGGGTAACCCTCGATACCATCGAACGGTTTTGTAAAGCGCCTTCCGCGTGGTCCCCTCAGGTTCAGGGATCTGAAAAGCTTTCGCCCGGCGCTTTTTTCTATCCGCCCGACCCGACTGAAATGACCGCTCAACTCGGCGGC
>JAFGNB010000322.1 GCA_016927235.1 Chitinispirillaceae bacterium
GGCCACACCTGATTACTCCTTTTCTTCTTATCGTCACACGTTCAGGGCGCCCGTATGTTCGGTGAGGCGACTGAAGCTTCATATTGTTATATACTAGTATGATCGAAAACCAACGAATTGATTTTATTGATCAATTCATCGATTTTAAACGGCTTGTTGAAGACGGCATCCGCTCCGAATACCGTCGCTGTATGTAATACCGTTGCACTGTTTATCATGCCGGTCATTGCAACAATCTTTATCTTTTTATTTTTATTGCGCATTGCACGAATCAGAGCGACGCCCTCTTTCCCGGGCATCATTATGTCGGTGATGACGAGATCGATATTTTTATGCACCTCAAGGAGTTCAATCGCCGTATCTCCGCCGTCGGCGGTAAAAACCGTAAAGCCGTACTCGTTAAGTATGTCATTTGTCAGTTCACGAAGATGCGGATCATCATCAACCACCAGTATGTTCACCTTGGAACAGTCGTTTGCGCTCATATCGTGTCGCTCCTAACATGAGTCAAGAACATGGTTCGTTCGGGATTTGTCGGGCAGCATGATTTTTGCGGGAAACTACTCGTCTGGTGCTGGCTGCCTTCGTTAAATAATACCATAACGTTTCATTGCCGTCAACCTTCACAGGGGCATATACGAATCCCGTGCACCGGTAATTCTTTATCCGGACGAAAATTCCGGTGACCGGCTTCCCCCGGAGAGATGCCCCTTCGATGCCCGCCTGCGCCGGGGCTCTGGCAGGCAGGCGGACGACCGATCATGCTTGCCACGAATCTTCTCCCCCCTCAGGAAACGTCAATATCGATCCGTACTTGTATATTACGGTATGAAGGGGTGGTTGCCGGCCCTGGATTCTGGTTTCATTATTTCGAGGATGCGACGGGCGAGGACGGCCCGAGATGACGGGCCCTCCAGCGCTGCGATAGAAAAATGTATGAATAATTCGGGCTCGATCCTCAGCCGATACCGACAGGTGGGGGAAACCGGCACGATGCGCATGTACACTAATTAGGTAGAAAAGGGGATTTAAGTATGCTGCACAGCGGAAAACGGATTGTCATCGCAAGCCTTGTTGTTTTCTCACACACCCTGACCGGCGCGCAGGACTGGCCCGCTTATTTTGTCAAACGATGCGGAACCGAATTCTGCTATGGCGACAGCACGTTCTATTTCGCCGGCACCAACGTATACGACTTTTTTACCTTCGGCAACGGGTATAGCGATCAGAACGATTCGCTCATCGAGAACGGATATATCGACAAAGCCAGAATCGACGCGCACATGCAACGGATGACGAACGCCGGCGTTTCGGTCGTACGGCTCTGGGTGTTCAGCCATGAGGAGTGGAACGGTTTCGAGCCCCGGGAAGGCGTGTACCATGAGGCGCAATTGAAGCTGATCGATTACGTCGTCGAATCCGCCCGAAAGCATCATGTTTTCTTGATCCCCACGCTCGAAAACTACTGGGAAGCCTATGGCGGGATCGACACGCGTCTCTCCTGGGAAGGGGTGCAGAACGGGCATCCGGGCCGGTGGCGTTTTTTTAACCGGCAGATCTGCCCCGGCTGCTTCGATCAGTATAAAAACTACGCGCGCTATGTCCTGAACCATGTCAACCACTATTCGAATGTTCCTTACAAAAACGAGAAGGTGATTTTCGCGTGGGACCTTATGAACGAGCCCCGGTACCAGGACGCGACGCCGGACGAGAACGCGAGCGGAACAACGCTGCGCGCCTGGGTCGATACCATGGCGTGCTTCATTAAAAGCATCGACGCCAACCACATGGTCCATGCCGGCATCGAGGGACACGAACAGCGCTACGGCTTCGGCGGCAACGAAGGAAATCCCTTCGTGCGCACGCAGCAGTCGCAATGGATCGATTTCACCTCGGCCCATCCCTATCCCACCGAGGGCTGGGCAGCGCTCGACATTCAGCAGACCCAGGCGCTGGTCAAGCATTGGATCGACGATTCGCGCGATTCATGCAAAAAGCCGTTTTTCATGGGCGAGTTCAACATGCACAACAACAACCAGCATGGAACCCGGGCCCAGTGGTGGCAGGCGGTATTCGAAACCCTCGAACAGTCGGGCGGCAACGGGTCGGCATTCTGGTGGTTTCCGGAGAAGAACAATGACCCGAATTTCGGCGTATCCGACAACAGTCCGGAAATGACCGTATTCAAACAGCACAGCCAGAGAATGAAAGCCAAGTGCAAACCATACACCACGGCCGTACGGCCGCATTCCAGAGGTATTGCCGCTGCCGCGCCTGCCGGGTTCCGCGCCGCGCTGCTCGTTAATGGAAAAAAGAGCTGCGCGGGAGAGGGCGCTTTGTTTTCGATTTCCGGGGCCAGGATCAACAAACCCACCGGGACAGGGGTGATCATCGTCGAGCGGTACGGGATTCAGACCGCGGTGCAATAGCGGATTACTTGTTGTACAGATGGACATCCTGCTGCGGGAACGGTATTGAGATGCCTTCCCTGTCCAGACGTTTCTTGATCGCCTCGGTAAGACCGAACCGTACTTTCCAGTATTCTCCGGTTTTTGCCCATGGGCGTACCACGAAATTGACGCTGCTGTCGGCCATTTCAGAGACGGCGATCTGCGGCTCCGGGTCGGCAAGTACTCCCGGAAATCCGTTGACGACCTCTTTGAGGACCGCGGTAACTTTATCGAGATCGTCACCGTAACTGACGCTCACCGTAAGGTCTATTCTGCGACTCGCCTCGGCGGTATAATTCGTAATATTGTCACCGGTAATTTTTGAATTCGGCACAATGATCCGCACATTGTCGGGGGTCATCAGAGTAGTGGTGAAAACATGAATCTCCTTCACCGTTCCCGCGACCCCGCCGGCCTGAACATAGTCACCCGCTTTGAACGGGCGGAAGATGATCATAAGAAAACCCGACGCAAAATTTGAAAGCGATCCCTGAAAGGCAAGGCCGACCGCAAGTCCGGCGGCTCCTAAAATCGCAATAAAGGAGGTCGTTTGAACACCGAGCCGGTTTACCGCGGCAATCACGGCAAACACCATCACCAGAATATAGGCGATATTTCCGATGAAAACCGTTATCGTGGTATCCGCTTTTGTCTTGCGGGCTGCATTTTTGGCGATCGCTTTCACGATCCCGGCGATGATTCTTCCGAGAACGAGAATAAGAACAGCGGCAAAGATTTTCAAACCGTAGGCGGTGGTGAGGTCCTGCATCTGAGTAAAAAATCTCGTCGGATCCCAGTTCATTGTTCCTCCTTTTTTTGCGGTTACCCGTGTCAATGCTTCAGTCAGAAAAATAAATCACCGCCATCCGGGGCGGTTACTCTTTTTAACGGACGGGAATAGGGAGGTCCGGAATCAGCGCCGCAACGGTTAGGGCGGCAAGGTTTTTTTACTATCTTAAAACGGCTACGCATTTATTTTCGATACGATGGAAAGTTGTTGGGAAAACTCCGCAGAACAGCATGAAAGACCATCCGTATGGTTTACGCACTGGGGGTGGATGCGAATATTGCGGTATGTGGACAGAAATGCCGCCGAGAGCGCCGCCGTGTGAGCTACCGTTTTCTGATAAGTGGTTTAATACGTGATGAACGGTGAGACTGCAACCCGAAGTCGATCTACCCGCACCATCAGATGATACTGCCGATAATAATTAAGGGAAAAACGATAAAATCGGGTGAAAATAAAAAGCTCCGAAAACCGCGTTTGTGCAGGTTTTTAAGGCAATTTTCAAATACACCATGGAGGACTCGAACCTCCGACCCGCTGATTAAGAGTCAGCTGCTCTACCAACTGAGCTAATGGTGCATGAAGGGTAAAAAATAGTTATTTATGCCGTTGAATTCAATAATTCGGCAGAGCACGGACGACTGATTGAACATGATAGTGTCCCCTTTTCACTTATAGAGGCACTGGTAGTTGTCTTCACACCACCGGAGATTACGTGATAGAGCATTTCCGCCATGAAGCGATGAATCGGGCAACGGTGATTGCCGGCTTCAGTGAAATTATTGAAAATATGCTCGCCAGGCAACCTCACGCATCAAGCGACGAATTTCGCGCGGTCATTCATAAGGTGAAACAGCTGGTGTGCACATTCAACGATACTCTTTCCCTCTTTCGTGAGGAGTGTCGGCTAATCGACATGACCGAAGAGACGATGCTGGCGCTGGATTCTTCTGCGGATATCAATGTCTGGCTGTCGGAGCGTTGCAGGGGACACTTCTCACTACTGCGGAATATTGCCGATCAGCTTAATAAAACCGCCTGTTCCGTCGAAACGACTGCCTGTGAAAATCAAACGATCGGTAATCGCTATTTATTCATTTGCGAGTCTGCAGGCAGATTGTATGATCTGTTCCTGCATCCGGTCGCCTTTTTGCAGAAAGCTATCATCGCCCACCGACAATAACATGTTGGGTAATAGAGCTGAAGGGTGTTGTCGGATACTGCCGTTCGACTTCCCTGATCCATGAACGCCTGATGGTAAGTGCGGCGTTTCCCAGACACTCGACTGAGAGTATAAGGCGGGTTGCTGCGGGGTTTTTATCCACAACACCTTCTATTCCTGCGAACGGTCCGTGGATGATTTTTACCAATGTCCCTTCGGTAAAGGTGTCGCCGGCCGGTTTGATCGGTGCATCCCCCTGCAGAGCGAAATATACCTGATTAAGTTCCCTGATAAACCGCTGCTGATGGAGAATCTCGATAATGGTCACGACGCGTCCTGTTCGGTAAATGTCGTGCGGCTGGTTTTGTGCGAATGAAATATAACCGGGAAACAGCGGAACGTGAAAAATCCGGCGATGCTTTGTACCCGGACGCGGGGTGTTTTTTTTATAGAGCGGGAGGTAATACTCGATGTGCTGCCGTAAAAAATCCGCCGCGAGCTGTTTCTCCTGCCGTGGTTTTACTTTGGCGACCCACCATCGCTCAGCCGCCTGATCGAGCGGCCGGTCGGGAAAGCGGGTGGGGGGAAGAGGGGTTGGCGGCGTCATAAGCTCATTGTCTGTTGATGGTATGGATTGTAATAATACTTCAGGAATTGAAGGAATGCAAACAGCGCGGGAACCGGTTCTTACCCGTGAATGGAATCAAGTTTCCGCAATTCTTCGGCCATCGGCCCCGGTATAAAACCGAGCGAACGTGCCCTGCCGCTGTCGAGCGACACGTCCTGCGGCCGGACGGCGGGCATCTTCACATCGCTTTGAAGACATTTCCCGATTACCGGTTCGCTGCTGAGGAAATCGGCCGACGCTCCGGCAGACATTCCATCCCAGAAAGCCGGACGCTCCGGTAACCAGCAGCCGTTTACCGGTCCGCCGACGGCCCATGAGGGTTTTTTCGTTCGAGCAACCGTGCGAGTTCGCGATTGAACACTTCAAGCAGCGCCGCTTCAGGAACTTTCTTGAGCGGTTTTCCCCGGACCATGATCAGGCTTTCGTGTTTTCCACCGGCAATACCGATATCCGCTTCCCGGGCTTCGCCGGGGCCGTTTACCACGCATCCCATCACCGCGATGGTGAGCGGGGCCTCAATGCCGGCGACCATGGATTCTACCTTGGCGGCCAGCTCCGCTACATCGATTTCGGTCCTGCCGCAGGTGGGACAGGCGATTACCACCGGCCCGGGGGCAAGATCGAGGGATTTAAGAATCTCTCTGGCGACAAAGATCTCCTGAACCGGATCGCCGGAGAGCGAAACGCGGATGGTATCGCCGATGCCCTCGGCAAGCAGTGCGCCGATGCCGACCGCCGAACGGATCGTGCCGGTCCGGACGGTGCCCGATTCGGTGATACCGATGTGCTGCGGTACATCGGTGCGCCGTGCAAGCAGGCGGCAGGCGCTTACGGTCGCGGGAACACAGCTTGCTTTTATGGAAACGACGATGTCGTGGAATCGGAACGATTCCATCATCCTGATATACCCGAGAGCGCTTTCGAGCAGCGCTTGGGGGGCGGGGCCGCCGAACGTTTCCAGCAGCTTTTTTTCCAGCGAACCGCTGTTGACGCCGATGCGGATCGGGATACGGTGGGAGCGGGCCGCGTCGACGACCGCGCGCACCCGATCGCGGCCGCCGATGTTGCCGGGGTTGATGCGGATTTTATCCGCACCCGCTTCGATCGCCGCACAGGCCAGACGGTAATCGAAGTGGATGTCCGCAACAAGCGGGGTATCGGTCCGCTCTCTGATCCTTTTAAACGCGTTCGCCGCCGCGCGGTCGGGAATCGCCAGCCGCACGATACGGCAGCCCGCTCCGGCCAGGTGATCGATCTGTGCGACGGCGGCGTCGACGTCGGTCGTCTTGACGTTGGTCATCGACTGGATGACCACCGGCGCCTTGTTGCCGATCGTCACATTACGGACAAGAACAGGCCGTGTTTTCTTGCGGGGGAGCATGGAGGTCGTTACAACGCCTGCGCATTGAGCGTGACGTTCTGTCCGCTCACGCCGGTGACCGCAAGGCTTCCGCCGCCCGATTTCATTTTGAATCCGTCGACCCTGCTGCAGAAACCGCTGGAATTTCCTTTGTAAACTACGTCGAGCTGCAGCTGCGCGCTGGTCGCGTCCCACGACCGCTCGTGCACCGCGCTTACTCCCGGCATGTCGTTGATCGTGGAGATCACCTCGTTTTTCTGACGGAACGTTTTTACCTGATTGACGGTAACGCTCATCGA
>JAFGNB010000323.1 GCA_016927235.1 Chitinispirillaceae bacterium
TCCATGTGCAGCCCCTCCTTGAGCACCGGCCCGAACTCCCGCCAGAATTTTTTATAGGTCTCGGGCTCGTTTTCAGCAAGTTCCTTGAGCTTGCCGAGGATTTTACCCACAAGGGTCTTCTTGATTTTTTCTATAACGGGATTCTTCTGCAGCATTTCGCGCGAGATGTTGAGCGGAAGGTCTTCGGAATCAACCACGCCGCGCGTAAAGCGAAGGTATTCGGGAAGCAGCTCCTTGCAGTTGTCCATGATGAACACCCGTTTGACATAGAGCTTGACCCCGTGTTTGCGTTCGAACAGGAAGAGATCGAAAGGAGACTTCGACGGAATATAGAGCAGCGAAGAGTATTCCATGATGCCTTCGGCTCGGTTGTGCAGGATGGCGAGCGGGTCGTCGAATCCCGCAAGCACCTGCTGGTAGAACTCCTTGTATTGTTCCTGCGTCACTTCGCCCTGCGGCCGGCACCAAAGCGGCTTGGTCTGGTTGACGACTTCCTCTTTGCCCTTGTCATTTGGCAGATAGATCGGGAATGCAATGAAATCGGAGTATTTCTTGATCAGCGAGCGGACATGCCACTCTTCGGCGTAGGTAGACTCCTCTTCCTTGAGGTAGACGACCACGTCGGTGCCGTGACCTTCCCGTGTTGTTTCCTGAACGGTATAATCGGTCTCGCCCTTCGACTCCCACTGAATTGCAGGTTCGTCCATGCCGGCCCGTTTCGAGATCATTTTAACGCTCGTCGCTACCATGAAGACCGAATAGAACCCCACGCCGAACTGGCCGATCAGGTTTGAGTCGGCCTTCTGGTCGCCGGTCATCTTCTCCAGAAAAGCCTTGGAGCCGCTGCGGGCGATGGTTCCGATGTTGTCGATGAGCTCCTGGCGAGACATGCCGATGCCGTTGTCGGAAACGGTGAGCGTCTTGGCGGTCTTGTCGATTTTAATGTGGATCGCCGGTTCATCCGAACCGGTCGTTATTGCCGTATTGGTAAGCGATTCAAACCGCAACTTGTCGAGCGCATCCGATGCATTTGAGATCAGCTCGCGCAAGAACACTTCCTTATGCGTATAAAGCGCATGAACCATCAGGTGAAGAAGTTGTTTGGCCTCGGTCTGGAATTCCATTTTCTGAGGACCGGTTGCAGCTGCATCAGCCATAGAGACTACCTCCCTGTTGTTGATTGTGATATGAGCATAATGTTGCTACGGGCATCGTTGAAGTAAAGGGAAAAATAATTTTTGGAGATGGGAGGTGGGGTAGAAGCGGTTTTTGGGTCCGGTATTTTTTTACCGGGCCGATTCTTACGTCCTCCCGACAACAGATCCGTCTCCACCGGCAGGGGGTCCATCCCGCCACTAGTCTGCCGGCGCCCCCTCAGCTGAAATACTCCACCCCCGCCTCGAAAATCAGCTGATCCTTGTCGCCGTAAATGTTCCTCGCCACGCTTTTTCCTCTACGTTCCGAGTGACCCATTTTCCCGAAGACCCTGCCGTCGGGGCTTGTAATTCCTTCGATGGCGAAAAAGGAGCCGTTGGGGTTGGCGTCGGCGGTTGCTGAGCAGGCACCGGCGCAATCGACGTACTGGGTGGCGACCTGACCGCCGGCAATCAGCTCATCGATCATCGTCCGGGATGCGATGAAGCGGCCTTCGCCGTGGGAAATGGGAATCGCGTGGATATCGCCGGGGGCGGCGAGCGCGAGCCACGGCGACTTTACCGATACGATTCTTGTCGATACCATCCGAGAAATATGGCGGCCGATCGTATTGAAGGTGAGCGTCGGGCTGTTTTCGTCCATGTCGCGGATCGCGCCGTAGGGGACGAGGCCGAGCTTGATGAGCGCCTGGAAGCCGTTGCAAATCCCGAGCATGAGTCCGTCGCGTCCCTCGAGAAGGTCGGTTATCGCATCGCGGATGAGGGGATTACGGAAAAAGGCGGCGATGAATTTTCCCGAGCCTTCCGGCTCGTCGCCCGCGCTGAAACCGCCGGGGATCATGACGATCTGGCTGGCGCGCACTTTTTCCGCCATGATTTCGATCGAAGCGTCGATATCGGCGGCCGAGAGATTTTTCATGACGAACTCGTCGCATACCGCACCGGCGCGGGTACATGCACGTATCACATCGTATTCGCAGTTCGTTCCCGGGAAAACGGTAATGAGCGCGCGCGGCCGCGCGATCTTTATTGACGGTCGTTTAACCGACCGCTCGTTATGGAACGGCAGCTCCGGTGCCGCCTCCGCATGCCGGGACGTTATCGGAAAAACCGACCCGAGCGGCGCTTCCCAGGCATGCCGCAGCTCCTCGATGGTAAAGGTTTCATCGCGCACGCCGATCAGCGGTTCTTCAACGGTTGTGCCGAGAATATGCAGCGGGAGACCGCCGAACAGCTCATTGACTGCGGCATGTTCACTGACCTCGAGAATGAGCGACCCCGGATCGGGGGCGAAAAGCGTCATCGGATCGACCGTAGCGGAAAAACGCAGGCCGACCCGGTTCCCGAAGCTCATTTCACTCACCGTTTCGGCGCACCCGCCCGCGCCGATCGCCGCGGCGGCATGAACCTGTCCGGCGGCGATCGCCTTGCATACGGCGGTATACATCCTGTCAAGTTCAATGAAATCAGGCACCTCTTGGGTGTCGCGGAGAGCCTTTAGAAGCACCACGGTTGAGCCGCTCTGTTTGAATTCGGGCGAGATGACCGAAGTCACATCGACCGGAGAAAGGGCGAAAGCCACAAGCGTGGGCGGGACCTGCAGGTCCTTGAACGTCCCCGACATGCTGTCTTTGCCTCCGATAGCGGGAATCTTCAGGCGGGTCTGAGCCCAGTAGGCGCCCAGCAGCGCGGCAAAGGGTTTTCCCCATTTTACCGGATCGTCGCCCGGTTTTTCAAAATACTCCTGCAGCGTCAATCTGATCCGGTGATGATTGCCTCCCGCGGCCACTATTTTAGCAACCGCCTCGACAACGGCGAAAAGTGCGCCGTGAAACGGGCTCCAGCGGGCGATGCCCGAGTTGTACCCGAAGCTCATCGCCGTACCGGTGGTTGTCTCGCCTTCCGTCACCGGCAGCTTGGCGACCATGCATTGAGCGGGGGTCTTCTGGTAAACACCGCCGAACGGCAGAAGCACCGAAGCCGCGCCGATCGTGCTGTCGAACCGTTCGACAAGTCCCTGCTGGCTGCATACGTTGAGATCGGTGAGAGTTGCAAGCCAGGCAGTACGCAGATTATAGATCCCTCTATCGCCGGGAATGCTTGTTTTAAAATAATTTTCCCTCACCCCGGGTTCGGCCACCTTTACCGTGGCGCTTCGGGTGATGCCGTTGGTATCGATGAAATCACGGCTGATGTCCACGATCGTTTTACCGCGCCAACGCATCTGCAGCCGCCGTTCTTCCCTGACCCGCGCGACCACCGACGATTCCAGGTTTTCCCCGGCAACGGCTGCGGTGAACCGTTCGAGGTCCTCAGCGGCTATAACGACCGCCATGCGCTCCTGCGATTCCGATATGGCAAGCTCCGTTCCGTCGAGCCCCTCGTACTTCTTCGGCACGGCGTCCAAATCGACGTCGAGGCCTGCGGCAAGTTCGCCGACGGCGACCGATACGCCCCCCGCCCCGAAATCATTGCACCGTTTGATCATCAAGCTGACTTCGGATTTACGGAAAAGGCGCTGGAGCTTCCGCTCGATAAGGGGATTGCCCTTCTGCACCTCGGCGCTGCAGGTCGCGAGCGAGACTTCGGTATGCGCTTTCGACGAGCCGGTGGCGCCCCCGCATCCGTCGCGTCCGGTCCGGCCGCCCAGAAGCAGGACGAGATCGCCCGGCGAGGGCCTGCTCCGATTGACATGCGCACGCGGCACGGCACCGACCACCGCGCCGATCTCCATGCGCTTGGCCATGAAACCCTCATCGTACCGTTCAACGACCTGGCCGGTCGCAAGACCGATCTGGTTACCGTAGGAGCTGTACCCCTGCGCGGCAAGCACCGTCAGTTTGCGCTGGGGCAGTTTTCCCGGCAGCGTCTCCCCGACCGGACGACGGGGGTCCGCCGCACCGGTAACGCGCATCGCCTGATACACATAGGAGCGACCCGACAGGGGGTCGCGGATCGCCCCGCCGAGACAGGTAGCGGCCCCGCCGAAGGGCTCGATCTCGGTAGGGTGGTTGTGCGTTTCATTCTTGAACATTACGAGCCACTCTTCCTGCCTGTCGTTGATCTCAACCGGAACCACGATGCTGCAGGCGTTGACCTCTTCCGACTCATCAAGATCGTACAGCACGCCCCGTTTTTTCAGCTCCTTCATGCCGATGGTCGCGATGTCCATGAGGCAGAGGGGCCGCGGATGCGTTTCGTATACGAAGCCCCGCGACAGGTGGTAGGCCTTCAGCGCCTTTTCGATTGGAGCGGTAAAAAACCCCTGCTCGATGTCAATGCTTTTTATTTCGGTAAGGAAGGTCGTATGGCGGCAATGGTCCGACCAGTAGGTATCGAGCACGCGGATTTCGGTAAGCGTTGGATCGCGCTTTTCAATGTCCCTGAAATAATTCAGGCAGAATTTCACGTCGTCAAGGTGCATGGCGAGACCGAGCGAAGCGCGCAGCAGATCGAGCTCGCGACCGCTCATCTCGATAAAACCCGTAATAACGGCGACATCGGGAGGCGGCTGCGCCTCCGTGGCGAGCGTTACCGGCTTTTCGAGCGACGCCTCGCGCGAATCGACCGGATTGATCAGGTAGCGCTTGATGGCGGCGAACATCGCGTCGCTCAGCCGCCCGGTGCAAACGTATACCTGCGCGGTCGCGACCGCGGGACGGTCGCCGTGGGTAAGAAGCTGAATGCATTGGGCCGTGCTGTCGGCGCGCTGATCGTACTGGCCGGGAAGGTATTCAACGGCAAAGACGCGCTCTCCGTCACGAAGCGGAAGCGCTTCGTCATAGACGATATCGACCGGCGGCTCGGAAAAAATGGTCCGTCGCGCCGCATTGTACGCCTCGTCTGAAAGACCTTCGACATCGTATCTGATAACGATACGTACCCCTGAAAGCGCGGTCATTCCAAGAGTATCGCGTAAATCAGCCAGAAGACCCTGCGCCGCAATGTCATACCCCGCGCGCTTCTCGACGAAAATCCTTCGGACGCTTCCCATGAGAACCTTTTCTGGAATCGGCGGCCCGCTTCATGAATGAGGAAATAAAATACGTCATTTCATTTGTGCGATGGTGAAGAAGGGGGGAAAAGTCGATCTGTTCGCAAATAGTTTGCAGTCAGCAGGTAAAAGGCTTCATTGTTTGGCAAATAACATATTTCAAGCGATGCTTGTCCCTCATTTCTTCCGTAATATAATTTTAAACTCTCTTTAATCCGACGGATCAATTTTAATGCCAATGAATTGAACAACAGGTATCGGCTTCGTCTAAAGGAAGGCGGGAAGAAGGGAACGAAGAACATGGGGATCGATACAGTAATTTATACGAGACTCTTCTAAATGGCGAATTTTCGCAAACGACCGTTTTTCCGCGGCGCTACTGCTGTTTTCTTTGCACCACTTGTGCTGTATTTTACACTCAACCCAGATTTTTTTTCGATTTTATTGCACGAACATGTGTTTCATAAAACCGGTTCGCCGATTAATCATATTCATACCGACTTATCGCTTCATGTCTTTTTCAAGCATTTTTCCAAAGCAAACGGGAAAACGGTATTTAAAGCTCGGGAAAAATTACCGTCCGTAACAATAGATTTTTACAATACTCACCATGAATTCGTGAACGTATTCAGCTGGGCATTTTTTCCCTTTTTATTGCTTATTCTCTTACCGTTTCTCCGCAAACGTTTTCCGCCACATGTTGTTGCTTTTCATGCCCGCTCGCCGCCTGCCTATTAAATCACCCTTTCGCGAAATTTTTTAATATCCAGTTCTTCCCATTTTCAAGGTTCAAAGGGTAAGTCGGATCGTACACGGCTTTCAATGGATTACCGTCGAGGGGAAGGAAGAGGTATCGCGTAAATCCTTTTTAAAAGAAAGGTTCTGCCATGAGAATATTATTCCGGTTTTTACCTGTTATCTGTTTCCTTGTCCTCTGCATTGCGGTACCGCAGGGACGCACCCAAGCCTTGTCGCTTTCCAAAATGAACCCCGCGATTGCAGCCGTCGGTGAATTCGGGGCCACTACAAGCGACGATCCCGCGCTCGAGCATCCACATGAAATTCTTTTTCACGGGGGAGACCTCGATTGTTACGCGTCGGTTGACCCCTATTTCAAGGCCGAATTCGTGATTGCGTTCAGCGACAAGGAGGCGGATTTCGAGGAAGCCTATCTTGAGAGCATGGCACTTCCCGCCGGTCTGAAAGTGCGGCTCGGTAAATTCAAGACACCCTTCGGTAAGTGGAACACGGTCCACGGCCATGCGCTGCCGGTGATCACCATGCCGCTTTCCTGGGAAAGGGTTTTCGGCGAGGAGGGCCTGAATGAATCAGGCGTCGCGATTTCGGAGCTTGTGCCGTTTATGCCCACCTACCACGAAATTATCGGATTGGTGCTGAACGGCAATAACACAACCGCATTCAACGGGGCAAAGAAGCGCGACCTTCTTTACATGGGTCACTTGAAGAATTTCTTCGAACTCGGGGGATACCGCACGCTTGAAGGGGGACTCTCCTGCGCATGGGGCCGAAATAATCAAACGGATGATCCCGCCCTTTATTCCTTGATAGCCGGGGGAAACCTCATTTTTCAATGGAAGCACTCCATGCTTCCGATGGAGCGGGCATTAACGCTGTGGAGCGAGGTCTATCACAGCCGCCGCGAGATCGCCGATTCGAACCATGTGGTAACGATGCATACATCGACCGGTTTCTTCGTGCTCGGCAAGCTGCTGTTCGCGAGACGGTGGTATGCGACATGCCTGTATGACTTTTCGGGAGATCCTCTTGACAGAAAAGATACATTCAACAGTATCAGCGCAGGGGTCGCATTCCAGCCGTCCGAGTTCTCCGAATTCAAGCTTGAATACCGGCGACTCACGGAAACGTCAGGGAGGATTCAACCCATAAATGAATTCAATGCGATGGCGATTTTCACCATCGGCGCACACGGACCGCACGCTTTTTAATTGAAAGGAGACAATAATGAACTGCTCAAAACAACTTTTCATCAGCGCTGTTTTCTGTGTTAACGCCTGGAGCGGGCCGTTGAAAGTGATCGCCACCTTTCCGGATCTGAAATGGGCGGCGGAACAAATCGGCGGCGCCGAAGTAACGGTTGAGGCGCTCGGAAAGGGCAACCAGGATCCCCACCACGTGGATGCCAAGCCTTCTTTCATGCTCATGCTCAGCAAGTGCAATATTTTCATCCAGAACGGGCTTGAACAGGAAATCGGCTGGGTACCGCCGCTTCTCGAAGGAGCCCGCAACCCGAAGATCCTCAAAGGTGCTCCGGGATTTATCGATGCCTCGGAAGGAATTAAAGCAAAGGAAATTCCGCTCTCTGCGGACCGCAGTCTCGGCGACGTGCACCCGTCCGGCAATCCCCATTACTTGATCGATCCAGTGTGCATGCTGACGGTCCTTGAAAATGTCTATAAGGGCTTCGTACACAACAGGCCGGACAAACAGGCGTATTTCAATAAAAACCTGATGCAATCGCAAAACGATTTACTCGTCAAACTTATCGGGATGCCGCTTGTAACGGCCCTGGGGCCGGACAGCACCCGGAAGCTTCTGCTTTCCGATGAATTCGCATCGTTGATAAAGAAAAACAGGCTTCCCGCCCCTGTCGAAGGGTGGATGAAGAAGGCTCAGCCGCTCAACGGGGTCAATATCATTTGCTACCATCAGTCGTGGAAATATTTTACCGACCGTTTCGGAATGGCGATCGTCGGGTATCTCGAGCCGAAACCGGGAATTCCTCCAAGTCCGGCGCACCTTCTTACAATGAAAAACAAAATAATCGACGAATCCATTCCGTTGATAATAACCGACACCTACCATAGCCCCAAAACGGGCGAAAAACTCGCGAAAATGACAAAAGCGAAAGCGCTCTGGCTGCCCAATCTGGTCGGAGGCACAAAGGAAGTGACGACCTACCCGCAGTTGTTCGAATACAACCTGGGAAAAATCCTTGACGCATTATCAAACCGGGAAAGGAATTGATTATGGAAGCACTGGTTTTTATGTTGCCGGCGTTTGTCGCCGCGCTGATCATTGCGGGTATACACTGCTATCTGGGACTTCATATCGTTTCCCGCGGAATCATTTTTATCGACCTTGCACTAGCGCAAATAGCAGCGCTGGGCTACGCATTCGCCTTGATACTGGGATACCATATCGGCGATTGGCAGGCCAATGTACTGTCGCTCTTTTTCGCCATGGCGGGATCGCTTCTGTTCGCGCATGCCCAACCGCTTGAACAAAAAATGCCCCTGGAAGCCGTCATCGGCATCGGCTATGTCGTATCCGCAGCCCTGGCGGTACTGGTACTCTCCTTCTCTTCATCGGGTACCGAAGATTTCGAGCATCTTGCAATGGGAAA
>JAFGNB010000324.1 GCA_016927235.1 Chitinispirillaceae bacterium
CCGAATTATTTTTATATGAAAAAGTGATTTTTTTCATGTCATTAAAAAAGTATAAACCATTACAAAACAATTTGAAAAATGATTCCCGGACAATTAATAACTACAAAAAACATGTTATACTGATGAGATACCTTTCTAATAACCCAGTCAAAACCACTGCAGTTATAAGTATTTTACTCAATCTAATAATCCTCTCCGCATACCGTCAAAGCCCCTTTGCCACATTCCTCCTCTGGGATGCGGCGCACTACTGGGACTGGGCTCTGAAAATTGCGGATGGTCAATGGATTGGTAATACTGTTTTTCACCAACCTCCGCTTTACCCGTATTTGCTGGCTGCATTCATAAAAATTTTCGGGCAGACACTGACGCCTGTTTATCTGTTTCAATCGGTTCTGAGTGCAGGGACTGCCGCGCTTGTCGCTCATCTGACCGGCAGGGTAACCGGCAGTAACCGAACCGGCCTTGTTGCTGGTATGCTTTATGCGTTCTACGGTATGCAGTTATTTTATGCATTCAAGGTTTTATCCGAGTGTGTTGCCGCTTTTCTGCTGGTGCTTGTCGTGTGGTTGTTGCTGTCGGAACACAACCGGCTTAGAACATTTGCCGCAGGGGCCTCGATGGGCGCAGTACTGCTGGTTAAACCGAATTTCCTGCTGGCGGTACCGTTCCTCGCCGTTTTTTTCTTTATCAGGAAACCGGATCTGCCGTTTGCGGTAAAATCAAGACAGACGCTCGGTTTTCTTATCACCTGTGCAGTATTGGTTTTTCCGGCAACGGTACTGAACTATATTGCAGCAAAGGAATTTGTTCTCGTTTCGGTGAACGGTGGAGAGAACTTCTACCTCGGTAACAATGAGCGGGCAAATGGAACGTATGTGCCAATTAAGGGGATATCGGGTGATATAGCGTTCCAGAATGCGGATGTTGTATCGGCAGCGCAATGGAAAAACTCCGGGAAAAGCATGAGCCGGGCTGAAGTATCGCAGTTCTGGTTCCGTAAAGCTGTTGCCTGGATAACGGACCACCCGGTTGATTATCTGCGCCTTGAATGGACAAAATTTCTGAACATGTTTTCCGGAGTGGAACTCTCGAACCAGTATCTTCTTTCCTTTGAAAAAAATAGGACCACCGGGATGTTCAACGCCGCACCGGTGAATTTCTATCTGTTGTTTCCGCTGTTTTGCACCGGTTGCATTGCTACAGCGATTTACTTGAAGCGATTTTTTCCGCTTATAGTGCTCCTTGGCGTTAATTATATAACGATGATGATCTTTTTTGTCGATGAGCGGTTCAGGGTGATAACCATGCCGTTTTTTATCGCAATAAGTGCCGCAGGTGCGGTGAATATCGTAACATCGGTTCTCAGAAGAAAAGGCGCGACACATTCGATCGAAAAACCTCAACTCATTGTAGTGGTTGCAGGCTTACTACTACTTGCAGGAATATACACCCGTGACCGGCGGTTTCCCGGGCAGGAGTGGCGGATGGAGATGGCACTCGGTGACATCTGCTACGGTAAGGGGGAGATCGATACCGCACTTGATTATTATGTGAAAGCTTCCAGCCTGAATAAAACCAATTGCATGCCGGCATTCATGGTGAGCAAGGCGATGTTCGCAAAAGGATACCGGGATGTCGCGGCGCAGTTGTACCGGAATACTATCAGGACGGTTAGCGACGATGAACGGAAAACCATTCTGCGCGACCCTGATTTCAATGATCTACGCAGGTATGTGGAGAGGGTTGAATAGGAGGGGTTCATCAAGCCGTGTATTTTGATGTACCGCTTCTCGGTCCCGACGCAAGGCGATTGTATACACGGTGTGGGTAAGCGTTGCATAAACGGTTTCTTTCGACGGCCGCCCTTTACCTTGTTGTTTGAATGTTTTCTGCCCCTTTGACAACAGCTCCGTTTTAAGCAGATTTTTAACGCCGTGCCTGCCAAGGATTTCGTCTGTAGCGTTGAGGTTTTCCCGGGGTGTTTTCAACTCGGCGATGCAACGAAAACCAATATAACCACGCCTAAAAGAATAATGCCTCCCACAAAATAACAACGGGCAATTGTTTGTGCCTGGCAGGCGCCCTTGCCCACCGTAGAGACGCACGGCCGTGCGTCTCCACCATCTGCCGGTCAACGGCAATTACCGGGTAAACGGCGGCATTAAGAAAATGATCATTGTCAATTCCGTAAATCTGGGTGATTGATCTGAGGGATTTGTTCGTTGTGTTGTTTTCATTTTGTAGAGACGCACGGCCGTGCGTCTCTACAATAGGAAACCACGGGGGCAACGTATGGATATCAATGATCGACAATTGCCATTTTAACCGTTTACCGTTCGAACGGATAATTCCGTACCATGTTGTTCCGCAACACATACCGCGTCGGATCATCACGTCTTGCCGGGTGGGATTACTCCTCGCCGGGGTATTATTTCATTACGGCCTGTACCCGCAATCGGGTCCATTTTTTCGGGGAAATCGTCGATGGGAAAATGCGATTAAATGATTGCGGTAAAATTGTATATGAAGAATGGCATACAACCGGGAGGATACGCGATACGATTGTTCTGGATGAATTCACCGTAATGCCCAACCATATTCACGGGATAATCCGGTTATTGGATAACGGTTGTCCTGATGGTAAATGGAAACATGAGAAAGGAAATGGTTGTAGGAATGGGTATGGTAGAGACGTAGCGCGCTACGTCTCTACAGGTGATTTAAACGATTATAATGGTTGTGCGAATATTCTCGGGACCAACGCCCCTGTCGCTAAGAAACCGGTTCGAATCACAATGTCGGAGATATCCCCAGCGCCGGCATCATTGTCAACGATTATGCGGTCATTCAAATCAGCAATAACCCGACGTGTCAACAAATTACTGGGGACACCCGGCGCGCATGTTTTCCAACCCCGTTTCCACGACCACATCATCCGCAATGAAAAGGAATTGTTTCTGGTGCGGCACTACATCCGCAATAACCCGGCAAACTGGGAAATCGACGATGAATTGAATGATGCGATAAAACATCACGATAGGCGCCGGTCGCCGTGGTATGTTCGTATGCCGTGAATTGGGAACCACCAATGTTATCACCCGGTCCGACATTATTGTAGAGACGTAGCGCGCTACGTCTCTACCGCCACCCAACCACCCGTTATTGTAGAGACGCACGGCCGTGCGTCTCTACAATAACGGCAGACCCGCCACCCCGGAGAGACGCCATGGCATGGCGTCTCTACAATTACGGCAATTTTAATTGAAACCGGACGCCCAACCGAACCTCCCGGTATTATTTTCCCACATAAATTACAGATTTATCTTTTTTTCCTATATATATTTATCGTTCAGGTGGAGAAGATAGGAATCAGGGAGATTAATCGGGTAAATAAGGATCATATTTATAAAATCCCTTCATTAAAGAGACGCACAACCGTGCATCTCGACGAAAATGGGATGAAAAAAATCATTTATTCTTAAAATAGAAATTCAATCATTTAAAAAATCCGGAGGAATCATCATGAAAAAAATTCTTGGAACATCCCTTCTCCTGCTGGCCTGCTTTGTGAACAGCCATTCAGCGCCGAAATTTCCCTTCCCTCAACAGGCGAAATATAAGTATGGGATTATGCCTACGGGAGTAAGTCCGAAGCATGTGCAGACGGTGTATGAGGTATGGCTGCAGGGGTATTATGATGAACAACCGGGTGGAGATCAGGCCAGAATCAAGTTTGATGAAGATCAAAATACCGTCAGTGAAGGTATCGGCTATGGGATGATCATCATGGTATACATGGATAATGACCAAAACAATACAAAACCTAAATTCGACAAATTATGGAAATATTATCAAAATCACCGGGACGGTAATGGTTTGATGAACTGGAAAATCGAGGGGTTCAGCTCCAATACTCCTGGTACCGGCGCTGCAACCGATGCTGATCTTGATGCTGCCATTGCACTGGTTATGGCGGATAAGCAGTGGCCGGGCAGTGGTTATGGAGGTGCTGCAACAGACTTAATCGGCAGAATTAAATCCCATGAAGTTAAAAACAACATCTTGGTTGGGGGTGACGCATGGGACGCCCTCAATCCCTCCTACATGAGCACGGCAGCGACACAGTTATTTACCAATATGGGTGATAACTCCTGGAGCGCAGTCCAGTCCAACTGCTATACGCTTTTGAAAAATGCCCAGAATAAGAGCAGCGCAAGTCTCTGGCCGAACTGGTGTGATGCAAGCGGCAATGCCGGCGGTGGTACCGGTGCTAATCCGACACTCTACGGTTTCGACGCCTGCCGCACCCCGTGGCGTCTGGGCTGGGCATACGTATGGTACAACCATAACGATGCTTTATCGCTTTGCAGCAAAGTAGTAAATTCGTTCAAGAGCATCACCAACAATGACCCGTCGAAAATCGGGCAGATGTATAACCTCGACGGCTCCATCAATTTCGATGCCGAAGGCAGTGAAGACAACATCCCCACCTATCTCGGCCCCATGGCCGTTGCCGGGATGGTAAGCTCGGGATACCGGGAGTGGATTGACAAAGCTTATACGCGTCTGCGCGCCTTCGGGGGAAGTGACGACAACTACTATAACGAGTGCCTCGAACTGCTCTCGATGCTCCTTCTTACCGGCAATATGCCCGATCTCACGACCGCCACGCCGAAGTCCTCCGCCACACTCACGGTCAGCGCCAATCCCCCCAGCGCGGGGTCGGTATCGGTCTCCCCGCAGAAGAGCAGCTACTCCATCGGCGAATCGGTGACGATCACCGCAAAAAGCGCCGACGAAAATCGCTACACGTTCACCGGCTGGAGCGGGGATTTCGATGGAACGAACGCGAGTACGACCGTTAAAGTCGCTTACGATATGACCATCCTCGCCAATTTCCTGGATGCGAGCGGCGGGGACCTGGTCGACGACTGCGAAGACAACGACGGCATCACCAACA
Organism: Chitinispirillaceae bacterium; assembly: GCA_016927235.1. Classification (GTDB taxonomy): domain Bacteria; phylum Fibrobacterota; class Chitinivibrionia; order Chitinivibrionales; family Chitinispirillaceae; genus JAFGNB01. Next base: position 4,964 of record JAFGNB010000324.1, read on the forward strand.
TGGGATCGGAATGGTTTACCTATACGGATGTTAAGGATGAGGGGAAATCAACCGTCACCCCGGTGACGGCCAAGGGAACGAAACAATTGACCATGACCAGCGGGGGGTACAACGGTTCGAAATATGCGGTCAAGGTCACGTATACGCTTGACAAAGGCAATTTCGAGTACGACCCCTTCGTCGGCTTCGGATTCGAGATGAAGCCGGATTCGACGCCCCTGGATATCAGCTCGTCCACGGGCATCAGCTTTGCGTATAAAGGTACCTTTGGTCAAGGCGACACCTGCGCGATCAAATGCGAGTCGGAGGCGGTGACCGAGTTGGGCGCAAGTTACAGTTATACATTGCCTGCAAGCACGAGCTGGAAAGAGATCAGCCTTTCCTGGAAAGATGACTTCGTGCAGCCGAAGTGGGCAGAAGCAGTGGATCTGGATCTCAAGCGAGTACCAAAGATTCAATGGCAGATACAGGGGGAGAGCGGCGAGTCGGGAGAAATATGGCTCGACGACATCCATCTCATCGGCATGACCATCAGCAAGAAGGTCGGCACCCGCCCGCAGGCCTTCGTGCAGAACGATATGCTTCAACCGTTTTGCGTGGTGCAATCGGGGAATTCGGCAACCGTCAATTTCCGGCTCGCCCGCTCCGGCTCCGTCCTCCTCTCCCTTCACGACCTGACCGGCAGGCTGGTGAGAACCCTGACGGAAGGGTATCGCGAGGCGGGCGGCCATACGGTGCGCATCGACACCCGCGATATGCCGCTGTCGAGCAGCGGCTACATCTTTTCGCTGAAAAGTGCGGAGGGGGCGTTCGCCCGGCAGTTTGTTGTAAATCGATAAAGCTGCATGGCCCATAACCTGCCCCCTCCCTCACGGTCGGGGCACGGCAAATTTGTGTTCTCAATAAGCCATGACGAGCATTTCCAGATAAGTAAGCTTTATTCCGTCAGTCCCATCGATTTCAGTTTCACCATCGCCTCCCCAACCGTATAAAACGACCCGGTAATGCAAACGACCTCCTCCGTTCGATGCAGCGCCGTTTCGACTGCTTCGCCAACATCGGGACAGACCGTCCGCTGTTTTTCCGGCAGGCGGGCGGCCAGCGTTTCCGCCAATGCCGCGCGGTCGGTTTTCGGCCGTGTGAGGATGATATGGCGTGCAATCGCGGCATAGAGCGCGATCATTGAGGGATACTCTTTGTCCGCCATGATTCCGACGACAAGGCAGATTGACCGTCCGGAGAAACGGCCCTGCAGGGTTTCGCAGAGGGCCGCCGTTGCATCGGGGTTGTGCGCCACGTCGAGGACGAGCGTTCTGCCGCGTACCGCGAGCCGCTGGAACCGCGCGGGAAGGAAGGCGCCCGCGATTCCCTTCTGCATAGTACTCCCGTCGACGGCGAGCCCCGATTGCCGGATTGCCTCGATGGCACAGAGCGCATTGACGATTTGAAACCTTCCGGCCAGCATGGTGGTATACGGTATTCCGTCGCAAGAGAAGGCGGTTCCCTGCGGAGTCGATTCGACAGGCGATGCGCCGGTCTGCGCGACAACGGTGCAGGGGGCTTTTTCTTGCCGGCACCGTTCCTCGACCAGACGGAGCAGTCCGGGATCGAGCTGGCCGGCGATGACGAGCGGCGTCCGCTGCTTGACAATGCCGAGTTTTTCGAGCGCTATCGCCGCGAGGCTGTCCCCCAGATACTCCCGGTGGTCCATGGCGAGGCGGGTAATGACGCAGAGACGCGGCCGAAGGATATTGGTCGCATCGAGCCTTCCGCCCATGCCGGTTTCGAACACCGCCCACCCGACGCCGCGGCGCCGGAAGATCTCGCTCGCGATGAGCATGGTCGCTTCGAAGAACGTGAGGTTGAACGACTCGATGACGGATCGCTGCGTATGGTAGACGTCAACCCACTCTTTCTCGGCGACCATCTCGCCGTTTACCCTGAAACGCTCCTCGAACGCAACGAGGTGGGGTGAAGTAAAGAGACCGGTGGTAACGCCGGCGGCCCGCAGCACCGATTCGAGGTAAGCGCAGGTCGATCCCTTCCCGTTGGTGCCGGCCACATGGATTGATTGATATGCACTGTGGGGATTGCCGGCCCGGTCGGCGGCCGCAGCGATCCTCTCAAGGTCGTATTTGATGCCTTTGGTCCTCAGAGCGAAGAGCGACTGCCGGATTTTTTCGGGGGACGGGTTCATGAACGGCTCACCGATCAATAACGGCGGCGATACGACCGCCGTCCTTCAGCGTTGCAGAATGATGAAAATCCCCTTGCGGACGATCATGACGGCGATCGCCGCAAGAAACAGGCTCGCGACCTTCGAAATGATCTTCGTTCCGTTTTTCCCGACCAGCCTGATGATAATGCCGTGGGAGGAGAATATGATGCAGGCGGCGATAACATTGGCGATAAGTGCCGCGGTGGTCATCACGAAGCCGTACTCCTTGACAAGCAACATCACCGTGGTGAGCACTCCCGGGCCGACGATCAGCGGCACTCCCACCGGCACCGGACCGATCTCCTCGGCATGAAGGCGGCGCGTCGCTTTTTCGAAGGTCACCAGGTCGCCCAGTGAAATCACGAAAAGCATCGAGCCGCCGGCCACCATGAAATCGGCGACCGTGATGCCCATCAGCCGGAGAATCCATTCACCGATGAAAACGAACAGCAGGCCGACGAGGCTTGCCGTGATCCCTGAAATAACGATCAGTTTCGGGAGTTCGTGCCGTTTGACCCTTTCGGTAATCGCGATGAAGACCGGCAGGGCGCCGATCGAATCGGCGGCGATGAAGAGCGGAACGAAACAGAGCCAGAAGGTATGCATGTTCATACCCTATCCTTGAACGCATAGGAGATAAGGTAGGTGTCCTCCTCGCGTTTGGTCGTCACCTTGTATCCGCTGTTGTAGAAAACCGCCAGCATGAGCTGGTTGTTGGCAAGCACCCGCGCCTCGAATCCCTGTATGCCCCGTTTACGCGCAATGTCGGTAAGGATATCGAGGAGGATGGTGCCGAGTCCCTTCGCCTGCCAGTCGTCGCGGACCAGAAACGACACCTCCGCGTGGTGCGTCGCCGGGTTGAGATAGAAATGGGCAACCCCGGCGATCTGGTCGCCCCCGAGGTCTTTGACAAGAGCGACGATGGCCATGTCCTTTGAAAAATCGATGGTGGTGAAGTCCTGGATGAATTTATGGGGAAACGACTTGACCGGCTGGAAGAAGCGGAAAGCTATTGACTTCTCGGAAAGATCGTAGAACATGTCGCGCAGCGCCGTCTCGTCGCTCGGTTTGATCGGCCTGATGAAGAGTTCCGAACCGTCGGCCAGGATGCGCGTTGTTTCAGATTCGCGGGGGTACTGGATGCCGGCGGTCGGCAGCTCCTTCTGGTGCTGAAAAACGTACCTGCGGTTTTTCGCCTCTTTGAGGATCTCGTTGCGGTAGTCGGGATGGGCGATTTCGGCGAGCGACAGCACCCGCTCCCGGATGTTTTTTCCGAAAAGGTCGGCGATACCGTATTCGGTCACCACGTAGCGGACGTCGGCGCGGCTCAATACCACCCCCGCCCCTTCGGTAAGTTTCGGGACGATGCGGGAGATGGTTCCCTCGCGGGCGGTGGAGGGAAGGGCGATGATTGCCTTGCCGTCAAGAGCACGCGCGGCGCCGCGGTTGAAATCGACCTGACCGCCCACCCCGCTGTAGAAATTGTAGCCGATCGAATCGGAGCAGACCTGACCGGTCATGTCGACCTCGATCGCCACGTTGATCGCCGTCATCTTGCGGTGCTGGCTTATCACGAACGGATCATTGACATATTCGGACGGACGGAACTCGAAGAGCGGATTTTCATGAATGTAATCGTAGAGTTTACGGGTGCCCAGGCAGAACGAGGCGGTTATTTTCCCGCGGTTGATGGTTTTCCGCGAGCCGTTGATGACCCCCGACTCGACCAGGGGAATGACGGCGTCATTGAACATTTCGGTATGGATGCCGAGGTCGTGCTTGCCGCTGAGGTAATTGAGAACCGCCTGCGGAATGTTGCCGATGCCCACTTCGAGCGTCGCGCCGTCCTCGACCAGCGTGACGATATTGCGCGCGATCGCATCGACCACCGGATCCGCCTTCGGCAGACTGAATTCGAGCAGATCCCGGTCGCTCTGGACGACCGCATCGACCAGCTCGAGCGAAATGGTCGATTCGCCGAACGTGCGCGGCATTTTTTCATTGACCTCGGCTATGATGGTAAGACTGTTCTCCGCCGCCGCCTTGACGATATCGACCGAAATGCCGAGGCTCAGCTGTCCGTTGCGGTCGGGAGCGCTCGTCTGGATCAGCGCCACGTCGATGGGAAGTTTGCCTGACTTGAACAGTGAAGGAATATCGGAAAGAAACATGGGGATATAATCGCCACGGCCGCCGGCAATGGCCTCGCGCACGTTGGAAGCGACGAAAAAACTCGCCGTGCGGAATTTCCGTGCGTACCGCTCGGCGATATAGGGCGCTTCTCCCTGGGTGAGGAGATGGTATATCTCGGCGTCGACGATGTTGTTGTCGTCGCTCACCAGTTCGTCGACCAGAAGCTGCGGCTGCCCGCATCCGGTGCCGACGAAAATCCGGTCCCCCGCCTTGATTTTACCGACGGCGCTCTTGGCCGTCATTTTTTTCCGTTCGTATAACTCCTGCCATGCCGGCATTGCTTACGCCTCCTTTGAAAGAATGATCCGCGCATCGACGACGCAGGCATTATCGCCCGTCTGGCCTACTTTGAGGGGATTGATGTCGACCTCGTCGATTTCGGGAAAGTCGATCACCAGTTGCGAAAGATACTGCAGGTTCGCGACGATCAGCGACACATCGACCGGCTTTTCTCCGCGCGCGCCGCTCAGCAGCCTGTACGAGCGGGTGTTCTCGATGATCGTATAACACTCCTCTTCGGTGATGGGAGCAAGTCCGAACGCGACGTCCTTGAGCACCTCGACGAAAATGCCGCCCAGCCCGTACATGAGGACCGGTCCGAACTGCGGATCTTTCTTCATGCCGAGGATCACCTCCCTGCCGCCCGTGATCATCTTCTCGATGAGAACGCCGCGAAGCTCCGCATCGGGACGGCGGCGCTTAATGCGCAGCATCATCAGCTCGAACGCATCTTCCACCGCCTGCGCATTGGCCAGTCCGATCTTGACGCCGCCGACATCCGATTTGTGAAGAATATCGGGGCTTGCTATTTTCATGGCGACCGGATACCCCACCTCGCCGGCGAAACGGACCGCGTCCTCGACGCTCGAGGCGACCATACCCGGAGGAACGATGAAATTGTACGCTTCGAGGATCGTCTTTGCGTCGGCTTCGCCGATTTCGTACATCCCGCGACCCAGGCTCGCCTTGATGATCTTGATAACCGGTATTTTATTGACGGCGAAACGGTCGACCACCCGCAGCGGACGGGCCTTGTAGCGGCTGTAGGCCACCATCTCGCGCATCGCGCGGGCGGCGCGTTCGGGAACGGAATACTGCGGAATCCGTTTTTCCCGCAAGAGGGCAACGCCCTCCGCCACGATGCGGGCTCCCATGAAACAACAGAATACCGGTTTTTCGTTCTTCGACGCCGCGGCGGCGACCGCCCGCGCCGTACCGGCGGCGTCGGTCATTTTCTGCGGGGTCAGGATGACGATAAGGCTGTCGATTTCCTCACAGTCCAGCAGCACCTCAACCGTTCTTCCGTAAAGCTCCCCCGTGGCGTCGCCGAGTACATCGATCGGGTTACATACCGATGCGGCGGGCGGCAATAGCGCATGAAGTTTCTCTTTTGTGGAATCGGTTGGTTTTGCCATGCTCAGACCGGCCATTTCAAGCGCGTCGGTCATCATGATCCCCGGTCCGCCCGCATTGGTGACCACCGCCACACGGTCGCCCCCGGGGAGCGGCTGGTAGGCAAGCGCCGTGGCGATGTCGAAGAGGTGTTCGATCGATTCGGCCCGGATGACGCCGCTGCGTTGAAAAGCGCTGCTGTAGGCGCTGTCCGAACCGGCAAGGCTTCCGGTATGCGATGATGCGGCTTTCGCCCCCGCGGAGGTGCGGCCGCTTTTCAGGACGATCACCGGTTTTTTCTTATTGACCTGTTCGGCGACGCGCATGAACTCCTGGCCGCGGGATATGTCTTCGAGATACGCGGCAATGACCTTGCTGTTGACATCCTTCTGGAGGTTCTGGAGAAACGCGACCTCATCAAGAGAAGCCTTGTTTCCCAATGAAGCGAGCACCGAAAAACCGATTCTTTCGCTGGCCGCCACATCCTGAATGGCGGTAATCAGTGCTCCCGACTGGGAAATGAGCGCAACCGGCCCCGGCTCGTCGAGCTTTTGTCCGAACGAGGCGTTCAGTTTATGCCACGGGTTGATCAGACCGAGGCAGTTGGGCCCCATCATGGTCATTTTATACTGCCTGACGACCTGCATGATCTCCTGCTGGAGCTTTCTCCCCTCGTCGCCCGTTTCACCGAATCCGGCGGTAATGACGATGACCGCATGGACGCCCTTCCTGCCGCATTCACGCAGAACCGACAGTACCTGATCGCGCTTGACTGCGATCACCGCCAGATCCACGGTCGCCGGAATCGCTTCAAGCGTCGAATAACATTTTCTCCCCTCGACGACGCCGGCCTTCGGGTTCACGGGAAAGACCTCGCCGGAAAATCCGCCCTCCAGAATATTGACCAGCACACTGTTTCCCACTTTGCCGCCCTTGGTCGATGCACCGACGACCGCTATCGAGGAAGGGCGAAGCAGTTTGTCAAAGCTCATCGGGCATCTCCTTTTCCGTCGGTCCACTCCTTTTTCGGCATTGATAAAAACATGTAAAAATACATCCAGCAGATCGTGGATTGAAAGAAGGTTCTTTCGCGGCTGTATTATTTGTTAAAAAACGCATTCCCTCCTTTTTCCACGCATTCCGCAACGGCAGAAAGGTAGATTTATCGATGACACCTGTTTCGGAGCGCCCTGCGGTAACCGTCATAAACCACTCATCGAGAATGTATATTATTTTACCATCGTCGTCCGGGAGAATCCATGCAATCCTCGTCGCCCGTTTTTATTTACTCTTCGGAAATAGCGTCCCGTCACTATCCCGCCGGCTGTCCGTTTAAGACCGAGCGTGCGACGGAAACGCGGAGCATTCTCCGAACCGCCGGCGACTCCTTTTTCCGCGAGGAACCGCCGAGGCGTGCAACCGAAACGGAGCTTCGCTCCTTCCATACCGAGGCGTATCTGGAGATGCTGCAGCGGATTTCCGGGGGAGATCTGCGGGCCGGCGATCTCTTCTTCGGCGTGGGAACCGACGACTGTCCCGTCTTCCCCGACCTCTACCCCTACGCGGTACTTGCGGCCGGAGGAAGTATCAGAGCCGCCGAACTTCTGCTGGCGGGGGAAACCCCCTGCTGTTTCAACCCGTCGGGCGGGTATCACCACGCCTTCTCCGACCGGGCGGGGGGATTCTGTTATATCAACGACGTGGTTCTTGCCTGCAAGAGGCTCCTGGCGTCCGGAAGACGGATCTTCTGTCTCGATCTCGACGCGCATCACGGCAACGGAACGCAGGCCGCATTCTACGACGACCCGCGTGTCTTGACCGTCTCATTTCACGAGAGCGGACGTACGCTCTTTCCCTGGGGCGGTTTCGAAGACGAGATCGGCGAGGGAGCGGGGGAAGGCTACAATGTCAACGTACCCCTTCCGGCGGGCACCGACGACGACGCCTTTACAAGGACCTTCCGGGCGGTGGTTCCGCCGCTGATAAGCGCCTACCGTCCCGATTCTATCGTTCTTGAAATAGGCATGGACATTCTCGCCGTCGACCCGCTTACCCATTTGAACATGACCAACAACGCCATTGCCGACACACTGCCTCTTTTGCGTGACAGCGCCATACCGATTCTTGCTGTCGGAGGAGGAGGTTACCATCCCGAAGCGACCGCCCGCGGTTGGGCGCTTGCCTGGCAGGTGCTCTGCGGCGTTGAACCGGAATCGGATCTGACGATCGGGATGGGGGGGGTATTTCTCGGCACTACCGAGGTGAGCGGAGGGCTGCGCGATATGCGCGTCTACACGCGCGGCGGGGAGAAACGGTCGATTGACGAACAGCTGGAGAAGGTTGTAGGGGTCGTCAGGGAGAAGGTATTTCCGGTTCACGGCATCGCCGCGTGATGCTCCAGCAGCTCGACCGTGCCTTCGGTCAAGGAATAACAGGCCGGAACGACGGCGCACCCGTCGCGCTCAACCGCAGCCCGCACCATTGTGCCGGCTGTCCGTAACGAATCGGCGATATGTACCGTATACCTTCTCACCACGGCATCAACGCCCTCTGTTGCAGATTCTCCCGCACTACCGCACATGTTCCGTATCCCATCAAGCAACCTCCCGAGCGCTCCCGGAGGCGTGGCACCTTCGAGCGCCGCAGTGACGGCTCCGCATGCAGTGTGCCCCAGCACCATGATTAACGGCACATGGAGGTGGTCGACGGCGTATTCGAGACTGGCGATTACCGCATTGTCAATGACCGTTCCCGCCGTACGCACGACAAACAGATCGCCGATGCCGCAATCGAAAAGCACTTCTGGCGGCACCCGTGAATCGGCGCAGCCGAGAAGTGCGGCGAGGGGCTGCTGCCCCTGCAGACATTTGGTCCTGCGCTGGCGGTCTTGGTGAGGATGGATAAGAAGGGAGCCGGCAAAGCGCCGGTTCCCTTCGAAAAGAAAATTGATCGCCGCTGCAGCCCTGCTGTTCATGAGCAGGCGGTCTTCAGGAAACGGCCTTCGGCTGTTTAAGCGTGATGCCGATGATCGCCGCAATGATGCAGGCGATTCCCGCGGGGATGAATGCCATTGACCAGACCTTCAGGTCACCCATTCTCCCGCCCAGAATAGGTCCGATAATTCCGCCCACACCGTATGCCATAAATACCCATGGATAATTGGTACCGACATTTTTATTGCCGAAGTAATCCGCAGTTGCAGCCGGGAACAGAGCGAAGTTTCCGCCGAAATTGAAACCGATAATCGCCGCACTGATATAGAGCCCCCACTCCTTGCCGCCGATAAAGAAAAAGAGGATCATCATGATTCCCTGCAGAAAGCTCATGAGGACTATGGAATTCTTTCTTCCGAGTTTATCGGATACCGACCCCCAGATGATTCTGCCCAGTCCGTTCATCAGGGCATAAAAAAGTCCCATCGCGGTTCCGGTGATGATTGCCGCTTTTACGGCCTCGACGCCGTTGGCGGTAAGGGCATCCTTTCCGAAAAGACCGATAACGCCGATAACCATGAGCCCGGCCGTGGCGCCGATCATGAAAATAAGGAAGAGGCTCCAGTACTGTAGTGTTTTTACCATCTGTCCGGTGGTGAAATTCGCCTGTCCGCTCGTCGCGGCCGCGGCGCCGGTCGGCGGCGTCCATCCTGCGGGTTTCCATCCCTCGGGCGGATTTTTGAGAAGTACCGCGCCGATCAGCACCAGAACGGCGAACAGCACGCCGTAAAGCATGAATACCTGATTGACATTCATGCCCGCGCCGTAAAGTCCTTTCCAACCGGGAGTAAGGTTGATCGGCCCGAACACGAATCCGCTCGTCAATTTGATCCAAATAAGCGCCCCGAAGCCGAAACCGGCGACCGCCAGTCCGGTAATCAGGCCTTTCTTGTCGGGGAACCATTTGACGCACGCGGCGATCGGGCATACGTATCCGAGACCGATTCCCGCCCCGCCCAAAATACCGACGCCGAACAGTATTCCCCAGAAATTCGTCCCGGCCAGACCCGCAAGAATATAGCCCGCTCCGAGGACGATCCCGCCGGTCATCGCGACCTTCCTGGGACCCGCCTTCGCCTGCCATTTTCCCGCGATGAGTGCCATAACTACCGCAAACGTCGCCAGCCCCACCGAAAAAATGATCTGGGTCTGCGTTTTGGAGAATTGAAAATCTCCGTCGAGTGCGTTCAATTTTCCCGTGAACGCCGACCAGGCGTAAATCGCCCCCAGACAGAGCTGGATCAGTATCGCCCCGATCACCACCAGCCATCGATTCATCACTTTCTGTTCCGCCATAATAACTCCTTCACCCTAGTGAATATGCCTTGGTAGCACATGGATGGTAAGAAAAAGGCCCCGCTTTTTGCGGGGCCTTGATGATCACTGCCTGCCCTTGACGAGACTGTCGACGACACTCGGATCGGCGAGCGTCGTGGTATCGCCGAGATTGCCGATATCGTTTTCAGCTATTTTACGGAGAATACGACGCATGATCTTTCCCGAACGGGTCTTGGGCAGACCGGGGGCGAACTGAATTTTATCGGGAACGGCGATCGGGCCGATCTCTTTTCTGACATGCCCCGCCAGTTCCTTTTTCAGTTCGTCGCTCTCCTGCACCCCATCGACAAGCGTCACGAAGGCATAGAGGCCCTGTCCCTTGATTTCATGGGGCATAGGCGCCACGGCCGCCTCGGCGACCTTGTCGTGACTGACAAGGGCGCTCTCGACTTCGGCGGTGCCGATACGGTGCCCCGAGACATTAACGACGTCGTCGATACGGCCCATGAGCCAGAAGTCACCGTCTTCATCCACGCGGCAACCGTCGCCGGTAAAGTAAAGGTCGTTGTACATGGTGAAATAGGTGTCGATAAAACGGTCGTGATCCCCCCAGGTGGTCCGCATCATACCGGGCCACGGCCTGCGGATGCAGAGCTTGCCGCCCTCGTTGCGGCCGCATTCGGCGCCGTCGTCGCGCAGAACAACGGGATCGACGCCGAAGAAGGGACGGTTGGCGCTTCCCGGTTTGAGGGTATGAGCTCCCGGCAACGGATTGATGAGGATACCGCCGGTTTCGGTCTGCCACCAGGTATCGACGATCGGGCAGTTTTTACGGCCGATATTTTCATGGTACCATATCCACGCCTCCGGATTGATCGGCTCTCCGACCGTGCCGAGAATGCGTAACGATTTCAAGCTGTACTTCTCGGGCCATTCGGTGCCGAGGCGCATGAGCGCGCGTATGGCCGTGGGCGCCGTATAGAAAACGGTGACATTGAATTTGTCAACGATCTTCCAGAACCTGCCGGCATCCGGATAGGTGGGAACGCCCTCGAACATCAGCGACGTGGCGCCGTTGGCAAGCGGGCCGTAAACGATATAGCTGTGGCCGGTGACCCACCCGATGTCGGCGGTGCACCAGTAAATATCGTTTTCATGGATATCGAAAATGTATTTGTGACTGATCGTGCAATGCAGCAGGTATCCGCCGGTCGTATGAACGACGCCTTTGGGCTTTCCGGTCGATCCGGAGGTGTACAGAATAAACAGGACATCCTCGGCGTTCATTTTTTCCGGTTCGCAGGCCGGAGCGGCCTTCGCCATTTCGTCGTGATACCAGACATCGCGGCCTCCGGCCATCGAACAGGGTTCCTCATTGGTTCTCACGACAATGACCGATTCAATGCTCGGGCACCCTTTCAAGGCTTCATCGGCAATGTCCTTGAGCCTGATGATTTTTCCGGCACGGACCGATACATTCGTGGTAATCAGCGTCTTGCAGTCCGAATCGGTAATGCGTCCCTTGAGCGAATCGGCGCTGAATCCGCCGAATACGATCGAGTGAATGGCGCCGATACGCGTACAGGCAAGCATCGCAACCGGTAATTCCGGTATCATGGGCATGTAAATGGCGACACGGTCACCCTTTTTTATGCCTTTTGATTTGAGCACGTTGGCGAATTTGCACACCTCGGCATGCAGCTCCCGGTAGGTGATCTTTCTGACTGCGTCTTCCGCTTCACCCTGCCAGAGGATCGCGACTTTATCGGCGGTCGGGGTGTTCAGGTGGCGATCAAGACAGTTGAAAGAGACGTTCAGCTCCCCGTCGGCGAACCAGGTGTGCTTGATGATCCGTTTTTTCGTATCCCAGGTGTATTCCAGCCCCTTCGTCGGCGATGTGTACCATGACAGCGTCTTCGCCATCTCAAGCCAGAATGCATCCGTCTCGTTGATGGAACGCTTCCACATGTTTTCGTACTGCTCGAAGCTGCCTATATGCGCTTTAGCTTTAATCGCTTCCGGAGGCGGGAACTTCCGGTTCTCGATCATCAGTGATTTCATGGCCTGCACCGGTTCCGTCATAGAAACTCCTTTGGTAAAGATTGGAAAAAGAATCAATCAATCCAAATAAAGATCGTTGATATTACTCTTTATTTTCGCCTTTTTTTTGTAATTGAGATACCATTCCGTATATATCCTCTGTGCGGTCTGCCGCTGGATCTGGGCGGCGATCTCCTGCATTTCCGGCGTGTCAAATGAGGGGATCGAATCGACCTCTTTCTTCCATAACGGCTTGACGATAAAACAGTTTCCGTCGAATTCGACCACCGGCGAGACCGTCGCCAGAGGCAGCGCAAGCGCGCAGGCGACGACCGGCGACGAATAACCGATCTGCGAGACATAGTCGGCGCCCGTCACCGTATCGGTCACTCCCGAAATCACCGTTGAGTCGACCTGCTGATAGGCGGCAAGCGATCCCGTATCGGAGAGTGCCGTTCGTATCGCTTCCAGGTGTTTTCCGGCCGATGCGACCATCGAGGAGTCGCGCAGTTTCTGAATAATCGTCTCCTTTACGTCGTCAAGCGGCGGCACTCCCTTCGGCCTTTTCCTTTTTACGGCGAGGAGAAAAAAACCGTCGTTGTTTTCAAGACGTTCCGAAACCGTAAGGTCCGATTTACCGAATGCGAAGTGCCCCGCGCCGGAGAGATACCCTATGCCGGGGATGGAAGCTCCCTTCTCGAACAGACCGGTGGAATCGAGGACGATATTTTTTTCTTCCTTCGCCGCGGCGATGAACCCTTTATCGAGCATTTGAATGCGCAGGCTGTCGGTACGCTCGGCAAGCAGATCGAGCGTTTCCATGGTCGGGGTGATTTTACGGAGAATATGGCGCGCGTGAACCTTGAGCACGCTGTCGCGCTGCTCCCGTCCCTCGACATAAATAAGATGCAGGCCGAACGATGTTCTCACCGGCTCGGAGATCGTGCCTATCGGCAGGGAAAACGCCGCCGTATCGAAAGGTCCGACCATCGCCCCCCGGGCGAACCAGTCGAGATCGCCTCCCTGTGCCGCCGTCGTCTCATCGTCCGATTCGATCACTGCCTCTTCGGCGAACGCCTCAGCGAGCGGTTTTTCCGCACTTTCGATACGCTCCTTCAGCTCGAGCATCTCCTGAAGATAGAATTGTTCGTCGGCGGCAGTCGCCGCTTTCGACAGCTTGACGTAGTAAATATCCGCCTGCTCATCCACCTTGAACGAATCGCGGTGAGCTTCGTAGTAGGCGGCGACGTTTGCTTCGGTAAGCGCCGAGGAATCGGGGGGAAAACGCGATCCTTCCGCCTTGATATATTCGAAAACGACCTGTCCGTTCTTTTTGACATACTGGAACCCGACCTCCGACAGGCTCGGCACGGCCGCGGCATTGAGCAGCAGTTCGAGTTTCTGGGCGGGAACAATCGTCGTGGCGGTATATGCTTCGACCTCATGCAGCCAGCCGTACTGTTCGTAATTTTGCGGATCGTTGAGAAACTGCTCGTATTTGGAAGTGTCGAATTTATTATCGGTCTGAAAAACCGACACCGTATCGATTCCCGGCAGGGGATTCTTTCTGATGTAATGAAACACCTCCTCCGCCGAAGCGTCGAGCCGCATTTTAACGAAAACCTCCTTCATGAGCCGCCTGTTGACTTCACGTTCCCATACCTGCTGCGGCACCATACGGTACTGCTGCGGCGAGAGCTCCTTTTCCCCCTCCTGCAACCGCTGCCGTTCCATATTCACCATCTGATCGAAATAAGAGAGCGGGATCTCCTTGCCGTTGATTCTGCCGGCCGCCATCATTCTGCCGCCGCGGCCGGTGAGGTTCATGCCCCAGTCAAGAAAGATCGTGCCTCC
>JAFGNB010000325.1 GCA_016927235.1 Chitinispirillaceae bacterium
CAATGCCCGGAATGCGGCGGAATAATGGAGAACGAGGGCGGCTGCGCGGTATGCAAGACCTGCGGATATTCAAAGTGCGGGTAAGCGCCGCCAGGGATGCAGCGTCTCATGAAGCCTCAACGCTACGGAATGGAGGATATGAGGCTATAATGTACTGCCACAAATCGTTAATAATATCCCCTATATTTATACTCACCTTTACACTCCTGATATCTGCTATCTATTGAATCGGAAAATATAATGTAAGAGCCTTCGGCAAGCTCCTTAATCAATACCTCAAGCTCTTTATTACAATACTCGGTCATGTACTGTATCTTTTTACAGTATTCATCATCAATCCATTTCTTCATTGAGTCGCACGGGCTTCCTCTGGGACACTCCTTTATGATGATATACCTGTTTTTCGTATTCGCCGGAGCCTCTTCCTGCTTGAGAAGCACATAGTCGAAATCAGAATATTTGGTTGACGGCGCTTCAAATACATAGTACCTCTTTATTGCGCCGTTCATCTTTAAATTCATAATTTTTGGCAAATCCACACCGTCATGATGGTGCTTCCAAATAAGTTCCGTCTTTGTTGATGCGCAGTTACAAGCCAGAAGCGATACAAGAACGACCTTACGAAACAACATACCTCACCCCTCCAGTGCCGTCTATCCGGTATCTCCTTGCCGGAAGTCATGTTAGTAGAACCACTATCCGCACACCTCTATAACTTGCCGGAATTCCCGGATTATATCATAAGCGGATAAATGTTTCCCTGATTTTTCGTAATAAATATCCAATATATTTTTTGAATAACCACCTATTTCATATAAAATACCGTTTTTCATTGCCCGAACCGTTGAAAATATTTAATTTAAATATGCCTGTGAATCCGTTTGAACGTTGATGTGGGGCGCCTCCGAACAGCATCTTTTTCGGGGGATCGTTATTTATCAGCGACCCGACCGCCAGTAAAGATGCCCGTTTTCGAGGCCTTCCCACGATGCATCACTTATTGTAGGCATGTTAAACCGCATTTCGCTGGGAAACTGTATGATACCTTTCAAAGCACAAAAAAACACGCGTCTTATTCCCTCCATTTTTGTATGTTACGCGGTACTTTCCTGCAGCGCTACAATAATCAGGCATTCCGGATCGTTCACGTTTGATCGCAACAACACACCGCTTACCTGCGCACTTCTTCCGACCGAGTTTATAGACATTTACTATAAGGAAAGCGTCCGGGATGTATTCGGCGAAGGCAATAAAAATTTACTGATCGGTGACTTCTTAAGAGAACGGCTGAAAAAAGAGATCACCGAAAGAACCGTTTTCGATCGAGTATGGAACACCTTTGTTTTAATAGACTATAAACAACTGAAGGAATGGGTGAAAACAGGGGATGGTGAAAAAGCCTTCAAAATACCCATGGCCGGCCAGGTGTTACGGTGTCAGGGCGGCATTCCCGATATAGCAATCATCCTGCAGAATATTGAAATTACCTCAGACCCAAAGCGTGACAAGCAATCCCCGTCCGACAGCCCGGATACCGGCTCCAAGGCAGGCCCGGCTAAATCTCTGAAGCTGAAAACCACCTTCGTAATGTGGGATAATCAATCAAGCGAACGTATCTCTTTCGGTTACATCGAGGTAACCCAAAAAAATGGCACCGGCATTACCAAAGAAGACTGGATTGCGGCCGTTGCACGAACCGCTGAGAAAATGCTGAACAAAACCCCTTTTCAAAAAGAATCATGACGACTTCCACAGAACGGATATCCGTTCTGTTAACCCACTATTTTAATTTATTCCTGCAAAATTACGGCATCAAATTATATTATAAATAGTTACTACTTACCCCTTCATAGAGTTGATTCGTCCTTCAACGAGGAGTATGTATGACCAAAGCGATGGCAAACCGATTGAGCGCGTTTTTAATAATCGTTTTTTTTGCGTCAATTCAAATACATGCTCAACCCCCTGATTTCTCCTGCGTTGGATTCGGCGCTGCAACCACCGGAGGAACCGGTGGTACGGAGGTTACCGTTACCAGTTTGTCGCAACTGATATCCGAAGCCGGGTCGTCCGGAAAAAAGATCATAAAAATCGGCCAGACGTTCGAGGCCTCGGGGACGATTATCGAGGTTGCAAATGATAAAACCATTATAGGGGTGGGTGATAAAGGGTTTTTAAAAGGAATCGGTCTTCATATGAAGAACGTGAGCAACGTGATCATCAGAAACCTTAAAATGACCATGATCGGCGGGGGCGCCGACGATATCATCAGCGGTGAAACGACGTCAAGTAATACCGGCAGTAATTACTGGATCGACCACTGCGAGTTTTACAACGAATATCCTACATTGCCGGAAACCGCTTCCAAAAAAGATAAATACGACGGCATCCTGGACTTCAAAAAGCAGGTCTCAAACATTACTATCTCCTGGTGCAATATTCACGACCACTGGAAATGCAGTCTAATAGGTTTTTCGACCGATAAGGACTCTTACGACAGGAAAATCACCTATCATCACAACTGGTTTAAGAATATAAAATCGCGCGCCCCCTCGTACAGGGCCGGTACGGCGCATATCTACAACAATTATTATGACGGTTTAAACGATCCCAACGCGCCAACGAGCGAAGGCGTCCACACGCGCGACGCGGCCTGTCTGTTTGTTGAAGGAAATTATTTTTTAAATTACGCCAAATCGATTTACTGGTTCGTCGATGACTCGCCGACGGAAGCGTTTGTAAATGAATCCGGCGTCCCCAACAAATATGTCAATTCTCCTGAAAATACGGCCCGAGCCTGCAATTCGTTCACCCCTCCCTATTCGGTTAACGTCGACGCGGCTGAAGACGTTCCCGATATAGTGACCGCGTATGCCGGTATAGGTAAATTAGACCCCTCTTCTGCATCACCACCTGTCGTAAAACCCATTATCACCTACCGTCGGTCTAATAATGAATCGTTAACCGAATTATTGCTGCCTTCCGGTAATGCGTCGGCTGTCGCGGTATATACTATTAGCGGCCGCATGATAAGCATCCGGCATGCGAAAGGCGACAGGGTAACCGTGAATACGGCCGGCATGAACAGCGGTATTTATATCGTTTCCGTCACCTGCGGGGGCAACACAATACGGCAACGTATTGTAAAGAAATAACATCAATGAACAAAGCTACTCCCGCTGCATCATCGTGTATAAAATGTTTCTAGGATCCCCCATGCGTTTCCAGACAAAAATTTTTCTCCTTTTCGCGCTGCTGTTCATACTGGCGTTCGGGATACGAACCGTGTTGACCTATCAGGTACAGAAAATACAGAGGGTGGAAATCGGTTCGGATATGAAAAACATATCGAAAATCGTGCACTTTGCGACACAACGGCTTGCCTCGGAAAACGACCGGGACAAGGGTGCACTCACCCGTTTCGTCACCGAAGCGGTGCGCCGATACGCCGAGCTCGACGAAATATCTATTGTTAATGTAGAGCATGAGATCGTCGCCAGCAGCGATTCCCGTAAAATAGGAAAAAAGCAGGCTGACATATTGAGCGACCCTTCTCTTACCGCCTCCATTAATGATGAGGACTCGGTGAACCGATACGAAATGACGATCCCCATCGTTAAAAACCAGCAAGTCATCGGGCAGGTGCTTGCATCGATCATTATTAATGACGTCAATGAACCGTTTATTCAACTCCTTCAACGGAACACGCTGATCACTGTGATGCTGTTTCTTTCGGTTGCGTTTGTCTCGTGGTATATGATCAGAAGACTGATGCAACCGATGCAGGCACTGGTTGCGGCGGCGCGCAGGGTGGCGAACGGCGATTTCGATACAGCGGTTCCGGTAAGCGGCAGGAACGAATATGCCGAGCTTTCGAACGCATTCAACGTCATGGCTAAAAAAATGGCCGAGCTGCGGACGTATGAAGAAAGGCTGCGTACCATGGAACGCCACGTCATTCTCTCCGAAACCGCCGCAATTCTCGCCCACGAGATCCGCAATCCGCTCAATTTCATCAATCTTACCGCCGGAAGACTTGCCGGCAAGTTCAAACCTGCCGAGGAGCACCTTCATGAGGAATATTTAAATCTGATCGACGAACTGAGAGCTCAGGTACGCCACCTCAACAGGATGGTCAATGATTTTCTTGCGATCGGCAGACCGTTGAAACTGAAAATAACCTCTTTTTTTCTCCGGGAGCTCGTCGATCAGATCGAGATGATCATCAAGCAGCAACTCCGGGCAAAGGAAATTGTATTTTCCATCGATATACGGGAAGGCTTTCGCTGCTTAGCCGATATTGAGCAAATGCGTCTCGTTCTTCTGAACCTGCTGACCAATGCAATCGATATTTCCCGTATGGGCGGAAGGATTTTCATCGAGGGTGCATGTGAAAAGGAAACCGCAGTTATACGCATTCGGGATACCGGACCGGGTATCGACCCGGAAATACACGGAAAGATTTTCGAACCGTATGTGTCGATGCGTTCGGGCGGGACCGGTCTAGGGTTGACGCTTGCACGAAGGGTCGTCGAGGAACACGGCGGAACGATACGGGCCGAGAATCATCCGGAGGGGGGTGCCGTTTTCATTATAATGCTTCCCGGGAGTACAAGTGAAAAAACTGTTGATAGTCGATGACGATATCAATCAGCGGAAGCTGATCGTAAAAATCCTTTCCGAAGAGGGGTATGCTGTTGAGGATGCGCAGAGCGTGGATGCGGCGCTCGACCTTCTCTCAAACGGTGGAATCGAACTGGTCATCACCGACCTTAAAATGCCCGGAAAGAGCGGGATTGAACTTTTAGGCACCATTGACTTCAATGAGGTGCGGCACCCGGAAATAATCGTCATGACCGCATTCGGGACCGTTGACACTGCGGTAAAAGCTATGAAAATGGGGGCGTACGACTATCTGACAAAACCGGTGGAACACGACGAACTTCTTCTTGTCGTCAAGCGGGCGTTGGAGAAATACCGTCTCCGCACATCCGTCAGGCAGCTCGGTGATTGTTTGCAGCAGCAAGCGCAACGGGGAATCGTCGCCGAATCGGAGGAGATGCGCTCCATCATCGCCACCGCCGAAAAGGTGGCGTCAAGCGATGCGACGGTTCTCATTCGAGGCGAATCCGGCACCGGGAAGGAGCGTATCGCGCAACTGATTCATTACTGCAGCCCGCGCAAAGAGCGGCCGATACAATGCATCAACTGTGCGGCGTTTCCCGACACCCTGCTGGAATCTGAGCTGTTCGGGTATGAGAAGGGGGCGTTTACCGGTGCAATGACCCGTAAGGAGGGCATTCTTGAGGCCGCGGACGGAAGTACGGTTTTCCTTGACGAAGTCGCCGACATGTCGCTCCCGCTCCAGGCAAAGCTGCTCCGGGTGATTCAGGAAAAGGAGATCCGGCGCCTAGGCGCCACCGCCGCCGTAGCGATCAATGTCCGGTTTATCGCCGCCACCAATAAAAATCTTGAGGAGTGCGTCCGCAAAGAGACATTCCGTGAAGACCTCTTTTACCGGCTCAACATCATCCCGATAACAATCCCCCCTCTGCGTCAACACCGCAGCGACATCGCTCCACTCATCGATCTGTTTCTTTCGCGCCGTGGGAAAAAGAAAAACATCGAGCCGCCGGTGCTCCATTGTCTTCAAGATTATGCATGGCCGGGAAATGTCCGCGAACTCGAAGCGGTCATCGAACGTCTGGTTGTCCTGGCATCCGGCGACACGATCACCGCAAACG
>JAFGNB010000326.1 GCA_016927235.1 Chitinispirillaceae bacterium
CGGTCGGGGTGGGCGCGGGCGAACTCTTTTCCCGAGTCGTACAGATACCGCAGTTCCTCCTCGTAGTATTTCTCAATCATGCTTTTTCACCTGTCTATTCCGGTTTTTTCCACGGCGCGATGGAGGAGTTCCCCATACTGGTGAAGGTGGTCTGGAACCGCACCATCCCGCCGCCTTTGAGTTCGCCTGAAATGATGAAAACGAGCTTGAATTTATCACCCTCGGCGTCGCGCGGAACAACCTTGATCCGCTGCATCCGCGGTTCGTAGGTCTCAACCGCCCGTTTGATGGCTTCCTGCAGTTCCTCGATACCGTGCGGCATTTTGCGGTAGATTTCCGAAATATCGGGCAGACCGTAATCTTTCAGATGCGTCAGGCTGCCTTCCCGGGTGTTGAAAAGACGGTTGAGGTGGTCCATGAGCGAGATAATCCGGCGGTTTTTTATCGGGACCGCATCGATCGGCGTATTGTCCAGAAAATGGCCGGTCAAACTCTCGAACAGACCCTGCTGCATCTAATCGGACTCCTCGGTAAGAATAAAATATAAAATATAATAGGGATGAAAGCGATTCCCATACCGTGAGAATCATGAAGCCGCCCGGCAGTGATGAAGTATATCTGCAATTGCCTTTATTTCTCGCCTTTATTGCCCCCTGATTCGTTGCTCCTTTTCGACCGTCCCCCAACGGGGGACGGAAAAGGGGGCGTCGGCCGAGAGGGGGCTTGCCGGCAGAGTGAGAGACCTTTCAAAATTCCATTCCCAATGATATGTTTATACGATAGTCCCGATCCGGCGGAGAGCGATCAATGGAGTCTAAGTACCTTTTTTCCCGCAGCTACTTCAGAGACATCTGGCATAATCCGGGGGATGCGTTGATGAACCTCAGGCGCCAGAAAAGCCGCTTCTGGTACGGGGCAACGCGTTTTTTCATCTTCTGGCGGGTCGTTTTATCGGAGTACTCCCTTAACAACAGCATCACCCGCAGTTCGGCGCTCGCCTATGCGCTGCTTCTGGCGATCATTCCGCTGGTCACTACCGCCGCATTCATGATCGCCGGTTTTATCGAGGTGAAGCCGGAACAGGTGCGGGAGTTTTTCGCCCTGCTGCTTCCCTTTGCCCCCGAAACGGTGCTTGAGTACATCACGCTCTTTTTCATCAATGCGCAAAAGCTTCGCGGCGTTGGTATCGTGGTGCTGATCGTGGTGGCCATCGGGCTTTTCGGCAGCGTGGAGGAGTCCTATAATACCATCTGGAAAGTCACCCGCTCGCGATCGCCGTTTGTGCGGCTCCGTACGTTTACGATGGTGATGGTATACAGCCCGATTCTTTTCCTTCTGTCATTTCAGGTCCGCCGCAGCGCCTGGTTCGACCTCGTATCGGGTTATTTCGTTCCGATCGATGCGGTGCCGTTCCTGTTTACCGTTCTGGCATTTACCAGCCTTATCGTTTTTATTCCCAATACCAGGGTACGTTTCGGGGCGGCCGTCACGGGCGGGCTTGTTTCGGGGCTGCTGTTCGAGGCGGAGCGGCGGATGTTCGGCAGGTTCGTCGTGATGTCGATTCAGACGCAGACCATCTACGGTGCGGTCGGCATGCTTCCGCTCTTTCTCATTTCGCTTTTTCTCGCGGCGCTCATCATCCTCTTTGGCGCGCAGGTGGCGTACGTGGTGCAGAATTTCAGACCGCTCCTGCGGGCGAAGCGGCGCTGGGACCGGCGCGTGGGCGATTACAAAACCTATGTCACCTTCAGGATGATGCTTGACTGTGTGGAAGCATTTATACGCAAGCGTCACCCGCCCGCCCTGCGCTATTTCTGTACGAAGTATGAATTGACCGATGCTCAGTCGATCGGCATTCTCAACTGGCTCATTCACGAGGGATTTCTTCACACCGTCGGCGACCGTAAAGCCGGTTACGTGCCGACCCGCGATTTTTCATCGACCCCGGTCATCGAAGTCATCAATGCGATCGAGAGCCAGAGCCGGCGCGTCCCGAAAATGCCCGACGACCTCGGCCGTGAATTCGTACAGACGATGCTCGGAACGATCTCCGAACACTGCAGCATGATGATGAAGGAACTGACCTTCGCGACGCTGATCGAACGCCTGGAACGGCAGGGGAGCGCCCGCCGGAAGACGGAAGGCCCGTCTCCGGAGGCAAAACACAACGGTAAGGATCAATGACGGCGGTTGCCGCCGCGGTTACTGAGGTGTCGCCGCATCATTTTTTCCGTGCGCTTTTTTTACATTCGTCGATCGCGTCGTTGCACTGGATGCGGTAGGCCTTGAGGATGTTTTCCGCATCTTTCCGCTCATCAGGGGTGAGGCGGGAATAGGTGCTCTCGAACTCCCGCGCCTCTCCGCAGACCTCCTTCATATGCCGGCAGTAATTGTTATCAGGCAGGTCTGCGGTATTGATAAATCCTGCGCCTCCGCATCCCGAAGCGCAGAGCAGGGCGGAAACACTTCCCGCGGTAATGAATCCTCGGATCGGCATCTATCACCTTTCGTTAACTTCATTCCTTCACGGCTGCGTGTCCCCTTTCACGGCGGCCCATTGTCGATACCAAAATATAGGTCGATTCCGGGTAAAAAGTCGCCTTTTTCTCATTGGCATTTCGGTATCCCGCTGTAGACCGGTCGGCCCGTTTGACTGCCCTGCCGGAAGGTTGTATTTTCAGCTTCGTTGTCGGGATCATCAAACCGTTTTATACAATGCCTGTCATATCGGTCGTCATCCCTGTTTTTAACCGCGAAAAAATGCTTGAGCGGGCGGTAACTTCTGTCCTGCGGCAAAGCCTTCATGACTTTGAGTGTATTGTCGTCGATGACTGCTCTGACGGTGAATACGGGCGGCTGTCCTGTCTTGACGATCCCCGCGTGCGGTATATTCGTCTCCCGGACCATGGAGGTGTCGCGAGGGCGCGAAACCAAGGTGTCGGCCGTGCGACAACCCCGTGGATCGCATTTCTCGATTCCGACGATGAGTGGCTGCCGAAAAAACTGCAGCGCCAGATGGAGTGGACCGCTGGGCATCCGTCGTACCTGATTCTCCAGAGCAGGGAGGAGTGGATCAGAAACGGCGTGCGGGTCAGTCCGCCGCGAACGCATGAAAAGTGCGCCGGCAACCTTTTTTACGCCAGCCTCGAGCGGTGCATGGTTACACCGTCGTCGGTAATGATTCGTAAAGAACTTTTCGACTGGTTCGGCGGCTTCAACGAGGCGATGCCGGCGTGTGAAGACTACGATCTATGGCTGCGGATAACGGCCCATTTTCCGGTAGGACTTGTCGACGAGGTGCTGCTGCGGCGGTATGGCGGTCACGGCGATCAGCTGAGCGCAACGGTTCCCATTCTCGACCGGTTCAGAATCAGAAGCCTGCTCGGACTGATTGAAGGAGGGGAGCTGTCCGCGGACCAGGCGGTTCTGGCAAAACGTCAGCTCTGCAAAAAGGCGGCCATCTGTGCAAACGGCTATAAAAAAAGGGGTAACAATGATCTCGGAAAACGATATGAGGCCATCGTCGAAGCGTACAGACAATATGACTCCCCGTCTTGAATTCAGACGGATTCCCGTTGAAATGCTCGCCTTCCCGCAGGAGCTTTTCGATGCACGCTCATGCGGTCATTACAAAAAACCGCTGTTGCTTGTGCCGCTTATTGTCTATCAGTCAGGGAAAACCTTTACGGTCATCGACGGATGCAAGCGGCTGCTTCAGGCGAAAGGAAACGGCATGACAACCTGCGACTGCGGCGTTCTCACTCCCCCGCCCGACGACCGCCACGCCGCCCTGTTGCGGATCTCCCTCAATCGCGCCAGAATACTGCATTTTTTCGAGAAGCTTCTTTTCGTACGATGGCTCAGGGAGCACTGCGATACGAAGCAGTACCGGGAGATGAGCGAACAGTTGTCGCTTGATAACCGTGAACGTTTTGAATTCGAAGTGCTTGCTTCCTGCAGCCGGGAAGTCGTCGAGGCTGTGGAGGCAGGAGGGCTGGAAGGGAGTCTCGCATCCGAAGTGAACCGGCTGGGTCCCCCCAACCAGGAAGCGGTGATCGCTTTTTTCCGGCGTTATCCCTTCTCACGCCAGATGCAGCGGGAGCTGCTCGACTGGCTGCCTGAACTTGCTTTCCGCGAGAAACGCACGCTGCCCGAGCTGTTCGCGTCGTCCTGGCTGCGTGAAATCGAACAAAGTGAAAAACTTAACGGACCGCAGAAAATTGATCGCCTCCGTAACGCCGTTTTCAATCGCCGCTTCCCCACCGTCGCACGTGCAAAGGAGGTATGGAACGGTCTAGCGGCGAAGCTCAACCCGGACCGGCGGCGGGTTACTTTCAAACCTTCCGAAGCGTTCGAAAAAAACCAACTTGCACTGAGTATTTCGATCGCTTCCGCCGACCAGGCAAAGCAGATTTTCAATAGTCTCGCCGCTCTACCGGAGGAGCAGTGGGACCGTCTTATCTATCCCGCGCAACTCTTCAACGCCGGGGGCAACGGGCGGTGATTGTCTGCGGTTTTGAAATGCAGCGGGTCAAATACGATATTCTTAACGGCATTCAACGGCGGGGGAAGCAGTGGTGAAAAAAATCTACGATTATCTTTCAACCCATGGCATGGTGGTGATGGCCATAGGTTTTTTCATTGCGATTGTCAGCCTTTTCGTCTACATGCGGACACGCTTTTACGGTTCAGCCGTCCCGAAGATCGCCTTCGGGTGCACCATTGCCGGTTTTGTGGTGTATGTGATCGGCCGTTTTTTTGTCGCCGTCGGCAGGCGGCATTCCAGGAAAGCGGATGCGGGGATCACCGCTTCAAAGGATGATTCGTGAAAATCCAGGACCTTCTCCAGAAAAACGCCATTCTCCCCGATATAGCGCAAACGAACAAAAACGAAGTGCTTCAGCTCATGGCAACCTTCATGGCTACCCTCTACGGCCTCCCCGAAGGCGAAGACATAGCCCTGAAAATCATCGAGCGCGAAACCGATATGTCAACGGGCATCGGCTACGGTATTGCGATTCCGCACGCCCGGATTCCCGGGATCGACCGTTTGTACCTGGTTGTCGGCCGTTCGTTCGAAGGGATTGAATTCAAGGCCATCGATGAGCTGCCGGTTCATCTGCTTTTCATGATGCTCTCCCCGAAAAACACCTCTGCGGAACACACCCAGATCCTTTCGACGCTCTCCCGCATCATGTCGTATGAAGAGGTACGCACCAAGCTGCTGGAAGTGAAAAACGCCGAAGGGATGCTGGAAGTAATTATCAAGAGTGAAAACAAGTACGCCGACTAGCGCTCGGGCGAAAGGAGTATTAGGTGACCCCATCTCGTACCTGTCCCGTTGGATAACCGGATCAGCGGTGATCTCCTTTGGAAAAGCAGGGCGGTGCGTATTCCGGCATAATTCCTTCGGAGCTGCTTACGCGTAAAATACCCTTAAAGCTGTCGATACGGTAGACACATTGCCTAAAGGAAATATTCTGGAAAGAAATATTTTCCTCGAAAACAGACTTGTCCTGGACGACACCGCCCTGGCCCATCTTCTCTTCCGCACCGATAACTGGATCGATCCCGAGGTAGGCGCCCGCTCATTCACGGCCCCCGCGCGGCAAATGCGGCAAGCCCGAAGGCTTTACGTCTGGTGGAAACCGGCGTTGACAAGATTATCCGGCTGCAGGAGGAACGAGCACTCAAATGCCTGGAAGAGCATTGGGAGGAATATAACAGGCTCAGGGAGCGGTTGATGGATGAGAAGGTGGTGGAGTTTAAAGCCTAATGCCGGATTTTGAATTTAAAATTATGGATTGAAATTAAAACGGGTATTCTTGGTAAAAGAGCAATTATATGCACCTTTACCAATAAAATTTCGGCTATCAGGGGGTTAAAAATGAATAAAGTGCAATAAACTACACATTGTACTGCATTGAGAGATGGATAAAGGTATATTTAGAAATAAGTGCATTATATTGCATTTATAATTTATCAAAGGATTAAAAATGCAATCCACCAGCCATATAGGGAAACAAACTAAATCGCGAAGAAAGCAGCTCAAAATTACGCAGAGCGATCTTTCCGAGATATCAGGCGTTTCTCTGCGCACGATCAAGGCGATTGAAAAGGGTGAAGCAAATCCCACGATTGATATCCTTAACCGGATCCTCGAACCGCTCGGTCTGATACTTGTCACCACTGAACGGGTAAAACATGAATAGGGCGGGAACAGTTTTTTACAATGGGATAAAGGCCGGCCGCATAGAGCAGCGTGACGGGGAATATATTTTTACTTACGATAACTCGTACCTTGCGGACCCGTCTCTGCCGCCCATTTCAATTTCTTTTGCAAAAAACAGAAGTGAGTATCATTCTGCCGAACTCTTTCCGTTTTTTTTTGGATTGCTGGCCGAAGGCGCGAACAAGCAACTCCAGTGCGCCTCACTAAAGATTGATGAAAACGACCATTTCAGCCGCCTGCTGAAAACAACTGAAAATACCACGATTGGCCCAATAACGGTAAAAGAGGAACCATGAACATTTCCCGGTGCCCTTCGTGCCTGAAACCTGGCCACAGTGAATTCTGCCCTCCGTGCAGGAAAAGGCTTTTTAACGGCAAGCGGGTGAGCCCTGTCCTGCCTTTTTCCAGGCCCGAATACAACCTTCACAGACGCGAGCATGGAGGCCGGATCTCTATCTCCGGAGTGCAATCAAAATATTCCCTGGTCTTGAAGGGCGCGGTGCTCGAATTTGCGGAAAGGGGAGGGGAATACATCTTGAAACCGTATGTTCCCGGTGAATTTGAAAACATGGAGGCCATGCCCGCGAACGAACATGCCACCATGCAGATCGCTGCCCGGGTTTTCAACATGAATGTGGCCGAAAACTGTCTGGTATTTTTCAAAGATGAGGAGACGCCGGCCTATCTTACCCGGCGCTTCGACGCACTGCCGGAAGGAAAGCGCCTGCAGCAGGAGGACTTTGCCCAGATTGCCGGGGTGTCGGAAGAAACCAACGGGAAAAGCTATAAATACGATTTAAGCTATGAAAAAATAGCCATGCTCATGAAAGCGCATGTGAGCGCGTATGCCGTTGAGGCGGAAAAATATTTCAGGCTCGTGGTTTTCAATTACCTTGTCCACAACGGCGACGCCCACCTCAAGAATTTTTCCCTTATTCGTGATCCGGCCTTGAACGCCTATCTCCTTACGCCGGCCTACGACCTGCTCAATACCCGGATGCATCTGCCCTACGAAACAGCGCTTGCACTCGATCTCTTTGAAGGTAGTTTTGAAACTGAAAGCTATAAAATTAACGGATTTTACAGCCGCGACGACTTTTTTGAATTCGGCAGAAGGATTGGAATCCAACCGAAACGGATTGGCCGGTTTCTCGATGAATTCACCGCAAAGGACACCGCCATCGCCGATATGGTTGACAGGTCGTTCCTCGACGACGCCCGCAAAACCCGGTACATGGAAATGATCCGGGAACGCGTAGAAGCATTGCGTTATTCGTATCGGCAGTCAAACAATAAAAAATCCGGATTATAAAAATTCTATCGGGAGTTTGCACAATGAAACGGCAAATATCATCATTTTTGACGACCGCCTGGAGGCGGAAAATCCCGGACTTCTACCGGTCGGTTTGACTATAGAGGATATCCTCAAGGGCGTATCCAAACTCCGCAATCGGGTCATCGGAAGAATTTTCAAGGAACTGCGCCTGATCGAACAATGGGGAAGCGGCGTACAGCGAATGCTGAAAGAGTGCCGCTCCGCCGGACTTGCAGATCCGCAATTCGAAGAAATCGGCAGCATTGTCCCTTCAGGGCTTGCGATGATGTAATCCGTCGTTCAAATTGACCTGTTTGATGTCAATCTTCTTGATGGAAGATTTCAATTCCGGTTGGGTAATAAGGCCCTAAAAATAAAAATCGCTCCCTGTCCCAAATGTGGTAAATTTAGAAAAACAATTCAATTTTTCGTTGCTAATGCAGCGGTATCGTTTCCTGACCCACGTCCGACACGTAACGAGGTTACAATCTGATATTCCTTTTACCCGGAGCAGGGGAAAGACCGAATGTGTCGATCAGCAGCGTCAGGAGGGTGATGCAGAAGCCGGCGGCTACGAACAGTGACAGAAAAACCATAAGCCCGAAATCGCGGATGGGCGGAAAGCTGGAGAAGACCAGAACGCAGAAGCCGATGCCGACGACCATGGCATTGAAAAGAATCGGTGTGCCTTTTTGGTGGATGGCGTCGAGAAGGGCCGTGACGGCATCGGGTGATGTCTGCCGTGCAGTACGGTAGCCTGAGACGAAGTGTATTGCATAATCGATGCCGATACCGATACATACATTCATAATGATGACGGTAACCAGATTGATGGTGATACGAAAAATGCCGAGCATCGCATACACAAACGACGTGAGCAGGATAATCGGAATGATGCAGTAGATGCCGATACGCGGTGAACGGAAAAAAAAGACCAGCGACAGGAAAACGGGAATGATCGTGCACATCAGGCTGATGATGAGCGTATTGACAAGCACCGCACTCATCGCTTCGCTGAGAATCGCCGGCCCGCTCACCAGAACGTCGTAACCGGGCAGATGCTCTTGTACATAGGACTCGGTCCGCTCGGCGATCTCCAGTGTTTTCACCGTCGGGTCGTTGCGGCAGAGTATCTGCAGGCGGGTGCGCCGGCGGTCGCGGGAGAGGAAATTGGCGATAAATGCACCGTACGATTTGCCGAAGAGGCCGCCGCCGGCGGTAATCAGTGAAACCGCTGCGTTGGAGATCTCCTGCTTCGAAAGCATGACGCTGACCCGGTTGATAAGGGGGAGGAGCGACGTGACGTTGCCGACGCCGTGCTGCTTTTTAAGAAACTCCGCCAGCGAGTCGACGCGTTTCCACTCACCGGCGGAGGAGAGCGTTCCTTCACGTTTTTCCAGAACGACGGAGAAGAAGCGGGTCCCCCCGAAATGGCGTGAAATAAATGCGTCGGACCGGCGGAGCATGTTGTGCGGCGGGAGCATCATCATGAAGTTGTTTTCGACGCGGACGCTCATCGACCCGGCGACGAGCAGTGCGATCAGGACGGGAAGGAGGAACAGCCACCGCTTCGAACGGAGCGTGAAAGCGATGAAGATCTCCCAGAGTCGGTCGAGGAGCCTCTCTTCGTGGGTCGGTTGTGGGGAGGCGTTGCAGGGGCGGTTCCTTTCGAACGAGAGAAAGAGCGGCAGGAGGACGACGTTGAAGACATAGCAGAGCAGTACGGCGATGCCGGTGTAAATGCCGAAGGTGCGGTTCCATGAAATGCTCGAAAAAGAGAATGATGCGAAGCCGAGGAAGGTGGTCAGCGCTGCAAGAAAACAGGGCAGGAGCAGCTCGCGGTAGGTTGAAATGAGCGCCGCCTCGACACTGTCCCCGCGGACCCGCCGGCCGGCATAGACCCGCAGCAGGTGGATGGCGTCGGCGACGCCGATGGGAAAAATGATGACCGGGATGATGGAGGTTACAATTGAGAAAGGGACCTTGAGAAGACCGAACAGCCCGAAAGCCCAGACGAGCGCGACGGCCACCGCGCAGAGCGCTGCGCAGACGTGAAGCACTCTGCGGAAGACGCGGTAAAGAAGCATGAAAATGACGAGGAAGCAGACGGGCAGAAGCAGGCGGAAATCACGCTTCATGGACTTGTCGATAAAATAGGAGATCGCCCCCTCGCTCGTAAGATATGTTTTCACGCGGATACCGGAATTGAGATGTTTGACGTCGGAAAGCATGGCGTTGAGAATCGTCGTGCGGTCCGCGTTCCAGTCGAGCGCGATCACCATGCCCAGAAACGTCTCGTCCCGTGAAATGAAGATACCGCTGAACCGTTCGTTTTCCGCGATCAGTCCGCGGACCTTCGCTTCGTCGATCGCACCGGAGGGAGGAACGACGAATTTGCCGCCGATGCCGAGAAAGCCGCTGCGGGCGGGAACCTGCAGGGTTGTCAGATCGGAAACGCCGGATACTCCCGGGAGCCCTTTGAACCTGCGCGACCACGAGCGGAGCGAATCGACCTTTTCAGCGAGCGTTCCGGAGCGGAATTCCGCAAGAAAGAGAATGTTGAACGGCGCGGGGAAATCCTTTTTCAGTTTTTCGTAATCGAGCCGCGGTTTGATGTTCTTGGGGACCGCCTTGAACGTGTCGTTATCGATCCGTATGGTGGTAATGTAATAGCCGCAGACAAGCACCGAGGCGAGGAGGACGACCGCAACCGTCCATCGACGGGCGAGCAGAAAACGGATGTAACGTTCGACCATGGCAAATATATACTTCATTGGCAGGTTAAAAAGATACTGTTCCTGTTTTTTCCCAACGGATTTGCCACGTCACGGGAAGGAGCAGGGAAGCGCCTCCTTCTCTTAATCTCCTGCGAGCATCATGAACTTTTTTCAATCGCCGCGTCCGAGAAAGTACATTTATTTCAGGTGATTCTCTTACATCACGGAGCTCTCCCATGAATCGATTCGTTTCGCAATGCCTTCTGCTCTTTATCTGTTCGGCTGCAGGTTTTTTTGTGCCGGGGTGCTCGAAAAAGGAGACGCCGGTCGTTTTTGCCGTGGGCGGCGCTCCGGCGGAGATTGACTTCTGGCAAACGACGGTTAAAACGTTCGAAGAGCGGTCGGGGATCGCGGTCGAGGTGCTCAGGCAACCGACCGATACCGATCAGCGGCGGCAGAATCTGGTGACCGCGCTGCGGGCGTCGAGGCCGACTCCCGATCTCTTTCTTATGGATGTCGCCTGGATTGCGCAATTCGCCGCAT
Organism: Chitinispirillaceae bacterium; assembly: GCA_016927235.1. Taxonomy (GTDB): domain Bacteria; phylum Fibrobacterota; class Chitinivibrionia; order Chitinivibrionales; family Chitinispirillaceae; genus JAFGNB01. Next base: position 10,808 of record JAFGNB010000326.1, read on the forward strand.
CGGGGTGGCTCGAGCCGCTTGCCCCCTTTCTTGAGAACAGTCCGCTGTCGAGGAACGATTTCTTCGAACCGGTGATCCGTACCGCCGCGACGTATAACGGAACACTTCTGGCGCTGCCGGTGTACGTTGATGCCGGGCTGCTCTATTACCGTAAGGACCTTCTCGAAACGTACGGGTTTTCAAACCCGCCGGAGCTGTGGGATGAACTGGTTGCCATGGCGCATACGATAATCGACAGGGAGTCGCGGAAAGGCAACGAGTTGACCGGCTTTGTCTGGCAGGGAGCGCAGTATGAAGGGCTCGTATGCACCTTTCTGGAATTCGCCGGATCGAATGGCGGAGGACTTGTCCTTTCCGGTTCATCGCCGATTGTCGCCACCGAACGGAACCGCCAGGCGCTCGCCTTCATGCACGATGTGGTCCACAGGGAGAAAATATCCCCGGTCAATACCGGCATCGACATGAAGGAAGAGGAGGTGCGCCGCGCGTTCCAGAGAGGTTCGGCGATCTTCGAACGCAACTGGCCGTACGCCTATACGCTGCACGAGGCCGAAGACTCGCCGGTGAAGGGAAAAACGGGTATTGCGGCGCTGCCCCGGTTCAGGGAGGGAACATCGGTGTCGACACTTGGCGGATGGCACATAGGCCTCTCCCGGTTTTCGCGGCACAAAACGCGCGCGTTTTCCCTTATCGTCCGCCTGCTCTCGTTTGAAGTGCAGAAAGCGTCGGCGCTCGAGGTGGGATGGAACCCGGGCCGTATCGATGTTTACCGGGATCCTACGATCATGGAGCACTTGCCGCACCTGCTTACCCTGCGCGACGTTTTCGCCCATGCCGTCTCCCGGCCGAACGTTCCGTGGTATTCCTACCTGTCGAACGTGCTGCAGCGACGGCTCAACGCCGCACTCACGGGGTCCATGCCGGTCGACGAGGCGTTAAACAAGTGCGAGGAGGAGCTCCGGGTAATTGTCGAACAATATTCAATGCGGAAATAGCGCTGAGGGGACGATCGTTGCACCATGCCGAAAAGAGTAAGCAGAGCCTCATCGGACACCGCGTGGCTGGCGGTGCTGCTTGCGCCCGCGCTGCTGTTGCCGGCCGCACTGATCCTCATGCCGGCGCTGGGCGCTTTTGTCAATGGGTGCATGCAGGATGTCACTTTCCTGCCGCGCCGCTGGGCGGGTCTGGCCAATTATGCTCGCCTCGCGCATGATCCGGCGTTTCACCAGTCGCTTCGTTTCACGGTGCTCTTCATTGCCGTGTCGGTGCCCCTCGAGCTTGGGTGCGGACTGCTGCTGGCGCTCCTGATGCAGGCGCCGTCGCCGCTGCGGGGGATGCTGCGGGCGCTGGTACTCGTTCCCTGGGCGATACCGTCCGCCATTGCGGGCCGCGTCTGGGAGCTTGTTTACAATTATACCTGGGGACCGGCGAATTATGTTATCAAATTGACCGGCGCGACGGCGGTCAACTGGCTGGGGAGCGCAGAGGGGGCATTTCTGGCGCTGGTTATCGCCGATCTTTGGAAAACGGCGCCCTTCGTCGCGATCATACTGCTTGCCGGTCTTTCGGCGATTCCCGAGCGTCTTTACCGGCAGGCGGAGGTCGACGGCGCCTCGTTCATCCGTCGCTTTTATGCGATAACGCTGCCCCTGCTGCGGCCGGTACTGGTCGTGGCGGTACTTTTCCGGGCAATAGACGCATTGCGTATTTTCGATCTGATATACATTCTTACCGCCGGGGGGCCGGGCGGCGCGACCGCATCGCTTTCGCTCCTGGGGTACCTTTATTTCGTCGGCGGAGATTTCGGTTACGGCTCGGCGATATCGACGTTTATTTTCCTCATTGCGCTTCTGACCGCCCTGACGGTGGTGCGCCTGGGGCGATTTGGAAAAAGTCTGCAATGAAACAAAACGGGAGAATTTTCACAATGGTACTACTGTCAAGCGGGGGCGAACAGCGGTTACGGAATGTGCTCTACGGAGCGGGCTTCTGCAGCGCGCTCTTCTTTCTGCTTGCGCCGGTCATATTCATGCTTTTGACGGCATTGAGCCGACGGCCGGATTTTCTCGGGAACGGTTACAGCATAACGCTGATCCATTTCAGGGAAATTCTGACGACGCCGTCGCTGCACTTTGTACGGTACTGCATCAACAGTCTCGCCGTCTCCCTCGCGAGCGCCGGCATCACCACCGGAATCGCCTCGTGCGGCGCCTATGCGGTGACCCGTTTCCCGTTCAAGGGCCGCACCGCCGTTTTATTGACGATTCTCTCCCTTTCGATGTTTCCTCAGATCTGCATCGCCGGATACCTCTTCCGGATCATTGCCGCGGCGGGAATGATCAACACCTGGGCCGGTCTTATCCTGCCCTATGTGGCATGGATCATGCCGCTCGCCTTCTGGATTCTCATCAGTTATTTTGCACAGATTCCTCGGGAACTCGACCTCGCCGCCTTTGTTGACGGCTGTTCGCCGCTGCACACGCTCGTCACGATCATTTTTCCCCTCGCGGCGCCCGGTCTTTTCTCGACGCTGCTGTTGACGTTTATCTTCGCCTTCAACGAGTTCATGTTCGCGTTAATGTTGACAAACGACCATGCCGCCCGCACGGTGCCGGTCGGTATTGCCCTGTTTCAGGGACTCCATGGTGAGATACCCTGGGGAGTCATCATGGCCGCATCGGTGATCACTACCCTGCCGGTGATATGCATGACGCTGCTTTTTCAGCGGCGTATCATCCATGGGTTGACAAGGGGGGCGATCAAGGGATGAAGCGGCTGACCATACGCGACATCTCCAAATCGTTTCGATCGACCGATCGGGCGGTAACGGCGCTCGATGCCGTTTCGCTCACCGTAGAGCCGGAGGAATTTTTCGTGCTGCTCGGCCCGTCGGGATGCGGGAAATCGACACTGCTCAATTCGGTCGCCGGACTCGAACTGCCCGACACCGGAGACATCAAACTTGACGAAAAAGTGCTCTTCAGCGCTGCGGAGCGTCGGGCGCTTTCTCCGCGCGAACGCAATATCGCCATGGTGTTTCAGAGTTACGCGCTCTATCCGCACATGACCGTTGCCCGGAATATCGCCTTTCCGCTCAAAATACGCCGCATGGATAAAACGGAAATACGGCGCCGCGTAGCGGAGAACGCTGCGATGCTGCAGATCGGCCATCTGCTGGAGGCGAAACCGGCCGAGCTTTCGGGCGGCCAGCGGCAGCGGGTGGCCATTGCGCGTGCGCTGGTCCGTGAGCCGGAGCTTTTTCTTCTCGATGAGCCGCTGTCGAACCTCGACGCACAACTCCGGTCGGCCATGAGGAACCATCTCAAGGTACTGCAGCGCCGTCTGGGCATTACCACGCTCTATGTGACGCACGATCAGATTGAGGCGATGACGCTCGGCGACCGGATCGCCGTTATGCGCAACGGCCACATCGAACAGGCCGGCGCTCCCGATGAACTTTACCGACAGCCGGTCAATGCATTTGTCGCCTCGTTTATCGGAACGCCGCCGATGAATCTGATCGCGGTCGCGGCGGAAATCGATGAACGATCGGCGCGGCTGAGCGTGGCGGACAGAGTATTTAGCTGTCCTTCGGGAAACGTACGGCCTGCGGGAATGCGGGGAAGCAGGCGGGGATATCTCGGCATTCGTCCGGAGCACCTTCACCCCTGTGCGCCCGATTGCCCGGAAAGTCTTGCGGTAACCGTTACCGGTTATGAGCGCATGGGACGGGAGACCATTGTTTTTGCGCTATGGGCGGGAAACGATATAACATTTGTTACCGATGCCGCTCATCCGGCGGTCGGGTCGACCATCTCCCTGTTTTTTCCCGTTGAGACGTCGTTCTGTTTTGTCGATGATGCGATTCCACCATAAATGCACCTCCCCCCTGGCGGCCGGCTCTATCGTGAAAAGGCATGTGGAGGCCCTTCAGCCGCTCTTTCGATCGCTTTGGATCAACCGATCGATAATACGGGACACGTCATTCTGGGTGGCGAGATTATATTTCGCAATCGATGGGGTGACGCCGATTTTTATCGTCACGGCATCCGCAGGAAGGGAACGGTAGATATCCTCATCAGTCCGATCATCGCCGAGGGCGATGATACAATCGAAGGTATGGTTGGAAACGAATTTCAGAGCGGCGGTTCCCTTATCGTAGCCGGTTTTTTTCAGTTCAACGACCATGTTGCCTTCGAGAACATGCAATTTGTTTTCATGCGCCACCAGAGCCCTGATCTCTTCCCTGAGTTCCTTTGCGTAAAGCTGTCCCGTTTCCGCCGGTGAATTCCGGTAATGCCATGTCAATGAAGAAAATTTTTCTTCGATAAACGAGCCGATGCAGTGGTCGGTATATCTCTGAAAAATGGGGGTAAAGGCGGATTTCCATGATTGATCCGGATCAATGTTGCATGACCACTCCCCGCCGGGCGACTTTTGAAACGCGCCGTGTTCGGCAATAAGATGAACATTGACCGTTTCGAACCACTCATCAAGAAAATTTTTATCGCGACCGCTTATCAGCACGACGGTCGTGCGCGGATTTTTTGCGAGGGCCTTAAGCTGGTTAAGGGTCGGGGGACCGGGTGTCGCCAGTTCGGGAATGTTGGAAAAAGGGACCAGCGTACCGTCGTAATCGAGAAAAATCGCGCGTTTTGATGCATTAGTAAACTTAGCGGTGATTGCCGATTCGATTTCCGGCGTCATAAGATTCACTCTTCTGATCTCCTGTTCTTTTTTAAGGGCCTCCATGCTGGTGAGGATGTTCTTTGCCCAGGAAAAAACCGTATAATTTTTTATACGTTTCTGCATGCGTTCCAGCAGGACGGTGCGGTTCCTCAAAGGCAGGGTAAGCGCTTTGTGTATCGCGGCGGCGATTTCCTGCTTGTTGGTCGGGTTAATGAGAATCGCCTCGCTCAATTCAGATGATGCGCCGGCCATTTCGCTCAGTATTAAAACCCCTTTTCCGGTTACCTGGCAGGCGACGTACTCTTTTGCGACCAGATTCATTCCGTCGCGAATGGGGGTTATGAGCCCGACGTGGCTGACGCTATACAGCGCCACCAGCTCGCTGAATGAAAGCGATTTGTATTGATAAATGATCGGTCGCCACTCCATCGTGCCGTATTTGCCGTTGATCCTGCCGACCATCGCTTCGATTTCACGTTTCATGTTCCGGTAGCGCGGGATGGAATCCCGTGAAGGTATCACGACCATATTGAAAACGATTTTTTCAATCCATTGGGGATGCGTTTTAAGAAAATATTCAAAAGCTTCAATCCGGTTGGCCAATCCTTTGGTGTAATCGAGACGGTCGACGGAAAAAATCAGTTTTTTCCGTTGCAGGGTTGAGAGAATCTTCTGCTTTTCCTCTTTGACCTCACTGGAATTCAAGGCTGCACCGTTAAATTTATTGTAATCAATTCCGATGGGAAAAGCGTCAACCTTCACGAAACGGCCGTTCGCCATTACGCTGTTCATCGTTGTTTCGAGTCCTAAAAGCCGGGAAACGCTTCGAAGAAAATATTGGCTGTAATCATTGGTATGGAAACCGATCAAATCCGCACCGAGCATGCCCTTGAGGATGGAATCGCGCCAGTGGCGGGGTATGACGCGGAAGATTTCAAACGACGGAAAAGGGATATGCAGGAAAAAGCCGATGGTCGCCGCCGGGAACGCCTCACGGAGAAAGCCGGGAAGAAGGAATAAGTGGTAATCGTGAATCCAAATGAAGTCGTCCGGCAGAACGATCCTCTTGAGCTTTTCAGCGAAAAGCTTGTTTGCGTACACGTAACTTTCAAAGGTGCCTTCGTCGTGTACGGCGAGTGAGGGGAAATAGTGGAAAAGAGGCCATATGCAATCATTGCAGAAACCGCCGTAATACTTTTCGTCGATGGTTTTTTTTATTGCGACGGGAACAAGTTGATAGATGCCTTTTTCGAAGTTTGGGCGGGAAAGCGGCCCGTTTCCGACGTTCAACACACCCGAAGCGGGCCTTTCCGAAAGCGACTTGATCGATATACTTTTACGCGCGGTTTCCGTTTTCAATTTTTCATTGCTTTTTCCAACCCATACTATTTTTTTAAAGAGATCCGCCGAACCGGCGTCCGTCATCTTTTCGGAAAGCGCCGCGATCGCCGAGACAAGACCGCCCGGACTCCTCCGGATTGTTTTACTACGGCCCTTGGCAACAATGCTGAAGGGCAAGCGGTAGGAAACAACGACGATGCGTTTAAACCGGGATGGTGTGACTGTCCGCATACGTTTCACCTTACCGAACGTTATTGAAAAAACGGAACTTCCCCTTCGACCGCATAACGATAAACCGCATTGACGGTTTCCCCATGCCCATCGCTCCTCTCGTGTCGAGTGCCGGATCGCTGATATGAAAATGCTTTGCGGCCCCCCCGTCAGATCAAGGTTTTTTTCGATATCCGGGAAAATGACGTGAGGCGGGTACCCGTGACGTATACCGCCGTTATCCTGTCGGGCAGTATATTCGTTAATGACGAATATGACTACGAGCAACCCACTCCATATCCTCATGGTCGACGACGACGAGAGCGCCTGTTTCGCCTTTGAACGGTTTCTTCTCAGTGAAGGCCATGGATTCCGGGGAGCCGCGACATTGAAGGAGGCTTCTGCCGCGCTCGAAGAGGAATCATTTGACGTCATGCTGCTCGATATCAACTTACCGGATGGGAATGCACTCGAGCGGCTTCCCCGCCTCAAGGAGATCGCCCCGGCGGTTTCGGTGATCATCGTCAGCGGCGAGGGGGATATCGCGACGGCGGTCAGGGCCGGAAGGAAGGGCGCCGACGATTATCTTACCAAGCCGGTGGAAATGGCCGACCTGACCGCTTCGTTAAAAAAGTGTTCCGACATCGGCCATTTAAGGAGAAGAGACTCGGCCGGCCAGCGGCTGGTAAAGCATACGGAACCGTTTTTCGGCTGCAATGACGCCCAGCGCGAAATCGTGAAACATGCCCACCTCGCGGCACGGAACGAAACGATTGTCTTGATCCAAGGCGAAACGGGTACCGGTAAAGGCGTTTTGGCGCGCTGGATACACTGCAGCGGGAGGCGGAAAGATGAGCTGTTCATAGAACTTAACTGTTCATGCCTGAAAGGCGACATGTTGCGGAGCGAATTGTTCGGTCATGCAAAGGGGGCATTTACTTCAGCGGTAAAAGACCATGAGGGACTGATTGAAACGGTTGACCGCGGCACGCTCTTTCTTGATGAGATCAGCGACCTTGACGCCGAGGCGCAGGCGCAGTTGCTGAAAGCGATCGAGGAAAAGACATTCCGGCGCCTCGGTGAAAACCGGATGCGGCACAGCGATTTCCGCCTTATCTGCGCCACGAATCGCGACCTGCTGCGGGAAACGAACGAGGGAAAATTCAGGGCTGACCTCTACTATCGAATCAGTATTTTTCCGATTGTGCTTCCGCCGCTCCGGTTACGGGGTGACGATATCGTTCCGCTTGCCGAATATCTGCTTAAAGAATTTCGTTATTCCCACGGAGCCCTTTCGCCGCAAACCTCCCGTAAACTGCTCGACTATCCGTGGCCGGGCAATATCCGCGAACTGAGAAATATGCTCGAGCGGGCGATCATTCTCGCGCAGGGAGGCCCCCTGGAGGCACATCACTTCCCCGGACTTTTTAAAGGAAACGACACCGCCAACGGCAACGGCGGCGACCTGAGTTTAAAGAACACCGAAGAACGGCATATCCAAAGGGTTATTGACCTGTTTTCGGGAAACAAACGAAAAGCCGCCCACGCACTCGATCTTTCGCTTTCCGCCCTCTACAGCCGACTCGATACCTATCGGCGGAAAAATCGGCAAAAGGGCCCGCCGCCACCTCAACGCCCGGAAGATCAGGCATGAACAAGCATTATCTTATCGATTCCGCGCATTTTTCGCCGCAGGAGCAGAAACTCCTCGACCTCATCAGCGATGCGGTTACCATCCGCGATTTCGATAATCGCATCGTTTTCTGGAACCGTGCAGCGGAGGAGTGCTACGGCTGGAAGCGGGATGAAGTGGCGGGAACATTAAACCACGATGTGCTTCATACCGTATTTCCCATTCCGTTCATGGATATACAAAAAGAGTTGCTCCTTAATGGGAAATGGCATGGAGAGGTAACGCATACATGCCGCGACGGAAGGACCATAACGGTAGCCACCCGCTGGGCGCTGCGATCCGACAATGAAGACCGACCTTTGTACATAATAGAAATAAGTCTCGATATTACGCGACTTGTTGAAGAAAACCGGCAGGCGAATCAGTGGAAAGCCGTGGGACAGCTGGCATCGGGTGTCGCCCATGAAGTCCGCAATCCTTTGAATTCGATCTCCGCCCTCATGGAGGCGCTCTTGAAAGATCTTAAGGGAAATCCGGTGGTTGAACCGTACATCCGCCATTTGAAAAGGCAGATAAAACGACTGACCGACCTTATGGGAGACCTCCTTGAGCTCGGGAAAACGATACGAAACGAACAATACCAACACATCGGCGTCGACCAACTGCTGCGTGATTCGCTTGCCGCATTGTCATTGAAAGATGACTGTTTCCGTCGACTTTCCCTCTCCGTCGCGCCTGAAACGAAAAACATTACTATTATGGGAGTGCAGCGCCGTCTGACGCAGGTTTTAATCAATGTGGTTGAAAATGCTTTTCAGCACTCCCCTTCCGATAGCCCTGTTTCCATCCGGGTTTTTCTCCATTCGGGAGATACGGTGGCGATAACTATTGAAGACCGGGGGGAAGGTATCGCCGCAGATTCGATTGATCGCGTATTCGAGCCTTTTTTTTCAACCAGGAAGTCGGGAACGGGACTGGGACTCTTTATCGTCCGCCATATCGTGGAAAACCACGGAGGAAGAGTGTCGATCAGAAACAAAATCGCTTCTCCCGGCACTACGGTGGAAGTACTCCTGCCGATTGCATTATCCAATACATAATTGCCACTACCCTTTTCTTGTACCTACCGAGCATCGGATATTTCTAGAAATAGGAAACGAATTCCAATTTTCAGGAATATTGAGAAGCAAAGCAGCACAATTTAACCCGAATTCCCTACGTTTTATTCGGCACGATCTTCGCATAACTCAACATTACAGTGCGATAACTACCGAAAAGGCGGTGAACTACAGTGGCACATGACAGTAAAAAGAAAACAAAAAAGCGGGGCAGGGTGCTTGTTGTTGATAATGATAAATCCTTTCTTTTCGCGCTCTCGAAATTTTTCAAAGGTTCATCGTTGAAGATTGATACCGCGCATTCGATCGAAAAGGCTATTGAGCAGCTTGAGCTGACTGATTACGATGTGCTGGCGACCGACCTGAACATCGATTCAAACGGGAATGCCGACGGATTCGGTATGATCAGAATTGCGAGAGGCATGCATGAAAACATAAAAACCATTCTTTTTTCCGACGTAACGATGCACGATTCAGTGGTTTATGAAGTGAGAGGAGAGGCTGATCCCACTCCCGACATCCTGCTGGAAAAACCCCTCTCGTTGATCGCCCTTGAAGAGGCGATTGTGTCGTTCATTTCGCCTTAAAAGGCCGTTTAATGGCAAGATAGAACATAAGGAGGACGCTATGAAGGTATCATCTCGTAATGCCGAAACGGTCATTATCGCCGTTTTTTTAGCACTGACAATGCTTTCATGCACGAACAAATTTTTTGTCGCGGTCGTGCAGCCCACCGAAACAAAAGCAATCGCACGGAATCGGATAAAGGTCTATATCGACCTTTCTGCGAAGAGCCTTCTTAATAACAAAATCGCCATATTCAACAAGAGCCGCGAAACGATATCCGTTTATCCGGTCGATATTGTCCTTTGTATCGAACGAACCGGCGTCATGCTGCCGGCGGTGACGGATTACCGGGAGTATGTTCGCATGAGGTATGCCGAAGCGAGGAAAAAATGCTCCGATGCTGATCATCCCCGTTCCTGTACAGACGCCATCGATAGGGTATTCAAACGATATCTTAAGGCAAAACCGTTTGTTTTCGGCGAGATCCCCCCCGGTACAAAAAGGGTGGGGTATTTTGCTTTCAATTTACCCGACCCGTTCAATACGACAGGGCAAGCGAAACGGGCAGCCGAGGTACTCAGATCAAAAATGAATTTGCTCTACGGCCAGATAGAGGTAAACGCTGTTCTCCTCTCAAACCAACAGGATCTTGAATTCGTTTTCCCGGTAAATGTAATTACCTCTTCGGATGAAAACGATGTTATTCTGGGGGTCTTAAAAAATTACTGAGATCTTCCGGTGTAACCGCAAGCAGATGCCTCCGCATCCGGTCGGCGGGCGGGTGTTCGTAAGGAGGGATTTACCCCGCCGGACTCGACAACCCCCTGAAAAATCGGGCGGCATTATGGCCGATCGACCGGTTGTCATACCCGCCCTCTTGGACCACGAGCGTCTTTATTTTCAATCGGCCGATCAGCCGGCCGTTCCGTTCAAAGTCGGTGCCCGTGAGCAACCAGGAGCCGGTGGGATCGTTTTTTGCGGTGTCGAGGCCGAAGGCAACCACCAGATACGACGGACGGAAATCCTTGATCTGCTTTAAGGCCGAAGCGAGTGTATCCGCATACCGCCTTCCGTCAACACCTTCGGGCAGAGGGATATTGATATTGTACCCATACCCTCGCGAAACGCCCCGTTCTTCAAAAAAACCGCTGAAATACGGATAGGTTACGTTCGGATGTCCGTGAATGGACACGGTCAGCACGTCTTTACGATGATAGAAGATATCCTGCTGGCCGTTGCCGTGATGATGGTCGATATCGAGAATCGCAACCCGGCCGAAGGCGCTTAAGAAGTTTGCAGCGACGGCGGTCGAATTGAAGTAGCAGAACCCTCCAAAGACCGATCGTTCGGCGTGATGGCCGGGCGGACGAACCAACGCGTACGCCGTGCGGTAGCCGGAAAGGACGAAATTCGCCCCGGTCAAGGCGCAATCGACCGCCCTGCGCGCCGCTTCGAAGGCGTTGGACGTCAGGGGTGTAAAGGTGTCGATGCAGTAGTATCCCGCCCGTACCGACAGAAGCTTCGGTTTTTTGGCGGTATTTCGCACCGGAAATACGTACGGATAGATCGATTCGTCGGGCCTGATGTTTCTGCACAACCGCTTGAAGTAATTGACATACCCGGCGTCGTGAACCCCCAGGATATGTTTTTCGCCGAAAACGACCGCGCGTTCGCGGGAGAATAGCCCGGTGGGCTCGATCTGCCGCAGGATCGAATCGATGCGGACCGGCGATTCGACGTACCCCCGGTCGTGGACATGATGGATGGCGTGTCCCTCGCTGACCACAAGCGGTATCAGGTCGGTCCGGGAAACGCCCTCGACAACGGCGGCGGCGCTTTTCTTACGGTACTTGAACGGGCGGAGCCGGACGGGATCGTCACGGATCGATTCGACGACCATATCGATATACGCGGGAGTACAGATAGCGCTATATTTACGTTCGAGAATCGCCCGCACGACGGCCTTCGCCCGGCCCCGCGAGGGAAGGAGTCCGCCGTCGAGATCGTCGAAGACAAGAAACGGCGGGTTGGTCTGCCCTTCCCGTATCGGCGTCTCATAAGCAGTGCCGACAATGGGACGTGCGCCGTACCGCTCATAGAAGCTGAGCCGCGCCGCATTCTGCCTGAGAATTTCGGGATCGGGGGAGAGCTGCGGGTCGTCGGGAAGGCATTCGTAGTAAAGCCCGTGCACGCCGAGCGCCTTTGCCTCCCTGCGTACCTGTTCATAGAGTATTCCGCCCACCCCTCTGCCGGTTTTCCCGAATGCCGCCGAAAGGAAATCAAGATAACAGAAGCCAAGATCTGACGCATGGTTCATTATTGCGAACCCGTTGACTTTTTCCTTATTGGTCTCCGAAACGAAAATGAAGGTCCGAAGACGCGATTTCAGCGGATCGCGAAGCGTGAGCGGCAGGTCGTCAACCTCTTTAGGCGAAAGAAGCGGAAACTGCTTCCGAAGGATCGCCTGCACCTGCCGGATCGCTTTTTTGTTGTGGGAGGTGGAGTCGTCGAAAATTCTGTAGATGCGGAACATGGAGTGCTCTTTTTGCGTCGGGAAAACCTGTACCTGTAAAATATAATCTGCCGGAATCGCCTTCGGGGCAGGCAAGAGCACGAACGAACCATTTACCCTTAAGGCCGGAGTGATCCCGCAGGGGGGACTGCGGCAGTATCGCGCCGTTACCTTGCGGTTTATGTAGTCGTCCCGCCCCGCGCCAACGTATCATGCGTATCGGGATTTTCAAAGGAGACGTAAGGCTTTTATTTGAATAAGTTTTGTGCAAGTGTGGTTTTACTTGATTGTCGCGGACCGGTGATGGTGATGACCGGAAAGCCGGGGAGGAGGAAGGGGAGGAATTATTCCACGGATCGTGGAATCATGAGGATAAGACACGGTATTTTCGGCTGATTGGCAATTGGATTCTCAATTGGCGAAATTTATATGACAGAAGTCGGAATGGTCGAACCGGAGCGTTAAAAATGGTCTTCATGAACATGGGATGATAGTATTTTCTAACCTGAATAAATATTTCTTTTGTAGATAAAAGGATATATTTCGCTTATGCTTGAAAATGCGAAATTTCTATCCGGAAACGAAAAACGGGCACTTACTGAAATAAAGCGCCGCGTCTCCGCTCTTTTCGCGATAAGGCGATTCATTCTTTTCGGTTCTAAAGCCCGGGGCGATGCCTCACCCGATTCGGATATCGACCTGCTCCTGGTAACCGAACGTGAACTGAAACAGAGTGAGAAGCATATGATTTCCGATACGATCTTCGAGGTCAATCTGTACTATGATACCCTCTTCAGTTTCATCGCCGTCGATGACCAGCAATGGAACAGCAGGCTCTACAGTTTTTACCCCATCCATATCAACGTGGAACGGGAAGGAATACCCGTATGACTGATCAGGACTATCGAAATATCATCGCGCATGACTGGATGGAAAAGAGTGAATCGGCGCTCAATGCTGCGGAAATACTACTCAGGGAACACATGCTGGTCGCTTGTGTCAATAGGTTGTATTACGCCGCTTTTTATGCGGTGAGCGCAGCACTGGCAAAGGCGGGCAGGGAATACGGCAGGCATACGGCTGTAAGAGCGGCGCTGCACCGCGATTACGTTAAAACAGCTCTAATACCTTTCGACTTCGGAAAAACTTACGACCGGCTTTTCGATGACCGGCAGGAAGGCGATTATGCACCGAAAACATCATTCAAAGAGGAAGAGATCGAGCGGCTGCTGGAAGAGACGAGAGGGTTTCTGGATTGTTTTAAAAGGCTGATAACGGAAGAATGAATGGGCTCATAACAACATTCGAGGTACTATGGAGAAAGAAAAAAGTGGATGTGGGAAGGAATATATCGCAGGTGTTTTTTATAGCGATTTGATTTTTTCCAATATAAACGATTTGACTTTCTGTGCCGATTCGATAGCCCTTTGCATTTCTTCCATACTTGGCATATAAAATTCATCCGGATAACGTGCTTCCACCGCGAAATCGCTTAAATAAGCTGTATTTCCAAGGATATGAAAAGAAGAATCAATTTTCATACATTCATTTATCAGAACACCGATATCATGAGTACGGGGTGGTTTTACCAGGTGTGAAGCAAGATAGGCTTTCAAGTATTTTTCCGTGCATTGTTGCATGTGAAAGCATACCATATCCATGGCGGGTTTTTCAGTCACCGATTCGTCGATGCCGATTTTCAAATCATGGTCGGCCTTCAGAATCCATTGCCGGACGATCTCATTCAATCTTCCGTTTTCCACAACATTTTTCCTTCAGTTGCGATGGTATGCGAAAGAGTGACGGGGATGGTTTTATCCATTTCAAATTCTTCCGAAGGTTTGAATACGATATCCGCCGCGATGTTGTTTTCCCCGAGTTTTTGATGGAGCGCGTTTAGTAGATTACTTCGCTCGATCCCCTCCGGCCGTCTCTTAACAATGACGGCAATGTCCAAATCGCTCCCCTGCCGCTCATCTCCACGAGCGTAACTGCCGAAAAGATAAAGAGCTTTAATACCCTGAACGTTCTCTCGGAAAATCTCAGTCATTTTACTCAGGTCACGAACCGAATACATCAACGACCTCGTCGGTTTGAAAGGAAAAAAGAAAAATAGTTTTTGCTATAGTGAGATTATTTTAAATATTTGTTTCGGGTGGGTGGTTATACCGTGAAGAATGAAAAATGGAACAGCAAGCTCTACAGTTTTTACCCCATTCATGTCAATGTGGAGCGGGAAGGAATACCAGTATGACCGATCAGGACTATAAGAATATCATCGCGTGCGACTGGATGGAGAAAAGTGAATCGGCGCTCAAGTCGGACGAAATACTGCTCAGGGAAAACATGCTTGTCGCTTGTGTCAAAAAGTTGTATTACGCCGCTTTTTCTGCGGTAAGCGCCGCACTGGCGAACGCCGGAAGGAAATACGGCAGGCATACGGCTGTTCGAGCCGCACTGGATCGTGATTTTGTAAAATCGGGGTTCATACCGGACGACTATGGGAAAATATACGATCGTCTCTTCGATGACCGGCAGGAGGGGGATTATACTCCCAGAACGACATTTGACAAGAAAGAGATCGAACGACTGCTGTAAGAGACGAGTGGTTTTTTAAGAGGCTGATGACTGAGGAGGGAAAGGATTGATCCGGATTTTCCGTCACCGATTCGTCAACGCCGATTTAGAAATCATTGTCGGCCGGGCAAAATAAATCCGTAAGCTTCAAAAAAAGTGGTTTCCGGACAGGCACTAATTAAACATTGTTTTTAAGACGTCCATTATTGTAAGCATTTGACGTTTATAAAGTTAAAAGTGGATACAGATTCTAGTCTAAGCACCATATGTCGTTTGTCAAAGTGCCATCATCTAATTGGCCACCAATAATAAAAAGTTTATTATTGAATACAGTTAATGTATGGTTACTTTTACCTCTGGGTAAACTATAAGGAAGTTTTTTCCAATTTCTTCCATCGCTGGAAAACCATATTTCATTAGAACAACCACTTGAACCCGGAACGGAATGACCACCCACTAACCAGATTTTACCTGCGTAAGCTGTTGCCGCATGGTCACCTCCTGGAGCAAATGATGCAGAGTTTGTTTCGTTTTCCCAAGTTATACCATCGACAGATGACCATACATCATTATACGGTTCAAAAGCACCTCTATACCCTCCAATAACCCAGAGTTTGTTGTCAAATACGACAGTACTATGGCCAGCTCGAGGGGTAAAGCCGGCGGAATCAGTAGCAGCTTGCCATGTAATTCCATCGTCAGAAAACCAAACATCATTATAATCTTCACCAAGAAATTTACCCATTCCGCCAATAACCCATATCTTATTCTGAAATACTGCCGATGAAAACCGTTTGCGCCCGGAAAATACAGTATTAGAGGTCTGTAAGGTCCATGTTTGGCCATCTGGAGAACTCCATACGTCTCTGAAATTATCACGATCGTTGGTTCCTGATATAATCAGCATGTTGTTATTGAAAATTTCGCATGCATGTTCTCCTCTAGAGGAAAAATCAGCTGAGTCTGTGGATAAAAACCAATTTATTCCATTGTCAGAGTACCAAATATCATTATTATATGTATAATTCCAGGGTTGAGGATTATCATTGCCGCCAATAATCCATAATTTATTATTAAAGGCAATAGTGGAATGTTCGGCTCTTGCACTGAATTCTGCATGGCTATTTACTTGGTTTAGGATACCGATAATTATTGAAACAGTATCCAAAGAAGAAATGCTGTCGTCATCAGTTACTCTTAATACACAATCAAATCCATTAAAATTGAAACTATCCCCTATAGTTATCGTGGTGTCGCCGGAAGAGGTTTCGATAAAATTGCCTGAATTTCCAATATCCCATTCATACTTGGAAATGCTGCCGAACTTATCTGCACTCCCACTTCCCCTTAAATAAATAGTATCCCCCCTCCCGACTATTGTATCGTTTCCTGCATTTGCCACCGGCGGATCCACCACCACATGAACCACCATGGTATCGTTGTCAAGATTGCCGTCGTCGTCCTCGGCCTGAACGATAACTTTGACATCTTCTGCCTGTGAAGATGCCTGACCTGTCAATTGTCCGTTCTCATTCGCACTGTCGTCAAAAGTCCCATCGCCATTGAGGTCGAGGCGGTATTTCACAACCGTTCCATATAAGTCGGTTCCGCTGTAGTTAACGAAGAATGAGTCATTGATGCTTACTGTCGTATCGGGGCCCGCATCGGCAAGGGGGGCATCAGCGAGTACGCGGACGGTAATACGCTCCGACCACTCAATTCCGCCGTCATCGAATATCCTTACGGTAACCATTTTCGATCCATGAGTATCCCAGCTGCGTTTCAGCGTGTCGCTGCCCGAAAGTGAGGAATCCGGTTTTTCCCTGGCGGGGACGGCAAGTTCTCCGGTATATTCCCCGTCATACCACAACACTTTTCTGATGGGCCTCGTCGGATTGGCATAGGTTACGACGATACTCACCGTATCGCGGATGCTTGCTATGTTGTCAAGAGTTCCCAAGATGGCCCAATTTACAGTCGTCGTCACTTCCGAGCGGGAAACGGTTTTCACAATATCATCCTCACTATCAACAAGCCTGCTTTCCTCGCCCGCCCGGTTGCGGGCAACGAC
>JAFGNB010000031.1 GCA_016927235.1 Chitinispirillaceae bacterium
ATCATCGCCGACGAACCGGTAAGTGCGCTCGATGTCTCCATCCAGGCGCAAATCATCAACCTGCTGCAGGATCTCCGAGCCTCCTATAATCAGACTCAGCTCTTCATCTCGCACGACCTCGCCGTCGTGCGCCATCTGGCCGACCGTATCGCCGTCATGTACCGGGGGAAATTCGCCGAGTATGGAAGCGAGTCGGACCTTTTTCTCCAACCCCGTCATCCCTATACGATTCTGCTTCTCGACAGCATACCGGTCCCCGGAAAGGGACGAAAAAAGCGCGGCGGCAATGACGACGAAGGAATCGAACGGCAACCGGAGATCGAGGGATGCGCTTTTTTCCCCCGCTGCCCGCGACGGCTTGACACATGCATGGCCGCCGTCCCCGAACTGCGTGAAGTGAATGAGGGGCACGGTGTGGCGTGCTTCAATCCGGTTGCGGGGTGACACCGGAACGGCCTGACACCCCCCTACTCGTATACCGATACTATGTTATAGGTTTTCATCTTCAGGTACAGCGTCTTCGGGTTGATTTCCAGCATCTCCGCAGCTTTCCCCTTGTGCCCCCTGGTGATGCCGAGCACCTTGATGATATGACGCCGTTCCATCTCTTTAAGCGAGAGCGCCTCGTTGTCTTCCTGCGGCGTTGCCGGCGGATTCGAATGCCGCTGCTCCGGCTCTTTCTCTCTCGGCACACGCAGAAAGGAGAGGTTATCGGCGGTGACCGTATTTGCTTTTGTCAATATACAGGTCCGCTCGACGACGTTCTTGAGTTCACGGACGTTGCCGCGCCAGCCGTATGTTTTGAGCATTTGAATCGCGCCGCGGTCGAATTCCTTCTGGAAGCCCTGTTGGGCGATGAAGTAATTAGCCAGTAATGCGATGTCATCGACGCGGTCCCTGAGCAGGGGGACGGTCACCGATAGTACGTTCAGCCGGTAAAACAGATCGGCGCGGAACCGGTTCTCGGCGACCAGTTTTTCGAGCGGCTGGTTGGTCGCGCAGATGATTCTGACATTGAGCACTATGTCCCGCGTGCCGCCCACACGGCGGATCTCACCCGTTTCAAGAAACCGCAGCAGCTTCGCCTGAAAATGGATCGGGATTTCGCCGATTTCATCGAGAAAAAGCGTCCCCCCGTCGGCGATTTCGGCGAGTCCGCGCTTCTGCGCTTTTGCATCGGTAAATGCCCCTTTTTCATAGCCGAACAGCTCACTTTCGAGAAGCGTTTCGGAAAACGAGGCGCAGCTGATTGCGATAAACGGTTTTTCTTTACGTAAACTATGATCGTGAATCGAGCGGGCGACAAGCTCCTTTCCCGTCCCGCTCTCGCCCAAGATCAGTACCGTCGACTGGGTAGGCGCGATGCGTGAAATGATGTTCTGCAACTCGAGCATGACCTTGCTTTTACCGACAAGCTGGCCGCCGCGTCCCGTTTTGGCGAGTTCCTCGCGCAGTATTTTCAGATCGACCTGTGAGCGCTGGTGGTCGATCGCCCGCTCGACCTGAAGAAGCAGTTCGTTGAGTTCGTACGGCTTGCGGATGTACTCGAACGCACCGAGTTTCATGCTCTCGATAACGTTTTCGAACGTGGCGTTTCCGGTAAGGATAATCACCTCGGAAGGAATCGCGTCCTGCTTTATGGTACGCAGCACCTCCATGCCGTCGGTATTCGGCATCAGGATATCAAGAAGCACGACATGGAAAAAATCTTCCCGCAGTCGTGTCAGCGCCGCCCCACCGTCGGCCGCCGTCTCGACGCTGTACCCCATTCGCCCGAGCTCCTTGCCGAGCAGCAGTCGAAGCGACGCCTCATCGTCGACAACGAGTATCTTTCCTTTGCTCATCCAACCTCCCCGGCGTCAATCAGCCGTTACATCGATGGTGCGCTGTCCCCGCCTTTTCGTCCGGACGGTTCAGCTGGGAATATCAGGCGAGGGGAATTTCAAGAAAAACCGTCGTTCCCTCACCCCGTTCGCTCGAAATATCGATATGCCCGTTGCACTCTTCCATGATTTTATAACAAATTGCCAACCCCATACCGGTTCCTTTCCCCACTTCCTTCGTGGTGAAGAAAGGATCGAAAACTTTCGGAAGGATATCGGTTCCGATTCCCGGTCCGTTGTCGCGGATCCGCGCCCTGCAGTTGCGGCCTGGTTCATTCGCCGGCACATTGTCGATGAACACCGTCGATCCGCCGGGACAGAAATCGATGCAGTTGGCGATGATGTTGACGAAAACCTGTTCAAGCCGGTTCGCATTGCCGCGTATCGTTATGGCCGAGTCGACGGAATTGACCACGTTAAGGCTGGCGCGCTTCGTACGCATATATGTCAACTTGACGGCGTCTTCCACGCACTGGCGCAGGTTAACGGCCGTTTTGGCAACGTCGCTTTCGCGTGCGAATTTCGAAAGAGTTTCCACGATATCCCTGCACCGTAACGCCTCCATATTGATTATTCCGAGATACTCTTCCAGGTCGTTCCGTTCGATCAGTTCGTTGTTATTGATTCGCGCGAGCAGTGCGCTCGAAGATCCGAGGATCGCCGTAAGCGGATTGTTGATCTCGTGGGCGACCCCCGAGGCGAGTGTCCCGATCGACGCGAGCCGGGCGGATCGATAGAGCTGCTGGCGGGCGATCCGCTGCTCCTCCTGTAAACGTACCTGTTCGGTGACGTCCTCCATGGCGATAACGGTGTTGAGGTCGTCGTCCACCGCACCGGTATAGACCGCCTTCAGACTCAGCTGCAGGGGGGGTGCGGGTGCTTCCCGCAGAATCGAAAACGTCCGCTGCCCGATCGACGGCAGGTCGGACAAATTAAACGAGTTGAGGCAGTTCTCCACCAGCGGCCTGTCCTGTTCGCGGAAAAGCGTATAGAAACTCTTCCCCACGATCTCTTCACGTTTTACATCAAATGCGTCCCTGAAAAAACGGTTGCATTCGGTGATTATTCTGTTCGAATCGATCGAAAGATAGAGGTGTGGAAAGTTTTCGTACAGACTTTCATATCGTGTTTTGGAAAGAGTGAGTTCCTTGTGGAGGTTCCGTATCCGCAGCAGCGAATTTACGCGCGCCCGCAATTCCTCGGCGGAAAAAGGTTTTGTCAGGTAGTCGTCGGCGAAGTTCAACCCTTTGACCTTGTCCTCGTCGGAACATAATGCCGATATCATGATGATCGGTAAAAAATCCTTGCCGGCCTCCTTTTTAATCCGCTCCGCCACCTCGATGCCGCTGAGATCGGGCATGAGGACGTCAAGAAGCACCAGATCGGGTTTCTTATGCTGTACCAGTTCGAGCGCTTCCCTGCCGGAACGCGCCCCGAGAGCAGTGAACCCCGCTTCATCCATCAGGGCCTTGATTAACGACAACATATCCGCATCGTCGTCGACGATCAGTACCGTTGCCGGCGCCCCCCTGTTTTTATCGGGCAAGGTAGTCATACAGTTGCTCCTTTAACGCCTTCAGCGCCTTTCCCCGGTGGCTTATGCTGTGTTTTTCTTCACTGGTCAGTTCGGCAAACGTCCGGTTGAATCCTTCGGGAACGAACAGCGGGTCGTACCCGAATCCCCCGCTGCCGCGCGGTTTATCGATGATCAGTCCTTCACAATACCCGTCGGCGTGCAACAGGGTGTTCTCGTCGATCCGAAGCACCGCCGAACAGACAAAACGTGCCGTCCGGAGCCGGCAGGCGACGTTTTCTAGCGCCTTCAGCAATTTGATATTATTCGCCTCTCCGTTCCCCTGCTCACCTGCAAACCGTGCGCTTTTTACTCCCGGCCCTCCGTCGAGCGCATCGACCATCAAACCGCTGTCATCGGCCAGCGCCCATTCCGCCGAACGCCGAAACACCCAGTTCGCCTTGATACAGGCATTTTCGAAAAAGGTCGACCCGTTCTCCTCAATCGACGGAAGGGGGTTCCAGCACTCACGCATCGATAGCAGTTGACACGGAACATCAGCGAAAAGATCGACGATCTCCCGTAGTTTCCCACTGTTGGCCGTTGCTACAATAATCCGTCTCCGCATGCGCACCACCATGACACCGTTATCGCCAACACGTTATGAAACCACCACATTGACCAGTTTTCCCGGTACGACGATAACCTTACGTACTGTTTTTCCCTGCAGGTGGGGCTGTATCCTTTCCAGCTCCAGCGCCTTGCGTTCCAGCTCTGAACGCGTCGCTTCGGGGGAAGCGGTGAAACTGCCGCGCAGTTTTCCATTGACCTGCACGACGATCGGGAGTTCATCAAGGGTAAGGGCGCTTTGATCGACTACGGGCAATGCATGCCGGAAAATCGACTCGGTGTTCCCCATGCGCTCCCACAGCTCTTCCGCGATATGCGGGGCGATCGGCGCAATCAGCAACAGAATCGCTTCACACGCCTCGCGCAGGGCGGAAGGCGAGGCCGCGACATTTAATCGACGCACAGCGTTGGTAAGCTCGATGATGCGCGCAATTGCGGTATTGAACTGCCAGTTCGTCTCAATGCCCTGATTCGCCCGTTGCATCGCCGAGTGGGTTGCATAACGCATTTCCCGGTCCGCCGCCTTCGTCCCCTGCTGAGTTCCTGCGTCGGCTGCACCGGGAGCAGTAATCCGGGGAATCACCTCATGGATGGTGTCCCATAACCGATGTAAAAACCGGGAAGCCCCCAGAACACCCTCCTCGCTCCAAAGTTGGTCGCGGTCGGGTGGATTGTCGGCGAGCACACAGAAACGAAGCGTATCGGCGCCGTACTTGTTGATGATCTCCTCGGGACTGACGACATTGAGTTTCGTTTTGCTCATTTTAGCGACTTCACTGATCACTCTACCACCGCAGAGCCGGCACGTTCCGTTGCTTACCTGCGTCTCGCTGATCCACTTGTCTTTTTCACAATAATGCGCCGTCTTGCAGATCATTCCCTGACAAAACAAATTTTTTACCGGCTCTTCAAAGGTAATCAAGCCGAGGTCCTTGAGTACCATGGTGAAAAACCGCACGTAAATAAGATGCATGGTCGCGTGTTCGATGCCGCCGATATAGTTATCCACCGGACACCAGTAATCGACATCACGCCGGTCGAACGGTTCCGCAGTATCGCGTGCGGAGGTATAGCGCAGGTAGTACCACGACGAATCGACGAAGGTATCCATGGTATCAGGATCGCGCACGGCGCTTCCGCCGCATTTCGGGCATGTCGTGTTCATAAACGTGGCGCACTCCTTGAGGGGGCTTTCGCCCGTCGGTTTGAACGAAACGTCGCGGGGAAGCACGACCGGGAGCTGATTTTCGGGGACGGGGACCTCGCCGCATCGATCGCAATAGACTATCGGGATCGGTGCCCCCCAGTACCGCTGGCGTGACAGCAGCCAGTCACGCAAACGGTAGGTCACCGTGCGGCTTCCGTATCCGTTGCTGTCAAGATACGAGATGATATCGTTCATCGCTTCTCGATTGTGGCGCCCGGAAAACGGCCCGCTCGCGACCATCGTTCCATCATCAACATACGCCGCCTGCATCGTTGCCGGATCAAGATGATTACCGCCGGGCGGCTCAATGACCACCTTTACCGGTATACCGTATTTACGGGCGAATTCAAAATCGCGCTGGTCGTGCCCGGGAACCGCCATGACCACACCGGTACCGTAACCCATCACCACGAAATTGGC
>JAFGNB010000327.1 GCA_016927235.1 Chitinispirillaceae bacterium
ATCCAGTTTGTCGTTATCACCAAAGGCGCGGGCCGCATCGCAGAAGTCGCCGCACGCTTTACCCTCGATGCGATGCCGGGGAAACAGATGGCGATCGATGCAGATCTCAATGCCGGTCTCATCAACGAAGAACAGGCCCGGTTCCGGCGCATGCAGATCTCGCGTGAGGCGGATTTTTACGGAGCGATGGACGGCGCCTCCAAATTCGTTCGCGGTGACGCCATTGCGGGCATTTTAATAGTGTTAATAAATATTATCGGCGGTTTTATCATCGGGGTCGCCCAGATGAAAATGCCCTTTGCAACGGCGATCGCAACCTACACCAATCTGACCATCGGCGACGGACTGGTGTCGCAGATCCCCGCACTCATGATTTCGACGGGTGCGGGCATTCTGGTAAGCCGCGCCGCATCACAGAGCGATCTCGGTCAGGAGATCACGGCGCAACTTTTCTCGCGGCCGCGCGTGCTTGGGGTGGCCGGAGGACTGATGCTGTTTTTCGCCCTGATTCCCGGTTTCCCGAAGATACCCTTTATCGTTCTGGGGTTGTCGTGCGCGGCAGCCGCCTGGCTGGGAACGCAGCGCAAGCGGGAAGAGGTGCGCACAAAGGAGGTGGCCGGAGCGGCCCCGAAACCGAAAGAGGAACGCATCGAAGATTACCTCCATGTCGATCCGATGGAGCTTGAAATCGGATACGGGCTCATTCCGCTTGTGGATGTAAAGCAGGGCGGCGATCTGCTCGACCGCATCACCATGATACGGCGCCAGCTGGCGACCGAACTGGGCATCATTATACCGCCGATCCGCATCCGCGACAACATCCAGCTCAAGCCCAACGAGTACCGCATCAAGATCCGCACCATCCTTGTGGGAAGCGGGGAGCTGATGAGCGGCGCCTACCTTGCCATGGATCCGGGCAACGCGGCAAAAAAAATCCGCGGCATTGCGACCGTCGAACCCGCATTCAACCTCCCTGCACTGTGGATCACCGAAAGCCAGAAAGAGGACGCGGAGCTTGCCGGGTATACGGTCGTGGAGCTTCCCGCAGTTCTGGCAACGCACCTGACCGAGGTGATCAAACGTCATGCGGACGAAATCCTGACGCGCCAGGATGTGCGCAACCTTCTCGATACGATCAAGGAGAAGAACGCTACGGTGGTCGACGAGCTGGTTCCGGCGCTGCTGTCGGTGGGCGATGTGCACAAGGTGCTTCAACATCTCCTGCGCGAGCGGGTGTCGATCAGGGATCTTGTTCTCATCCTCGAAACCCTGGCCAACGTCGCGGGCCGCAACAAGAACAGCGAAGTGCTCGCCGAATACGTCCGCAACGCGCTCGCTTCACGCATTTGTGAAGTATACAGGAACGCCGACGGCATTATTCCGGTCATCACGCTCGATCCCAACCTCGAAGCGAGGCTCGAGGGCGCGCTGCAGGAGGTGGAAGGCACCTTCCGTTTCGCGCTCCCGCCCGCCGATGTCGGAATGATCATCGAAAAAACCGCGGCGGTCATCGATCAGGTGAAAACGACCGGAGAACTGCCGATCGTCATCTGCGCGCCGACCATCCGCAGCCAGTTCAAACGGTTGATGGAAAGCAGCCACCGGGACCTGGTGGTCCTGTCGTATAATGAAATAATCTCCGGCGTCGAGATCAGGTCGCTCGGCATGGTCTCGCTCGGTTAACAGGAAAAGAGAGGGCGATACACCCTATGAGAATCAAGAAATTTACCGCCGGGAGCATGCGCGAGGCGCTTTTGCAGATCAAGAGCGACCTCGGCGAGGAGGCGATCATCCTCAAGACGCGGAAACTGCCGAAGAAGGTCTTCTCGCTCGGACCGCACGATGAAATTGAGGTCACCGCCGCGGTCGATGAAACCGCCGCGGGGCAGCCCGCACTGCCTCCGATCACCATGAAATCGACCGGCGTCTATGAACGACCGCGTCCTGCTGCGGCGCCTATTATCGAATCGACCCCGTCCGAAGCGCCGGAAGCCGCGCCGCCGGAATCGCCTCGCGCCGTCGAGAGCGACGACGGACGCCGGGCGAAAGACCAGCGGCGCAGCGACGACCGCCGCGACCGGCTGGAGCTGCTCGACCTCAGGGAGGACATCAGGGAACTGCGCGCTATGGTCAAAGGAATCATCGAAAACGGCGGCGCAGCAGCGGCGGGAGGGTTTACCGGCGGATGGGCGATACTTTACAAAAGACTTATCGATTCGGAAGTGAAGCCCGACGTCGCCGAAGAACTGCTCAAAAGGGTCGGTACCGGCGATATCATGCTCTCCGACAGTCAGGCGGAAAAACAATTCACCGCGGCGCTCGCCTCCTCGTTTCCGGTTTCCGGACCGCTCAAACTCAAAAAGGAGGGCCCGCTGGTCGTCGCTTTCATCGGGCCCACCGGTCACGGGAAAACCACGACGCTCGCGAAACTTGCGGCGCATTGCCGTATTGTAAAAAAGAAACGCGTTTCCATACTTACCGCCGACACCTACCGCATCGCGGCGATAGAACAGATCCGCATATTCACCGAAATCATCAAGGTGGGGTTGCAGGTGGTGTTCACGCCGGAAGAGGCAAGCGTGGCCATCGCGGAGTGCGAAGCGGATGACATCGTTCTGGTCGACACCGCAGGAAGAAGTCAGCGCAACAGGGAGCATATGGAAGACCTTGAGGAGCTGCTGACCATACTTCATGCCGATGAGGTGCACCTGGTGCTCAGTGCGACCACAAAGGATTCGGACCTCGTCGACTGCATCGAACGGTACCGTCCTTCGGGAATCAACCGCCTGCTTTTCACCAAACTTGACGAGACGAGGAGGATCGGCAACATTCTCAACACGGTCCACCGGTGCGATCTTCCGGTCTCCTATTTTACCACCGGACAAAGCGTTCCCGACGATATTGAGGTGGCGCAGGCCTCCCGGTTTATACAACGGCTCTTGGAGGGGTGCACACTGTGAACGATCAGGCGCAGCGATTGCGTGAAATGGCGCAGCGCCACGAATTCGGCCGGGAGCGCAGGAGCGTTGAGGCGCTGAAACCGCAGCTCGATTACCCTCCGAAAAGCATTGCAATTACCAGCGGCAAAGGCGGGGTGGGGAAGAGCAATATTGCGATTTTTCTCGCGGCGTCGTTTGCGGCGGCGAAACGGCGCGTACTGCTGCTGGATGCGGATCTGGGGCTTGCGAATGTCCATATTCTCCTGGGTATAGCGCCCGCCTGCACACTCGCTCACGTCATCGACGGAGCATGCCCGCTTGAGTCCATAATAACGGCCGCTCCGGGTGGATTCGACATCGTTCCGGGCGCATCGGGGATCGAACGGCTGGCAAACATCGATTCAGGCCCCCTTGCGATGCTCCGGCGGGAGTTCTCACGGATTGAAAACCGCTATGAGGCGCTTCTGATCGATACCGGAGCGGGAATCGGATCGATCGTGACGCTGTTCGGTGCAAGTGCCGATTTGACGCTCGTGGTCATGACGCCTGAACCCACCTCGCTTGCCGACGCCTACGCGATGGTGAAGGTGCTCGCCGAGCGTCATGCGAAGCGTGTCGGCGTTATTGTCAATATGGCTTCATCCGAGCGTGAAGGCGCCGAAACATTTGACAGATTGAACGCTTTAGTGTTAAAATTTTTGCAGTATCCGGTCGAGCATTTCGGTACATTGCCTTATTGCCGCGAGGTTTCGCAGTATGTTCGTAAACAGCAGCTGCTGCTGCTTGAAAAAGGAGACGGCTCCTTCGCGCGGCGCATCCGGGGAATGGCGCGGCGTATCGGTACTATCCCTGTTCAGACGAAAAGGGGATTTTTCGATCGTCTGTGGGGTAGGGGGCGGGAAGAACCGGTTCGGGAAAAGTGACGGACGATGATTTACTGGATTAAACGCGGCGGGAGATTGTTCGGAACAGCGCTGTTTTTCGCGGTACTGTTCAGCATGCTACTGCGGGCCGATGCGCTGTCGGTTCGGCAGGGCACTACCGCGCTTTTCTGCGCGCTCCTGGCGGGTTCGATCGGCTGGTTCATCGGTACCGTGGTCTGCGATATTCTTCTCAAGGGCATTTGCGCCGATCTCGGTGACGGAGGCGCCGAACGTCTGGTGGAAGGGGGCATTCTGCAGCGTTTTCAGATGATGCATGAACAGCTGACGCCCGGCGGCGAGGAGATGCCTTTTGTCGAGAAACAGCCGGCGCGCAGCCGCCGTAAAAAGCGAAAGCACTAACGGCGCCATGGGGCGTCGCCGTGACGAAACAGCAGGGAGTTGACAGGGCATGACGGGTCTTGACCATCTTTGGCGGGAATTCAGGGAGAACGGCTCGAAAATAGCCAAGGACAAGTTATTGGTCGAATATGCGTACCTGGTCAAATTCATCGTGAACCGTCTGGCGGTCAACCTGCCGGCTTCGGTTGACCGCAATGATCTCGTCAGTTCGGGAGTGATCGGCCTGATCAAGGCGGTCGAGTCGTTCGAGCCGGAGCGGGGATTCAAGTTCGAGACCTTTGCCGGCCATAAAATCCGCGGGGCGATTCTCGACGAACTGCGTGCGCTTGACTGGGTGCCGCGGTCGGTCCGTCAAAAATCGCGCGAACTGCAGCGCGTTTACGCCCGGCTGGAAAACCGGCTCGGCCGGATCCCCTACGATGATGAAGTGTGTAAAGAACTGGGCATTTCGCTGGCTGAATATGAGGCCATGCTCTCCGATGTTACTCCAACGACGATCATCTCGCTCGAGGAGGCCATGCCCGACCGGGGTACCGACGCGAAGGAGCTGAAAATAATCGACTCGATCGAGGATCCCGGCAGCGATAATCCGCTCAAGGAGCTCGGGTTCAACGAGGTGAAGGATATTCTGAAGGAGACGATCGCGAACCTTCCCGAGAAGGAAAAACTGGTTGTCGCGCTGTACCACTATGAGGAATTGACACTAAAGGAAATCGGCGTCGTGCTCGATATTACCGAATCGCGGGTGAGCCAGATCCACTCGAAGGCCATACTGAAACTGCGCGCAAAGCTCTTGCAGCGCATCAATGCCTGAGAGGCGCTTTCGTGCAGGAGGGACGATGAGCGAAATAAACATGCAGCTCTCAATAACGCAGCTTACGCAGATGGACCGCCATCAGAACGACGCACACCGCACACCGACGGTCCATCAGGAACAGAACGCACAGCTGGCGCAGGAAGAGGCGACGAGGCGGCTCGCCATGCCGGTCGAGCCCGATACCGTCGAACAGAAACGGATTGATCCTGAAGGTAAACGAAACGAACGAAAAGAACAAAGGAAAAAACGGCGGCGTGAGGGAGCGCAGACGGAGCAGCGGCCTAGGCAGCGGGACGGTTCTTCGCTGATTGATCTCCGGGCCTAGGTACAAACGGAAAACGTATGGCGGCAGCAATGACATTTCACACCAAGCGTGCAGATCCCGACCGGATCAGACGCATCACCGAAAGCATCATCAATCTGCCGACCCTGCCCACCGTGGTCGCGAAGATGATCGAACTGGTCGACAATCCCCGCACCTCGGCCTCATCCCTCGCCCGGCTTATTGCCACCGACCAGGCGCTCACCGCGCGCATCCTTAAGCTCGCCAATTCCGCCTATTACGGTTTTTCGCGCGAAATATCCACGGTCAATATGGCGATCGTGGTCCTCGGGTTCAACA
>JAFGNB010000328.1 GCA_016927235.1 Chitinispirillaceae bacterium
ACCATGTCGCGCAGAGAACTGCTCTTTGCCCGTCAGCGTATCGGGTATGTCTTTCAGCAGTACGCACTGATTGCCAATTACTCCGTTTTTGACAATATCGCACTTCCGCTTCGCAGCAGGGGAGACATGACCGAGAAGGCGATTGGCGCGCGGGTCCGTGCGGCGATGGAGGAGGTGGCCCTTTTCAATGTCGAGAGGCTTTTCCCCGAGTCGCTCTCCAACGGAAAGCTGCGGTCGGCGGCGCTTGCCCGTGCCCTGGTGACCGATCCTGAAATGCTTTTCCTCGATGAACCGGTGAGCGGCGTCGACCCGCAGACCGCCTCGGGGATCAAGGCGGTTTTACGTGCCCGGCAGCGGCGTTGCGGGCGGACGGTCGTTACGATCAGTCACGATCCGCAGGTGTGGGCGCCCCTGCCGTGTCGTGTTGCGGCGCTTGAAGGGGGAAAACTCGTCGGCCCGGAAGAGGAACATGCGTTCCGGGCGGTGGAGGAAGTTCCGCGATGAGACGCATGGGAGGCGTGCATGCTGCTTCGATGCCGTTTGTCAGGCGGCACCGAAACTTTTTTGCCGGAGCGTTTCTGCTTATCCCGATGATCGTGATTCCGGCGCTGCTTGCTTACACGCTGATGAAGGCGGAATTCCTGCAGGGATGGTGCCGCCTGTATGTTATGAGCGAGAACGGTTATGGATTAACAAAGGGAAGTCCGGTGACGGTGTCGGGGATGACGGTCGGCCACGTTCAGGAGGTGATGCTTGTCCGTGAAGGGGTCGTAGGCGTGCGGTTCAAGATCAAACGGGAGTACCAGCCGCTCATTCGCAGGGATACGCGTGCCCGTTTCCAGCAGAAGAACATCGTGGTGGGCGACTGGACCATCGAACTGACGGGCGGGACTCCGGGTGCGGCCGTGGTCGCCGAGAACGACACGCTGCAGTCAATCGCGCCGATGCGCCTCGACAGGACGATCAACCAGGTCGCCACCATGGTCACCCTTATCGAAACCATGCTCACCGGTGTTCTCGAAGGAAAAGGAACCGTCGGGCGGTTGTTGATGGAAGATACGCTGGTCGAGCTGGTGAACGGGATCGGCCGTAACTTCGACGAGCTGGTATCGGCAACGCAGGGCAGCCTGCGCGGCGTCGACACGCTCATCCGGGAGCTGACCGCGCTCGGCCGCAGCGGCAGCGGGTTCATCGATTCACTTACTTTCGTTGCTGAACGGGTGCGCACCTCGCTCGATGATGCCGGGGTTGTTCTGAAGGACCTCCGCGGCGCATCGGGGGAAGTCGCTCCGATGCTGACCGGGGTGCGCGACGACCTCGGCGAAGCGGAGAAGATGATGAGAACGCTGCAGCAGAGCTGGATCTACCGAGCGCTTTCAGGGCCGCATGACGATCCGCTTTTAAAAGGGAGTCCGTAAGCGTATGGCGGTGACGCGGTGGACGATCGTTATGGCGGGATTCACGCTTCTGCTTGTCTGTGCGGGAAGACGCCCGCCGCTGCCCGACCGTACCGTTGAAGAGGGGGCTCGGGCGGGAGCGACGCAGTTTGGCGCAGGAGAGTTTTCCGCTGCGTTGCGCACCTACCGCAAAGCGCTCGGGGAGGCGCGGCGATTCGACCTGCCGGAACTTCAGGCGCGGTATCGGTTCAATATCGGACGGATCTATTATGAGTGCGCCTTGCTTGACAGCGCGCTGTGCTGTTTCAGGGAGAGCGAGGCGCTTTTTGCCGCAGAGGGCAGTGCCGGCGACGCGGCGGTCGCCGGAATCTTCAGTGCCTTGACAATAGCGTATACCGGCCGTACCGATTCCGCATCTGCACTGCTGAAGACTGCGGCGCTGTGGGTCGGAAGGGACGACCGGGCGACCCTCGCGACGGCACAGACGATAATGGGGCTTTTACTTTTAGACTACCGTGCGGCTGAACGCTCGGCCGACCGGGCGTTCGAGGTGCTCCGCCGGCAAAGGGACGCCCACGGATGCGGCGTTATTTTTTATTACCGCGCGATGTCGTCATTCATGCGCAGGCAATATGCGGAAACGCGGCGATATCTCGACAGTTCACTGAGCTGCTACCGGCAATCGCCGGCTCGCTACCGTACCTGGAAAACGCTTCTCGGTAGGGCGATCGTCGAGTATTGCGCCGGACGGATTGACGAGGGGGACCATTATTACCGTCGTGCGGCGGCCGCCGCACCGGATATGGTCGGCTTTCCCGCGCAGGCGATGGTCCGGAGCTGCCCGCCGGTGTGGAAGCCGTAGCGGGCGGCCGGCTCAAAGTCCGGCAATAGTCGCTTTGATGGCTTCGCGCAGTTTTCCGCTGGCTTCCCAGAAATAGAGTCCGTACGGAGGGATGTGATAACGTCCGTACCGTTTTTCGAACACCAGGAGGTTTTTATTCGTTTTAGGCGGGTGCAGAAGCAGTCCGTTGACGACGATCCGGGTGGTGACTTTGATGCCGATCTCCTCGGTTTCGTCGTAGGTATAGCTTGACACCTGCGTTTTAACGCGTATGGCGAGGTCGACCGGTCCGTCGCCTGCCTTTTCCTGAAGGTAGCAGGAGTCCTCGAGAAACTTCTTTACATGTGATGCATTGGCGAATTCGGGCGGCAGCGTAATATTGCTCACCGACGTTGCTTGGTAATCGAGTGAGTAAAGCGATTTCTCGATTTTGAAAATGAAGGACTGCACCTGGCCGCTCTTCAGGGTGATGCCAAACAGGGTGGGATCAAGAAATCCGTCGGTATTGAGGACGGGCGCCGCATCCGGACCGATGTCGAGCAGCGTCCCGTTCGGGACGAACGGGATCTTGAAATCGCTGAAAACGATCTGTCCGTTCTCGTCCGTGGCTGATGAGAAGAGGACCGCCCCGTTTTGCAGCCTCCCGGTAAAGGTAATGCCGGAAAACGGCAGGCTGTCGATGCGGAGTGAGATGACCGGCGGGTTCTGGATTGCGAGTCCGGTCTTTCCGGAAAGAATCAGCCCCGATGATTTCACCTCCATTTTATCGTAAAACTGCTGGACCGCTCGGCGGGCATCATCGGCGAGGTTCCTGCCGCCTTGCGGAACGGCGACCGGCGGGCCAAGGTGCGCAAGAGCGTAAAAAAGGGCGGTAATGCCCTCCGAGTGGATGGCATGGAAATTGTTGTCCTTCAGGGCATTATTAAGGTTGTTCCACGACTGCAGCGCGAGGGCATCGACCGCGGCATTGAACGACTGGATTTTCTGATGGATTGTTTCGGCGGTAAGAAGGTACGAAAGGGTGAGCCGTTTTTCCTTGAAAGATGATTCGGTTTTTGCGGCGAGGCGACATGAATCGAGAAACAGATTGAAACCGAGGTTTCGTACCGTATTGGCGGTGTCGATCGATATTTCGGCATTCTCGGACAGCCACTGCAGCAGTTCGGTTCTCAGCTGTCGTAGCGCTTTCTCCTCAGCCTGCGCGGTCACCTCTCTTGTGGCGGGGCCGGTGAGCGTGACGGTTGCGCTTCCGCTGATTATTTGACCATGCGCGATCAGTGGTGCGAAGAGAAACAGTGCCGACGCGACGGTTGCTTTATTGATGTTAGTCATGTGCGCTCCTTAAGGAGAGGGCTGGATATGGTGACACCTTAAAAGATAATTCAGCATTTTTCATGATTTCAATTATGTATGCCGCTGCTGCGGGGTCGTTGCTTCACGAATAACCATATCGGCGAGGTCCCGTGCCTGTTGCGCGGTTCGAGCTTCCGCATAACACCTGATGATCGGTTCGGTGTTGGATGCCCGCAGGTGTACCCAGCCGTACTCTCTGATGATTTTAAGCCCGTCGGTCAGGTCGTGCTTTTCAGAGGAAAAACGGGAGGTTAAACGATTGATAAGCAGTGACGCGTCGCCGGCGCTGCAGGTGATTTTTTCTTTTACGATGCAATAGTGCGGCAGGGAGGAGGCCAGTTGTGTTATCCGTTGCGATGTTTGCGCCATGAGCTCGAGAATGAGCGCCATCGCGGTCAGTCCGTCCCGTGCGGCAACCACCGGCGGATAGATGACGCCGCCGTTTCCCTCACCGCCGTAACCGCATCCATGCCGCTCCATCGCTTCGACCACATTCGCCTCGCCGATTTTCGACCTGATGACCGTTGCGCCGAACCCTTCGGCCACATCGTCGATCACCATGGAGGTCGAGAGATTGGTTGCGACCGGCAGGCGGGCCCGCGCCAGAAGATTCCGTAAAGCGAATGCAAGCGTCAACTCCTCCGATATCGCCTCACCGTGTTCTCCCATGGTCGCCAGCCGGTCGGCGTCAGGGTCGAAGGCAAATCCTCCCCAACAGTCCGTCCGGCAGCGCAAAAGCGCCGAAAGGTTATTCAGGTGTTCCGGCCGCGGTTCGGGATTGTGAACGAAGTCGCCATCGAGATTATTGTAAACACCTACCCACGCAACGCCAAGCGCCTCTAGGAGCGAAGGGAACACCGCGCCGGCTGCCCCGTTGATACTGTCGACGGCAATGCAGAGCTTCGCCGCCCGGATTTTTCGCACATCGATATGCGCACATATCCGGTCGATATGGAGCGCTGCGGCATCTACTTTTTTTTCGGCTGTTTCGGGAAAGCCGGACAGTTTTTTATCGGATGGGTATTCTTTGTTGTGGAATGCGGCGTAAACCGCTTCAGCTTCAGAGCCCCGGTAAAGCCGTCCGCTCGAGTGGACCATCTTGTAACCGTTATACCGAATCGGGTTATGACTTGCCGTGAGGATGACCCCGCCGCTGGCGCCTGTTGCCGACGCCGCCAGACAGGTTGTCGGAGTAGGGGCGATGCCGAGATCCACCGGTGTGCCCCCCGCCGCCCTGATCCCCCTGAAGGCTGCTTTGGCGAAAGCCGCTCCTGACGGACGCGTATCCCTTCCGACGACAATGGCACCCCCCCGGACGGCACGTGTCTGCAGATAGGAGATCCGGCTTATAAAGAGCGGATCGATGGTTTCGTTGACGACACCCCGAATACCCGATACCGTCATAATAGGGAGAGACATATTACATTTTCCAACTATTGTTATAAATCCCCGTTGGTTGTTGCCGGGATGGGTACGTTGGTGTTATTTTAAAAATACGTCGCCCAACAAACGGATGAAAGCCTAAAAACGGCTGTAAGTGTTTTTAAGGAGTCCTTTCAGTGCAGTTTATTCCGGAACATATCGAGTTTCTGTGGATTATTCCGGTGGTTGCATTCGGATTTTTTATTTTTCTCATACAATTCATCGCCACGCGGAGCGAGGACCGGCAGGATTTGTCGAAAGAGGTCGCGCGATTCAATACCGGCAGTGGCGTGGCGTCGCTCACATCGGCCGAAGAGGGTGCCGACCGGCTGAGCCAGCTTGAGCGGGCGATTTCCTCGGTAACCGAGTCGCTGTCGGCGCAGCAGCGGGCGATCGAACAGTTTCACCGCGACAATACCGCCTACAACGGGGAAATAAACGAATTGAAAAGCAAACTCCGTGATCTTTACAAAGAGTATGACATCATCCTGAGCGAAAACTATTCTCTTCGAGCAAAAGTAAAGAAACTGCAGGGCGGCCGCGACGACGCGGGCGGCGACGCCGAGGAATCGGCCGCACCGCAGCAGCCGCCATCTTCCTCATCCCCCTCCCTCCCCGCACTCTCCTCGAAGATCGACATGAAACTGTATGAGGATACCCGGACACTTAATGTGGATGTTCTGGACGATACATCGGAAATCGATATATCCGACCTTACAAAACGGTCGTCAGATTTCCGGTAAAAATAAAAATAGGAATTGGATGCTGCGGAAAAGGGTTAACGGCCCTTATTACTTGTGGTTGTTATAAGCTTGACGCCCAATATCTTGTAGTCCACCTGTTTGAAGCCCCGACCTCAAAAAAATATTCCTTTTAAATATCAATTTAAGTCTTGACATTCCATTTGTTTTTTAGTATTCTCATGAAAGTGAAAGTGGGGCAAAGTGGTATAAAAGACAAATTTGTGCATTTTTGTGGGGCGGTGAGGTAGTGTGACAAGGCTTCATGGAAATTTCAGATGTACGGTTGACAGCAAAGGAAGGGTGAATATTCCATCCCGCTTCCGCAGTGCTATCAATGCCGAAACGGATGAAACCTTCGTCATTTGCCGTGGTCCGGGCGGTTGTCTTCGAGTATATACCAGTACGGTATGGGAAGCGTATGAGACAAAGCTGCTTTCCCTTCCTGAAACCGAGAAAATGTCGCATTTCAAACGTCTTCTCGATGCCACGCTCACCGAACCGGCACTGGATGGGCAGGGAAGGATACCATTGAGCGCAGCGCAGATGGAAATAGCGGGTATCGAAAAAGAGGTGACGCTTATCGGCCGTGCCGAGTATATCGAAATCTGGGATGCAACCCGTTTTGAAAAATATCAGACAGACCATGGCGTTAATTTCGATGACATGTTTTTCAAGGCGGTCGGTGAGGGTACGCCGAAACAATGACATATGGTAATCACTATCATATCCCCGTTCTTTCACAGGAAGTATGCGATGCGCTATGTACCAAAAATAGTCAGAGGGTGCTGCTTGACGCAACTTTGGGCGGAGGCGGGCATTTCCGCCTGCTGGCACGGCGCCTTGAGCGCGATGCGATACTTGTCGGAGTGGATCGTGACCCGGATGCCGTCGCGTGGAACCGTGACCATCCGGTCGAAAGCCGCGCGACGATTATTATTGAGCAAGGCCGTTTTTCAGGGATCAAAGAGATTCTTCACAAACATGCGATTGAAAAGATTGACGGGATTATCGCCGACTTAGGCGTTTCCTCGTACCAGCTTGATAATTTACAAAGGGGATTTTCGTTCATGCGGCAGTGCGCGCTCGATATGCGGATGAACCAGCGTGAAGGGGAGACCGCCGCCGACCTCATCGGCAGCCTTCCGGTCGGGGAGCTCTCAGAGGTGCTGGAAACCTGCGGTGATGTACGAAATGCTCCGCGCATGGCGGCTGCACTGAAAAGCGCTGCAGTGCCGCTGCGGAGCTCGGGCGATCTGCGCGAATGCCTCGACCGGGAGTACGGAAGGCGGCTGCCCTACAGAGTGCTCGCCAAGGTATTCATGGCTCTCAGAGTCTCCGTCAATGATGAACATAACGAGCTGCGCCGGTTTCTTGCTTCAGTGGTTCCCCTGCTTACCGAAGGGGGAAGAATAGCGGTGATTGCATATAATTCAATCGAAGACCGAATTGTCAAGAACTTTTATCGTTCCCATGTGCGCCGTTGCATTTGTCCCAAGGCTGCACTGTTCTGTTCATGCGGAAAACCGGGTGTATTTAAGCGATTGAGCAGGCCGATCATTGCATCCTCCGAGGAAAGAGCACAGAATCCCCGTGCGAGGAGTGCACGCTTACGGGTTGCGGAAATAAAGATGGGAGAAGCATGACGGTAAAAAAACGGCGGCATTCATCGGCAGCACGACCCATCATCCGGTTACGTTCAATGTTGCTCACGGCCGCCCTCATCGCGGCGGTAATCGCCGGTCCGCTCCTCATGGTATGGAAACAGGCGTATTTTGCTTCGGCATCACTGCATACGGCAGAGATGGCCGACTCACTGAATGCGCTTTCCAGGGAAATAACGACGCTGCGCCTTAAATGCGAACGTCTCTCGTCAAAGGAACGCATCGAGCGCATCGCGCAGACTGCATTGGAACTCGATTATCCGCCAGCCGACAGAATCGTTATTGTAAAAATTTCCAACGAAATGAGGGCTGTCAAATCGGGTTGGCAGCACGAGCTGATGGCTATTCTGAAAAAGTCCTTAGGGGGAAATCGCGGCTGATGAATCAGTTCAGGATCAGATTGGCGTTCATTATGACGCTTCTTGCGGCGGGGAGTGCGGTGGTGGTGGGGCGCCTCTTTACCGTTCAGGTGCTGGAAAGGGAGCGTTACCTCCAGCGAAGCCGCGATCAGACGCACCAGCGGCTGATCGTGCCTGCGCGCCGCGGGTCGCTGGTCGATCGGTTCGGAAGAACGCTGGCGGTCAGCATGCCGAACCCTCTATCGATAGATCCGGATGCGCTTGGGTTGAAGGGAATGCCGCCGGAGGATATCACAATTGTCAAACGTATCTACCCCCTTGGCGATATTGCCGGAACCCTTCTAGGCTATATCGGAAGAGACGGCTACGGGCTTGGGGGAGCGGAGCTTGCGTTCGACCACTACCTGCGGGGGGAGAACGGGTGGACTATTCTTCAGAAGGACGGGCGCAATTGCAAATACCCGAAGATCGGCCTG
The DNA here is from genome assembly GCA_016927235.1 of Chitinispirillaceae bacterium. Taxonomy (GTDB): domain Bacteria; phylum Fibrobacterota; class Chitinivibrionia; order Chitinivibrionales; family Chitinispirillaceae; genus JAFGNB01. The sequence goes on from JAFGNB010000328.1 coordinate 8,253, forward strand.
CCGGAGAAGGTGCCGCGCAACGGGTCCGATGTTGTTTTGACCATTGACATAAATGTTCAGAAAATAGTTCAAATCGTCCTCCGGAATGCGGTCAGCAAGCTGCGGGCGAAAGGGGGGATGTGCGTCGTTATGGAACCGTCGAGCGGCGCCGTGCTGGCGATGGCAAACGAGCCTTCGTTCAATCCGAACCTGCCCGCCACTTCGAGGCTGTCACAGCGCCAGAACCGCTGCATTACCACCTGCTATGAACCGGGATCGACCTTTAAACTGGTAACGGCGGCGATTGCGCTTGAGGAACGGTTGAAAAATGAAGACGATCTTCTCTACGGCGACAAGGGGAGTTACCGTATCGGCGGCCAGACCATCAGCGATCATAAGCCCTACGGGTATCTTACTTTTGCAAAGGCGTTTACCTATTCGAGCAATGTCTGTTTTGCAAAGATCGCAGAGAAAATTGCCGATGAAAAGTTTTACCGCTATGTCCGCGATTTCGGCTTCGGTACGAAAACGGGGATCGATCTGCCGGGGGAGGAGTGCGGCATCGTTCATCCGGTGAAAGAGTGGTCGGGAAGAACGCGGGTGACAATGGCGATTGGGCAGGAAATTTCATCGACCCTGCTGCAGATGATGCTGCCCTATGCCGCCGTCGCCAACGGAGGAGTGCTTATCAGCCCGAGAATAGTCGAAAAGGTGATTAATCCCCGGGGCGAGGTGATCGACAGCGGTGCATATAGCCCGGTGCGCCGCGTCCTTTCGGCGTCGGTGGCCGCACGTCTGCGCACCATGCTTAGGGACGTC
>JAFGNB010000329.1 GCA_016927235.1 Chitinispirillaceae bacterium
AACAACTGGACCTTGGAAGAAAAAGGCAGCGACGATTATCTCAAACGGACAACATCGCTTTTCATGTTTGACAACACCATGGTTATGTATGAGTCGGAAACATATGAAATGATCGATTATAATTCAAAAGGGAAAAGCACAGGTTCCAGTTTGAAAAAACTGTATTCCTACTGGGAACCCTATTCCGGAACACTGCCGCCGCCGGCGTGGCCGACCGAGATTTGTCCGGAGGAGTAAGGGATTCCGATAAAAGGGAAAAGACGAAGAGGGCAGAGGATTTGCCGACGAGGCGGAGCTGACCTATGGATGGGAATTCGGCGGAGTCTTCCATTTCGGCAATTCAGCCGCAACGGTTGTTCCTTATGGTTTTTACGCCTCTTGACCTCATCTCCTGCGTCCCCTCTCCTGTCAGAGAAGGGGAATTGTTCTCTTTACACTTCATTAATGCCCCCCTCTCCATGAACGGAGACCGGGGGTAAGGCGTAACGCGGACACTGAAAACCTCATCTCCTTGTATCAAAGTAACAGGGCTGTAATATATTTTTTCACCGGATGGAGCCCTGTATCATGAAAAAAAGTATGATCGCCGTCGGATGTTGCAGCATGATGCTTGCCGGTTTCTTCTCCTGCAACAGAGTCCAGGACGTTGCCACCGACCTGCTCATCAGCGATGAGGAGGAGATCAAACTGGGCAGGCAGTACAAGGCGCAGATCGAGGCCGACGACGACGAGTATCCCCTGTATACCGCGAAGACCGGTTACAGTGATGATGTGGTCGATTATATCGATTCCATCGGCCAGAATATCGCACGCCACCAGGACGACCGCGATATCGAATTCACTTTTACGGTGATCGACAACGACTCGGTCGTCAATGCCTTCGCCGTTCCGGGCGGTTTCGTGTATATCTACACCGGCCTGATCAAAAGCGCTCGCAACGAAGCTGAAATCGCCGGCGTGCTCGCGCACGAAATCGGTCACATTACCAACCGGCACGGCGCGAAGCAGATGGTCAAACAGTACGGCATTGACCTGCTGCTCGATGTGCTGGTGGGAGACAGTTCTGCGATCAGAACGGTGATGGATATTTCCTCGGGCCTCCTTTTTCTCAATTACAGCCGTGAGAACGAATTTCAGGCCGACAGCTGCTCCGTCGAATATCTCGTCAAAACCGGGTATAACCCCTCGGGGATGAAAACGTTCCTTGAGTTTCTGGCGGATATGGGCGGCGGTACCGCACCCAAACTTCTTCAGTTCCTCTCGACCCATCCCCCTACCGATGAACGCATCACCGCGGTCGCACGGATTATTGGCCGTAAATCATCCGACGTTCGGAGCCGTTCGATTCCGGACGTCAAATACACCCCATAAAACAACACTTTCGAAGGGAGCGCAGCCATGAAACTCTCCGGTTTTCCCAAAGTCGTCTTCACTGTTCTCGTCGCGCTTGCAGTGCTTGTCGTCGTCGCCGTCGGCGCGCTCTACATCGCCTTCCCCCCATCCCGGCTCAAAGCGATGGCGATTCCGCAGATCGAGAAACAGCTCGGCAGGAGGGTGGAGGTCGGGAAGATCGGCTTTACCTTTTTCCCGCTCTTCGGCGTGAAGCTGTGCGACCTGAGCGTGGCGAATACGGAGCGCCCGGGATTCAGCCCTGAGCCGTTCGTTGCTCTGAAGGAATTCGTTCTTGCCGTGGAAGTGCCGCCGCTGCTGCGCAAGCAGCTCAGCATCAGCGCCGTGGTAATAAAAAAACCGGACATCATCGTCGAGACCGATGAGGCCGGCTCTTTCAATTTCGACGATCTCGCTTTCATGAAAAAGGATTCGACACAAAAGGAAAAACCCTCCGGCGGCATGCCGGCACTGCCGATCCCCCTCTCCCTGAAGCGGTTCTCCATTGAAAGCGGGACCGTGGTCTACCATGATCGCAAGGGTAAACTGCACCTGACTCTCGGCACGATCAACGAAAACCTCGTCATCTCCATGGACAAGGCCCTGAAAAACGTCACGACCACCGGCAACCTGATCATCGACAGCATACGGTTTCAATCGAAGGAGGTGACAAAACCGCTTTCGGGACTTACGGTGACCCTGTCGCACGACCTGCTCGTCAATGTTGCGGATGAGCTGCTCACCGTCAACGACCTGCGGGCATCACTGCAGAAGGTGGCCGTTGGGGTCAAGGGGTCCGTAAGCGCATTCGGCGGCGCTTCGCCGGTGCTCGACCTTGCCGTGACGACCAGTACGATCGACCTGGCGGACCTCGTTGCGGAAATTCCCGCTTCGCTGGTGCCCGAAATAGCCAAGGTAAAGGCATCCGGGACCGCTGAAGCGACGATGACCATCAAGGGGGAACTCCCGCAGAAAGGCGCCCTGCCGATCGACGGCCGTGCACTCATTAAGAATGTGCGGATTCACTATGCCGACCTGCCCAAGACCATCAACGATTTCAACGCCGACATCGGTTTTACCGCAAACAGCCTTCACATCGCCGCCCTGCGGCTGAAACTGGGCGACAACCCTCTCTCCCTCACCGGGACGGTCAATGATTTTGCGAAACCGCTCATCGACATTGCACTCAACGCGGCGCTCAATCTCGGAGAGCTCAAGGAGATCGTGCCGCTGCCGAAAGGAATGGCTCTTTCCGGCGACCTGAAGGCCGATGTCAAGGCGAAAGGGGTTGCCGACCCGGCCGATCCGGCGAAACTTAACCTGGCCGGCGCCGTCGGTCTGACGAAGGTGTCGGTCGTCACTCCGGCGGTAACCAAACCGGTGGTTTTCGACGGTGCAATTACTCTCACCTCGCGTTCGATCGCTCCGGCGGTGCTGGTGAAGATCGGCACCTCTTCAATTACCTTCAAAGCGGATCTGGCCGATTATCTGCCGCTCTTTTTACCCGATTCGACGAAGAACTACCCCCGTTCCCGTCTGCAGTGCACCCTGGTTTCACCCTCCCTGAACACCGACGAGTTCCTGCCGCAGAACAGGCCCGCCACGGAGAAATCCGGAAAAACCGGGACGTCGAAACCGGCGCCGGCGGCAGCACCCGTGGCTGCGCCGCTCATCCTTCCCGCGGCGCTTCCCAAGGTGGATGTGACGGCAACGGTTGCCAACGACCGGCTCATCTACCGGGGAATCGACGTGCGCGCCGTTTCGCTGAAGCTTTCGTCAATCAACGATATCGTCAAAGTCAACGCGTCGCTGGGCATCTTCAACGGAAAAATGACCCATGCCCTGAACGCCGACATGCGCGACCACCGCGACCTGAAGGCGAAGCTGCTCCTCACGGGCGATCGTATCGAAATCAACCGGATGGCGCAGCAGCTCAAGACCTTCATCCCGCCGACGGTGCCATTGTCAAAGGAGATCTCCAACCTCGACAAGTCGCTCTACGGAACCGGCGGAATGCGGTGCGACCTCGCGACGTCCGGCGGCACCGTCGACGATCTCGTGAAAAACGTCGCCGGCACCGTTGAACTCAGCCTCAGAAACGGTAAAATCGTCAAGGCACCGCTGGTGAAAAACCTGGCGAAGGCGGTGGAGAAATTCTACACGCTCGACGACATCGAATTCAACGATCTGGCAATAAACGCCCGCATCAAAGACGAACGGGTCTATTTCGACAAACCGATCGTTATGCAGTCACGCATTGCCGGCGACTGGCAGGTGACCGGAAACGTCGGATTCGACGCCGATCTCGGCCTGTCGGTTGCGAACCGCCTGAACAAAAACATGTCCGCCAAAATCCTTTCCCTGCAGAACAAAGGACAGAAGGCGGTGAAAGGCCTGCTGCAGGGGACCCAGCTGGCCGGGGCGGCAGGGCTGGTGGACCAGGTGGGAATTCCCTCCGATGCGAAAGGGAGGGTGACCATGCTGCTCGGTGTCGAGGGAGGCATCGGCAATCCGAAAGTGACGTTCAAGGGATTCGGTGCCGGGAGCGGCGGCCGGACGGCGGCAAAGCAGCCGTCCGTCAAGAAACAGCTGCAGCAGGCGGTTGACCGGAAAAAGCAGGAGCTCGAGGCGAAACTCGCGGCGGAAAAGCAGAAGGCCGCCGAAGAGGTGAAGCGCCGGGCCGATGAGGAGAAGCAACGCCTTGAGGAGGCGGCGAAACAGAAGAGCGGTAAGGTCAAGGATGCGGCGGTAAAAAAGCTGAAGAAGCTGTTCTGATTTCCATTGCCGAAAGTAATGGAGGGGCGTCGAGGTTTTTTGTCGGAAGGGAGAAAGGCAATGAACAAGCCGGTCGGTATCATGCCGTGTCTGGACATGCGTAACGGACGCGTGGTGAAGGGCGTTCACTTTGTCGATATCCGCGACGCGGGTGATCCGGTCGAGTGCGCGAAGGCTTACTGCAATGAAGGTGCGGACGAGCTGGCGATGCTCGATATCACCGCGACCGTTGAAGGCAGGGCCACCATGCTCGAGGTCGTGAAACGGGTTGCCGCGGTCACGACCGTGCCGTTTACCGTCGGCGGCGGAATTTCGGATGTCGCCTCGGCCGAAAAAGTGCTCGGCGCAGGGGCGAACAGGGTCTCGACCAGCAGCGCGGTTTTTCGCACGCCCGAATTGATCAGGGAGATGATTAAAGCGTTCGGTGCGGACAAGGTGACGGTCGCCGTGGATGTGGACCGCAACGAATCGCTCCCCTCAGGCTATGAAGTCTATATCGACGGCGGCCGCACCGCCACCGGAGCCGACGCGGTGGAGTGGGCGAAACGGGTCGACGGTTACGGCGTCGCGGTCATTCTCCCCACCAGCAAGGCGGGCGACGGCAGCCGGACCGGATATGATATCCCGGTGATAACGGCGATTAAAAAAGCCGTTTCGGCCGACGTCGTGGCTTCCGGGGGCGCGGGAAAGCTCGAGCATTTCCATGAGGCCGTAGAAGCGGGCGCCGCGGTTCTGCTGGCCGCATCGGTATTCCATTTCGGCATCATACACATCGGCGAATTGAAAGCCTACCTCCGCGGCAGGGGCGTCGCGCTGCGTTGAACCGTTCGGAGGGCGGAAGGAGCCGGTTCTCACGCGACTATCCCCCACCTGCCCGTCCGCACCACTTAGTAACTATCTCGTAATAGGAAACACTGTTGATTCCGTTCGGAGTCGGGGTCGGAATCGGCATCGGTATCGAAAAAATCCTGCTTTCATTGTCGATCCCGATTCCGATAGCGACCCCGATGGTTTCAAACCGGATAGCACCGATAATTACGAGACTGTTACTAATTCATCCCCGGTGAACCGAACACCCTGCGGAGGATTTCCGTTACCCGCGCGACAGGATCCTTGCGGATCAGCGTCTCCTGCTCGCCTACCGTGTAAAAGAGTCCGTCGAGCGCCTTCTGCGTCGTGTAAAGAGCCAGGTCGGTACTCAGGGTATCGAACGGCAGGACGGGCAGATTGACAAGGTCAAATACACTCGAGGGCAATCCTTTGTAATAGGAAGCCAGGTCATTGTAACTGGCGGACAGTTTCCCCCACAGCACCTGTGCGCCGACCAGCGCCAGTGTGCTGTCGACAAAGGGCTCAAACACCCCGGTGAGCGGATCGAAGGTCCTGTTTTTCAGATAGGCGGTGGCGGCGATGCTGTCGCCGTTAAGTATGCCGAACCCGTCCCGGATTGTCATCGCGGTAATCGCATCCTTGAAAATGGCGATTGACAGAGGCGCCGCCTTTTCGGCCGCGCGGTTCATGGAAACCATCAGCGAATCCCGCATCCCGTTAAAAACGGAAAAGTTGAAAATGTCGACTCCCAGGAGGGAAAGAGTGCTTGTTACCGGTTCAATCTCATCGTTCAAATGTTCAACGTAGGTAAGCGCCGTTTTCACATCCTCCGGCAAAAGAATTTTGATCGCCTCGTTGAGGAGATACCCGCCCGCCGCACTCAGGTGTACGGCTGCCGTGTCGATACCCACGCCGAGCGCCTCTTTAAGACCGGAAATCACCTCGGCTTCGGTCAGTCCGGCATCGTCATCGATACTGACGGTATCCCCGAAGAGATCGCTCAAATTGCATGAAAGGCAGGCCGCCAGAGCCGAAACGGCCAATCCGCGCAGAAAGAGAGTCCTTTTTTTCATATTTTCTCCCGGTTACACAGCCTTGTCTTCCTTTTAGCATACCATGTTTCGATGGTAACGACCTTACCATTTTATCGTCACCTCCGCGTTGACGGAAAGCCGGTATTTTTTATTCATTGCGTTGAAAATAAATTCTCCTTCGCTCAGCTACCGGTTTCTCCTCCACCCTTTTCCCTTTTCCTCACCCTTTCTCCGCTTCAAAGAGTAATTTTATCCATTACAACATTGCCTGGTATCGATCGTATGAAAAGATCTCTTAAAAACGGGACATCCGGTAAAAACCGCATCATTGTCCGCGGCGCACGGCAGAACAACCTGAAAAACATCAGCATCGACATCCCGCTCAACGCCATGACCGTCATCACCGGGGTAAGCGGATCGGGGAAGTCTTCGCTCGCTTTCGATACCCTGTACGCCGAAGGGCAGCGCCGCTACGTCGCCACCTTTTCCTCCTATGCCCGTCAGTTCCTCGACCGCATGGACCGGCCTCGGGTCGACGCCATCAACGGAATACCGCCCGCCGTTGCGATCGACCAGACCAACCCGGTGCGCACCTCGCGATCGACCGTGGGGACCATGACCGAAATTGCCGACCATCTCAAGCTGCTCTTCTCACGCGCCGCGACCCTTTACTGCCGAGAATGCGGGAAGAAGGTGGAAGAGGACACCCCGGAGTCGATTTACCGTAACGCTGTGCTGCTCCGCGACCGTGATGCGGCTTTCAACGAGATACTCATCGCCTTTCCGGTAACGATCCCGCACAATTTCAGCCGCGAAGAGCTGCTGGGCCACCTGGCTGCAGGCGGATACACCCGCATCATCGGTGAAAGCGACAACCGCCTCGACGTCGTTCAGGACCGGGTACGGCTCACCCCGGAGAACCGCAGCCGCGTGATCGAAAACCTCGAAGCGGCGCTCAAACACGGCGGCGGCCGCCTGGCGATTTTACCCGTTGCCGCAGGGACGGCCCCGCGGAAACGGATCAGCTTCTCCAGCGGTTTCCACTGTGCCGCATGCGACATTCACTATGGTAAGGCAACCGCCAACCACTTCTCCTTCAACTCCCCCCTGGGCGCATGCGAACGGTGCAGGGGATTCGGCCGCGTGATCGGCATCGATGAGGGGCTGGTGGTTCCCGACGGGAGCACGTCACTCCGCGACGGTGCAATAAAGCCCTTCCGGAGCCCGAGTTACCGCGAGTGTCAGGACGATCTCATGCGGTTCGCGCGCAGGCGGGGCATACGAACCGACGTTCCATGGAACACGCTTACCGAGGATGAACGGCGATGGGTCTTTTCCGGTGAAGGATCCTGGGAAGAGGGGGTATGGTACGGCGTCAACCGGTTTTTCGACTGGCTGGAGTCGCGCAGCTACAGGATGCACGTGCGGGTGCAGCTCTCCCGCTACCGCGCCTATCGCCGATGTCCGGCATGCGGGGGTTCACGCCTCAAACCCGACGCGCAGCTCTGGCGCATCGGCCGAGGACGCGGCCGCACCATCCACGACGTCATGCTCCTGCCGATCGACGAGGCCTGCGCCTTCTTCTCCTCGCTGCGACTGCCGCCCCCCTTCGACGAGGCTGCGGAGATCGTCCTCGGCGAGATACGCACACGGCTGCGCTACCTTTCGGAAATCGGCCTCGGCTACCTCACGCTCGACCGGCAGTCGCGCACGCTG
>JAFGNB010000330.1 GCA_016927235.1 Chitinispirillaceae bacterium
GAGGATCGCCTGATGGGAGCGCTTGGGAGGGGAGAGCACCTTGCGCAGGTCGCCGTCAATGCGGTACCGGACGATGAGTTCCTTGTCCATCGGCTCGATATGGATGTCGCTGGCTTTGTCGCGCACGGCATTGGCCAGGATGATGTTGACCAGTTTGATGATGCCGAGTTCGGCGCCCGCGGCCTGCATCTCCTCGAGGTCGACCTCCTCCTCCTGGCTTTGGATGTACTCCACGCTTTCGTCCAGGTCGGCCATGAGCGTGGAGGCGTCTTTGTGCGAAGCGATGTCGGAATAGTACCGTTCGATGGTGGTGGAGATATCGTCCGCTTTTCCGAGCACCGGCCGGATGACGAGATTGGTCGCGTCGCGCAGGCTGTCAAGCAGGGTAAGGTTGAGTACGTCGCACATGGCGACGACCAGTTCGGTTTCGGTGCGTTCGAGCGCAACGCACTTGTGCCGCCGGGCGATGAATTCGGGGATGAGCGCCACCACATTGAGATCGGCGGAGGCATACTGGCGCGGCGTGGCAAGCGGTATGCCAAGTTGACTTGCCAGGAAATGCAGCTTCTGCTCTTCGTCGATATAGCCCAGTTCGACGAGGGTGTCCCCCAGACGGTGACCTGAAGTCTTCTGATAATCGAGCGCCTTTTTAAGCTGAAGCGCGTCGATCAGCTTGTTCTCGACAAGAATCTGCCCCAGCGATGCCGTACTGCGGTTGAAATCGGTACGGGCCTTTTCGGTTTGTCGGGCCAGTTTCAGCGAGACGATGTGCGTCCGCACCGCCTTTTTAAACAGATCGTCATTGAGCGGAAGGTAGAGAAAATCGTCGGCGGCGATATCGAGCCGGTTGTCGTCCATCAACGTCCGCAGGGGTTCGCCGGCGACCGCGACCACCACCGGGATCTTCTTTATCAGCTTCAATTGCGCCACGTCGTGCTTGAATTTGTTGATCGACTCCGCATTGTCAAGCACCGCGAACGCCAGTTCGCAGGGGTGACATTTATGGGCATAGGCAAGGTTGATTTTATGTATAAGGAGGGCCTCATTGAGGCCGAGGCGGTGGAACTGCTCTTCAAGAAGCGTCAAGGACTCGGGACCATACCCCAGGGCGGTGACCTGAATGCGGTTGGCGGCGGTTTCCATTGCTTTTTGCATATGCAGTACCCCGCTTGCCGGTTTATCACGTTCCGGCGGGCGTTTCTGCTGCGGTAAAAAAATAAAAATACCATTTGCCCTGCGGGCGCGTTAGAGGATTGATGGGTACTTGGAGGGATGGAGGAATGGATTCAACGCTCCAACACTCCGATGCTCCGGACGTCCTATCGCGCCGCCTTCTCTTTACCTTAGGGTGTCCGCCTGCAGCTCGCTTCCACGCAATTCCGGCGTTTCGGTGGTTGTCGCCGGCCGTGACGGAGCGGTGAAAGGCTGCGCGGCCGGTTGCCGTTGCATTGTCCCGGCCGGCGATGGTGTTTCGATGCTTCCCGACGAGCCCGGTATCGATGAGGGACCGCTTGACGAATCGTTTCCCTCCTCGTCGATGATTCTGGCGATTTCACGCGGATCGCGGATAATCCGGGGAATAACCTCGATGATCAGGTTCTTCCTGATGACTTCCTCTCTGCGGTTCTGGAAGAGCAGTCCGAGGATCGGTATGTCGCCCAGAAGGGGAAGTTTGTGTGTGGTAAGCGTCTTCTCTTCGGAGAGGAGACCGGCGAGAAACACCTTCTGGCCGTTTTCGACCCTGATGGTGGTGTTGGTTTTGCGCGTGCGCACCAGCGGTATGTCGCCGTACTGTCCTTTCCAGCCGGTGATGTTCGATACTTCGGGCGCGAGGTTGAGGGTTATCTGGTTGGCCTCGTTGACGTGCGGGGTCATGGTGATCATGACCCCGACATTCTCCTTCATGATCTGCAGGTTGCCGCCCGCGCCTCCGGTCCCGCCCAGATTGTACGATTGGATGGTGTAGGGAACGATTTCTCCGATATGGAGCTCAGCTTCACGGTTATTCGTGGTCGTGAGTTTTGAATTCATGAGCATACGGGCGTCCCCGTGCTGCAGGAGCATATCGAGCTTCAGATCGAACTCGAGCGGCAGTTTCATCCACTCCTTCGCCTTGAATCCCTCGGTCAGTGGGCTTTCAGGATAGGATATTCCCTCCGTCACCGGCGACAGTTCCGACCACTTGATGCCGTATTGATCGAGTTTATCCATCGAAACCTCGATCAGCCGTGTTTCCAGCAGCACCAGAATATGCGGATGATCGATCGCGCGGACGATCCGTTTGATTTCGAGTATGACCCGCGGACTGGTGTAACAGACCAGACGGTTGCCGCCTTCGTCGACCTTGACGTTTTTCGTCAGGTCCTTGAGCATCTCCACCACCTCGCTTGCCTGAGCGTACTTGAGTTCCACGACGTACGACGACAGCCCCACCTCCTCTTTGAGTTTTTCGGGTTCGGCAATGAGCACCGAATTGCCGATGACCTCATAAGAGAGCCCCGCCGCACGGACCAGCAGGTTGACCGCCTCGTCGAGCGGCGTTTTGTTGAGAATGAGCGTTATCTTTTCACGGTGCACCCCTTCGCCCGCGACGAAGTTCATCCCCGACCGTTCGGCGAGCACCCGGAGAATCTCCGAAAGATTCGCGTCCTTGGCGGTGAGGGTGATGGGAGAGCGGTGGAACAGATTGGAATTGTCGGTGACAATGGGTGAAGATGCGGTGTCGGTTTCGTCCCGGGCATTAAGTGCTCCGGGGAGCATGACTGCAATGCAAAGGATCGTCAACAGTAGGCGCTTCAAATGGTCCTCCTTCATAGGAACGCTGGTGTGTCCGGATGCTTTTCGAAACGCTCTTCGGCTGTACGGGAACGGCCCGTCAGGTAGGGCTTATCTCTCCTGGCCCGGGGGCGTCCCGAAAAGGGGGCCGAACTTGTCCCGCTTGCTTTTACTCCCGGTAATATCGTACGAATAAAAGGACGTCTCGTCCTCCATAATGACCCGGTCTCTGTTGATCGTGGTGATCCTTCTTCCCACCACGTAATCGCCCACCTCGATGGCGAACGACCGTTCGCCGACCATGACTATCGCGGTGTAGAGATTCTTCACGTCGTCGAAAATGATGGCGGTCAGTTTGACGGAATCGATCGCCGGAGCCGGAGGAGCGGCGGCAGTCGTCTTGGCTTTGACCGTTGCCGGCCGCCGCAGCGGCGCCGGGTTGCGCACGACGATACGCTCTTTTCCGGTCATGGGGTCTTTCTGA
>JAFGNB010000032.1 GCA_016927235.1 Chitinispirillaceae bacterium
ACGGCTATTGATAATATGAGTCCTGAAAAATTCGAACGTCGTTGGTATGGGGGTTAACTGCGTGTCCAATTTTTCGGCACCAGATCAGTCCTGAAAAATTCGAACGTCGTTGGTATGGGGGTTAACTGCGTGTCCAATTTTTCGGCACCAGATCACGAGGGCGGGCTGTCGCGCCCCATGCGGGCGCGTGGATTGAAACGTGGAAAAGGGATCGTTGATACTGATAGCTTGCGTCGCGCCCCATGCGGGCGCGTGGATTGAAACACAGGTGTTGATATTAACGATCTGGTAGCACAATGTCGCGCCCCATGCGGGCGCGTGGATTGAAACGTCGATTTACGTCGGCAATCCTCCTCAATTTTAGTCGCGCCCCATGCGGGCGCGTGGATTGAAACAACTCTGCCCTTTGTCCATTATGATTAATCTGGGTCGCGCCCCATGCGGGCGCGTGGATTGAAACCCTATCGAATCGACAAAAAACCGATAGAACTTGTTGGTCGCGCCCCACGCGGGCGCGTGGATTGAAACGTTAAGTCACCAGCCAGCTGAAGTGGGTCTGTATTTTATCCCGCACTCCAGTACTATCTTCTTCCTATCTTGTAGTGCAATGCGTCTTTTTCATCCTAATCCTGCCGGGACGCCTATTTTTTCCCGTCTACGCACTCTTTTCAATCCATCTCAGCACCAAATGGCCCCAGTCTAAGCACCTACTGACATCCCTCTAAGCAGCCCTTTCACCCCATCTCAGCACCCAATTGCCCTCCTCTAAGCATCCCTTTCACCCTGTCTCAGCACCCAATTGCCCACGTCCAGGCAGCCCTTCCATCCCGTCTCAGCACCCTCTTGCCCCTGTCTTAGCAGTCTTTTCATCACTTCTAAGCACCCCATTCACCCCGTCTCAGCGGCATTTCTCCTCATCCGGGCACGCCACGGCGTGCCTCTATCGGAGAAAATTCGCCGGTTTGGGGCTTTTTTCTTTGGATTATTTCAGGAGTAGAAATAAAAAATGCCCGGGGAGGTCCGGGCGGGCTGTTGTCGGCCTGCCGTTTCCCCGGGCTTTGGCGTGAAGCTGCCGGGCGGCGTTATGCTGCCGGTTCTTCAGCCGGTACTTCGGCCGGTGCTTCAACCGTTACTGCGGCTTCCTCTTCGGCGGGCTCCGTCTTCGGAGACGTACGTTGCTTGCTGCGATAGGTACTGTAGTAGTACTCAAGCCTCGATTTGTCTTTCCGGAAGATATACTCAGCGGCGTCGAGCACCTCCCCCATGAGTGTCCTCATGTAGGTGAATGCGCGGTCGCGGACGTCCCTGGCGCCTGAGGTGTTTTTTTCGATGAACGCCTTGGCGTACAGGCTGCTGAGTTCATCGGCCTTTATTGCGGCAATGTCGAACGTTCCGGTGTCGAACCGGATGGCTTCGAAATGCTGTTTGTATTTCCTGCCCAGCTCGGCGAGCGCTTTGAGGTCGCAGAGCATGTCGGATTTTCCGGCACCTTCGCGGACTTTTTTCAACGCTTTTACCGCGTCCGGGATATCCCGGAGCGCGTACGTCGCCGCGGCGAGCATCTCCGCGCGCAGGTCGTACGCGGCGGGCTCCTCGTCCGCCCATTGTCTCGCCGCCTCCTTGAGTTCACCGAGTGCTGCGGTCAACTGCGCCTGTGCCAGGCGCAGCACGCCGATCGCCAGCGAAAGCTCGTCAAGCTTTTCACGGTCCAGCCCGATTGCGGCGAATTTCTCGGCATCTTCAATCGATGCCGCCGACATGATTTCCGCCTCCTTCAATGCCTGATCAACCGGCATGTCGGGATAACGGACCTCCTTAGGCTTGAAGAGGTCGAGCTGCGGTCGCAGCGTCTCCAAATCCTTCTGGTCAGCCATACAAGGCCTCCTTTTATTAATGGTGGTAAGCAAACGTCTGCGGCTCCGTGCCGTTGACGCGTTGTTGTTTACCATACCGTACATTGCAAAAGCAATGCCGGAAATAACAACGCGCAATATCCCCTTTTTTACGTAAAAAACGGCATATCGGGGATGAAACCGAGTCGCAATTTTGCGACTCGGCCGTTTCCGGTCGCATTCCTGCGACTCCCCGTCGCTGTTTGACGCCTCCCCCCTCATTGCCGTTGCGTCCATAAAAAGGGAGCAGGCGGTATAATGCGGGGAACTTAGTAACTGTCCCGTAATAAAATGAACCGTTTCCTTGCTTCAAAGTCGGGGTCTGAGTCGGGATCGGCATCGGCATCGGAATCGAAATCGATCCCGGAATTCGTCTCTTTTCGATACCGAAAGCGATTCCGACCCCGACCCCGAATTTTCATATATTTGTTCATTCTATTTTGAGACTATTACTATATCGATATTCTCCCGTGACACTCTTGAGAACGGCAGGGCAAGACGTCGTGAAATCCATCTTCCGGTCGATGCTTCTAAGGTATCCAATAAGAAGGATGAGGATGTTTTTGAGTACGAACGGCATACCAAATAGCTATACTTAGGAAGAATGGATGTAGTTTTATTGAGACCGCCGAATTACGGCGGTCTCAGTTACAGATAAAGTCACCGGCAACCATGTCTCATAAGCACTGTTTAACACTCACCTGTTTGTCATGCATTATGATTTCTTCTCCCGTTTCTTCCGGCAAATGGACCCTGGTCAATCCGTCCCTTACTCCGCAATTTCTGCGTAGCGCATATTTCTATTCACCTGCGGTCGGATGGGTGGGCGGAAGAAACGGCGCCATTTACCACACGACTGATTCGGGAACTACCTGGCATATGCAGCAGCCGCCGAAAAACGCCTGGATCAATTCATTTTGTTTCCATGACGAGAACAACGGGTGGGCGGTGGGAAAATACGGCATTTTTTATACAACCGACGGAGGGGAGAATTGGATTGATCGTAAAATTGAACCTTTTTCGGACCCCGGAGGGAGTAAAATATATTTTATTAACAGACGCAACGGTTGGCTGGCATTGTCTGATATTGTTAACGGTCAAAGTTATTTTTTACATACTGAAGATGGAGGAACGACTTGGAGTGATCAGTCGAAATTAGTTGAAAAGAAAATTTATAACGACATGGTTTTTCTTGACGACAGCACCGGATTCATCTGCAAAGAAGCGTATATCGCCCGAACCGAAAACGGTGGAAAAACCTGGATCACTGCGGATTCGGTTCCTTCAGATTTATCTTCATTCACTCAATTACGGATGTTCGACAAACAGACCGGGTACTGCCTCGGCCGGTTCGGCCTTGTTAAGACCGTCGACGGCGGCAGGACATGGAGTGAAGTCACCCAAATAAACGGAAATGCAGGCGAATCGCTTATGCATTTTGCCTCAATCGACACCGGTTTTATTCTGATGTTGTCTATACCTGCGTATATTTACAGGACGTATGACGGCGGCGCCACATGGATCGACGATTCGCTGCCGTTCGAGATGTGTTACATCACCGGGCTCGCTTTTCCCGAGCCCCGGAAAGGAATAGCGGTTTCGCAGGACGGCTCAATCTTCCGTATTCTGGGTGGTGCGGCCGATACGATGTATAAATTAACGCAGGGTAACGGTGATGAGTTGCAGTGCATCTGTTTCAGCGATGCGATGAGAGGTTTTGCCGGAACGGGTTTTATCTTCCCCAGAGACTCCGCACTACTCTATACCGTTGACGGCGGCACTAAGTGGAACAAACGGTCGGTTCCGTTTCCAACGATAGCGAAACTGCTGTGTTTCGATTCTTCAATGATGGTTGTCTATAGTCAGGTACCCGAAAATAGTAAAACGTTACAAAGCACTGATTGTGGTTTTACCTGGACGACGGCAGGGGATTTCGGCCAGATTGAATGCATGAAGAAAATCGATAATACACCCGGTGCAGCCTGCATTCTGACGGCAGATAAGAACGAACTATTTATTACACGGGATACCGGAAGAAACTGGGTTAACAAGGGGCCTTTGCCTTACGATACCGTCGGTGCGTATAGAATCCGGATGTCATCGCTCCACTTCCTTAATGCAGACACGGGATGGGTGTTCGGAATGAATATTCATTTAACAAACGACGGGGGTACGACATGGTCCGTAATAACGGATTCTTTCCCGTTTTTTAATACTTTAAACTTCCGCTGCGATATAGCGTTTGTTTCTCCCACTATCGGCTGGGCCGTCGGATATACCAACGGGAATTATTACACCGGCCGCATTTACCGTACCGACGACGGCGGTAGAATGTGGCGTGAACAGGATTCGATCTCATATTTTCCCGACTGGTATATCGGCCCCGACGGCGGACCTCATCATCAATTCGAAAAAATTATTGCACTGGAGGATGCCAGGCATGCATGGGTTCTCGATGCCGAATTCGGAGCCGCCGGTGTCCTGCACACCGACGACGGCGGCGATCACTGGGTGCAGGATTCGATTCCCGCCTCGCCGGGAATGATGTTTACCGATTTGTATCTAAACCGCCATTCCAATACGTTATGGTTGACAAGCCTTTCGTTCGGCATCTGGAAGCAGGAATTGGCGGAGGAGGGGGTGATCGGGGAACCTTCATCGAAGACAAAACCGGTATGGTATGGTCGGGTGAACTATCGCAACGGCATATTGACAATCCCCTCACTTCAATCACCCGGATGGATGACCGTAAAACTGTACAATGTCGCAGGGCGTCTGGTGTATTCGAAGAAATTGCCTGTTGACAAAACAGGCGGTTCGATTATCATGCCGTTAACACTACCGGCAGGTTATTACATCGGGAGGATTAGCCCCGACAACCGACAGCCGAGGAATGATCTCCTTTTCACCACTCATGTTTTTGAATAGCCGGGATGTCGTCGCATCCAATGGCTTGCAGTTTTTATACCAGGGAGACCGGAAATCTGTTCTCCCGCACACGCGGGAGTGAAGCGCAACACGATATAAGTGGTATCAATGATGGTGATTTTCGTTATTGGGCTGATTTCTTATTTGCAGTGACTCATGGCGATCCCGGGAATATATACGGTTGGAATGATACACATACCACTTGTACTCAAGTATGGTTCGTGAAAAAAAGTATTATTTTTTGGTAAAGGAGAGAGCGAGATTGGTAATGCCTCCGTCGAGGTGTGAGTTGACAAGCATCCTCAGCGGCGTCAAATCGGTGTTATTCGACAGGTCCTCCTTTATCCGCAGGAGACGATATCCGTTTTTATCCAGGGCTTCGATCTCCATA
>JAFGNB010000331.1 GCA_016927235.1 Chitinispirillaceae bacterium
GAATTCGTGACCGAACTGAAGTCGAAACTGCGCGACGGGTTGCTCGATTATACGTCGCTCCTGACCATGTATGAAGCACTCGTCAGCTCCGAGGCCGAAAAAACCGACGGAACGCCGCGCGAGGACTTCTGGCGCTATCCCGACATCAACTGGGAAAACATCCTTTCAATAAACCTGACCAAATATGTGATGATCAACCTCACGGTGCAGCTGCTTTACGACCGGGAACTTCACGCCAACGCCCGTATCAAGGAAGTCCTTGCTCTCGGATTGACGTACAAGTACAACAACCGGAAGGCCGCCGCGGCGAAGTGACGAAGCGCAGCGCCCCCCCCGCCGCGGTAACGGCGATCCACGGGGCGCGGTGTATCACAAACGGCTCATGAACCCGATCCGCGAGTACAGCGGAGACGTTTTCTTTCCACCATCGCTTTCAACATAATAGCTTCCATCGAAAACCCTTTTACTGCCCGGTAACTAAAAAAATACCCCCACGCAGTTGCGCCATTGGCCCATTGGTCTAATACCAGATGATGAAATACACCTACAAATGATCCAAGGATCAGTTCATTCCACCCAGAAAACCATGCAAGAAAAAACAGGCCAATCGTCCATTCCCACGCATGTAAAAACAACACCAGTTTCGTGAATCTGGTCTCGTGAAAAACACGGAAAAAGTCCTTACTATCCGTCCGGAATCCGTACTCTCGAATGTAATCCAGGAAATGGTCGACATCGATTAAAAATCCGCACATAAAAGAGGCTCCCGCAACAGGCACGGATTTTGTGGATAAATATATTGAAGCCGATACGACGGCTGAAGCGGCGAAATGTGCGGCTGGTTTCAAGCACACTCTCTTCCGGTTTATTTACAGATAATCATTTCTACAATAGTCGGTTTGATCAATTCCTGGCTTTAAAAGTATCAGAAGGCATGTTCCTTTTCCATCATTCGCAGTTTTGACAAACATTCATCACTTTTCGAACCGGTATCGTTTACACAATTTGTCAGTATTTCACGTGCCTTCGGCCAGTTGCCGTCGTTGTAATATTTTGCTGCCCAGTTCTGATAACATACCTGCAGATTACCGGAATTAACTTCTTTATAGGTCTTTTTCACATCAACGGCAATCTGTTTCTTACAGATTCTCATCGCATCAGACCAATCGGCATTATCAAAACAAGAATGAAATGCTTGACCCAGTGCCCACTGGATGTTCTGTGCGAATTGCTTATCTGTTGCGGTAAAAACGGAAACAATGTCAATCAACTGCTCTGCCTTTTCGAACTCCTTATGCTCAGTACAATATTCTATATATACGAAGGTGTTGTAGAGCGCATTTTTTAACAGCACATCAGATTCCGCTGTGTCCTGTTTAACCTTTTCAATGTACTGTCGTGTAAAACCGATAAAATCTTCAAGGTTCTTTTCGGCAAACAGCAGCATCTGCTTTTTCTCCTTAAAATAGTCGGACTGGAATAAAATGTCTTTTTCATCCGGGAATAACTGCACCTGTGCCCCGACAAACGATTCGGCACCTGCATAATGTGATGCCGCAGGGCCAAACCTTTTTTTATCAATCAAATCAGAAATCCGGTCTGACAGTTTATTGATGAGTCCCCTTGACATTTTCATTGTTATATCGTGCATGGCTGAATCGTTCGGAAACAGACGAAAAATATCCCTCACTACTCCGGTGAATAAATTATATATTGAATCAGCGCCCGCGCAGGTATCACGTGCAAGAAGTGTATCTATTCCCCGTTCACTTACTGCAAGCAGCTGTTTGAACAGCTGTTGAGCGGCCGCAGCAACCGTACGGTCATACCCGCAGCGATTCATTAGAAGAGCGATCCGGGGTGCTGTTATACGGTAAAACCGGCGTATTGTCGATGCGGCATGTTTTTTCTCAAGATCAGACAACTCAATGCGATAGGTACTTATAAGGTCTTTCTGATACTGTATGTTGGTATCGTCAATATATGCCCTGCATTCAATGAGTCGATGAACGTCTTCCACATCCATTCTGCTGAAATCCGTATGTTGATTTTTCATATTATAACATACAAGCTGATACGGTTTGACAATTTGTCTCGATGTATAATCTTTATATGTCTGGCTTGAAATGCCACGCAGTCTGAACCATTTTGAAGAGCGCTTTTTATAGAACTCCTCATTATGGACCCAGTCGAAACCATTCCGTGATGTTGTTTCCAATTCAAGCTTTTTACCATCCGGAGCGGTAATCTGTACAAACGCATGTCCTCTGGTTATAACCCCGTCAACGTGCATTCCGAACCACCGCCCCAGGACAGTGTAAAGGATCGCGGAACTGATGCAATTATAGGTACCCTTTTCGAATACGACCGAAAACCGACTCTGGCCGAACTCGTACCCTGCAAGCTCGTAAGATGAATCATCAGCCAGAAACTCTTTTCGCATAAGTTTATACAACAAATTTCCTTTCTGCCAGAAATCATCCTCGTTCTCGATTGCCGGTAGAACCGCGTCTACAAATTGAGACACCCGGTTATGATACCGTTTGAAATCTGCCGCTTCACGTACATTACCCGATGCAATCAGGGCAAGGGATAATAGAATTTCAGGATCTCCCGTTTTCGCCTTTTCACTATTTTGCACTACCTCAATTTCAGCCTGAGTCAGGTTGAACCAGAACGGTAATGGAGACGTACCGCACAGAGAACGATCGTACGACAGATCGATGTTCGTATATTCCAATTTCTTATTCAATTGAAGCGGGGCGGTACAATAGAGCAACATGACCGTAATGGAAATGAATAAACGCCCTCTTTTAAACATGAGTGATCTCCCAGGCACTATTTTGATTACGACTATAAAATATCTTATGCTGATGGGAGGGCTGGAGCGAATAGCAGTCGTAATGTAAGAGTGCCAAAGTTGCGTTTTTTACCTATAAGCCATTGATTTTTAAAGGATATTTTAAGGAAGGCAGAAAAGCGGGAGACGGGGATCGAACCCGCAACCTCAACCTTGGGAAGGTTGCACTCTACCATTGAGTTACTCCCGCGTATCTGCTGAAGATACTATCATCAGGCTGTTTATGTCAATAGCGATTCACTTGAACGGCAAACGGTTGAAACGTATTTTTAACTGTCTGCTCCGGTTTCGGAAATAATTCTTCTTTTTTATTTTTTTCCGGTTCGTTCAGAGCGATTTTCAGCGAATTCCTTTTTCAGCGATTATCCGTTAAGGAGACGGGATGACAGCCAAAGTAACGATGAAGGGCGGCAAGCTTTCCGTTCCCGATACTCCTGTTATTCCATTTATTAAAGGCGACGGAACCGGTCCGGACATCTGGCGCGCTGCGCAGCATGTTCTCGATACCGCTGTCAATAAAGCCTATAACGGTACACGCACAATTGAATGGAAAGAGGTCCTTGCCGGTGAAAAAGCTTTCAATGAAACAGGAAGCTGGCTTCCCGAAGAGACGGTAAAAACCTTTAAAGAGTATCTTATCGGAATCAAGGGTCCCCTGACTACGCCGGTGGGCGGCGGTATCAGGTCGCTCAACGTCGCGCTGCGGCAAATGCTCGATTTGTATGTGTGCCTTCGGCCGGTACGGTATTTTAAAGGCGTCCCCTCCCCGGTCAAGAATCCGCAAAAAATCGATATGGTCATTTTCCGAGAAAACACCGAGGACGTCTATTCGGGAAAAGAGGTCGAGGCAAAATCCGAAAAGGCTTCGAGGATGCTCTCCTTCCTTGAAAAAGAGTATGGCTGGAAAATAAAACCCGACTCGGGAATCGGGATCAAGCCGATTTCCGAAAGCGGATCAAAACGGCTTGTCAGGGCTGCGATCAATTACGCAATCGCAAACAAGCGCAAAAGCGTCACTCTTGTCCACAAAGGCAATATCCAGAAATTCACCGAGGGCGCCTTCAGGGCCTGGGGGTATGAGCTCGCGCAACAGGAATATGGCGGCTCGGTGGTCGCATGGATCGATTGCGATGGTAACCCCGGAGCCGGACGGATCCTTCTTAAGGACATCATAGCCGATATTTTCTTTCAGCAGGCACTCACCCGGCCTGATGAATTTGATGTTATCGCAACGATGAATCTCAACGGTGATTATATCTCCGATGCCCTCGCCGCACAGGTCGGCGGAATCGGGATCGCGCCGGGAGCGAATATAAACTATATTTCCGGACATGCGATTTTCGAGGCGACCCACGGCACCGCTCCGAAATATGCGCATCAGGACAAGGTCAACCCCACATCGGTCATCCTTTCCGGTGAAATGATGTTGCGGTATCTTCACTGGACCGAAGCGGCCGATATGATCATGCGCGGTGTGGAAAGAGCAATCGCGGAAAAAAGGGTAACGTATGATTTCGCACGTCTCATGGAAGGAGCGACGGCGGTTTCCTGTTCACAATTCGGTGCCGAAATTGTAAAGAATATGGAATAGCACTGCATTCAAGCCCATAAAGAAAGTTTTATTGTCGGATATCGAATATGGCCATTGCTTTAATCAGTTTAATATTGATCATCATTCTGGTGCTGATCGCCGTTAAAATCGGTTTGAACCGAGACCGTCTTACCGATGAACCCGTTGAGCGACCGACCATTCACACCAGCGGTATCTATTCAATCGTCAGGGAGAGTCCGCGCCGTAATATTCTTGCATACAAACCGCCGAAAGAAGATATCCTTCAATATCTCGACGGGCTAAACGTAGACATGAAAGGTTCGCCGCTCTCTGCATCGGAAAAGTCGGGTATTATCGAACGGTGGTACAAATCGATTGAAGAGAACATCACGGCGATCGAAAAGGGTGATGGTGAAGGGATCGAATTCTATTATTACGAATTTCTGCCGGTGGATTGTCCGGTCTGCATGCGCCATTTTTCAAGGGGCACATTCGTGACGCGCGAGGAAATTTATTATTATCCGTCAGTCATCCCGCCCCTGCACCTGGGCTGCACCTGTAAAATCCTGCCCCATCACGGCAAGGAAAACCTGCGCGAAACAACGGAACTCGGCATGCTCCCCCTGTTCAGAAGCAAGGTTCCGCCTCCGCTGCCCAACTGGAAATCCATCATAAAACCGGAACCCGTATGAGGTATCGACGTATGTCCATTTTGACAAGAAACATCCTCGCTTCCATCCGCCTTTCCGTTATCGTGCTGCTGGCGCTTCAGCTATCCTTCCGTCACGCCGAAGCCGGCGTGGGCGAATCGGCGGTGATCACGCTGGCGTTCCCGCCGGGAGCGCGCGCCACCGGAACAGGTGAGGCGTTTACCGGCATCAGTGATGACCCTTCGGCAACCTATTACAATCCCGCCGGTCTCGGCCTCTCCCCTCTCGCCAATTCATGGAAGGTTCACCTCGTCGATCAGAAGTATGTTTTCACCGCTCTGGCGTCGAAAAGGAAACGGGAGTTCGGAGCAAAAAGCCTTATTTGGGCGGGAACCAACAGGGGGTTGCTCAGGTATAACGGTAAATTATGGGAAAGCCATGATTATTATCTTATTGAACAAGACGACAATCTCGAAAAGATCGTAAGTAAATATATCGACGGAGAGGACAAGGAACTCCTCAAAGAGGCCGTCTGGAAGGTCCGTCTCGAAAACGGTATCGGCATGAAACGGTATGCCGCTATAAAAATGAAACTCATGCAGCGTCTTACAACCGCCGATTCGCTCCCACCCGACTCGCTGGCGGCCTCGCTCGCACGGGCGATCGTCGAGCTGCCCTCTGTCGAGCGTTCATCGGCCAGGATTTACGGCATTATCGCTCCATCGATCGACTCGAGCGGCGCCGGGAAACTGGCCGATGAAATTGCTGCCGCTTTCCGGGAAGACGACAAGGATTTCGAGGATTTCATCGAGCTTAAAATCCCCTTTTCCATCGCCGTGGCCGACAGCGTTAACGCGCTGGTTATTGACAGATCGGATAAACTGTGGGTCGCCACGTCCCACGGCCTGTGGCGCTATTATGAAAACAGGTGGACGCGCTTTACGATGCTCGAAGGTCTCCCGTCGAACCTGATCACCGCGCTCGCTCCCGGCCCTTTCGGCTCGCTTGCCGTGGGGACCGACCGGGGAGTCGTCCATTACACCAACGGGGAGTGGGAGGTTAAAACCGATTCCACGTCGCAACTTCCCTCGCAGGAAATAACCGCTCTAAGCTTCGGTGAACACCAGTACCTCATTTATGCGGGGACAAAGGCGGGCTTGGTGAAAATCGACGAAAAAAAGATATCGATACTCGACACATCGGACGGGCTTCTCTCAAACGACATACGGGCGCTGTTTATGGATTCCAGAAACCGGCTCTGGATCGGCGGCCCCGACGGCATTACCATATTCAATAACGCCACCTGGAAACGGTACCAGTTCCCCAACAGCATGGTTTCCTCTTTCGCCGAGCAAAACGAAAAAACAGTCTGGATCGGCACCGATAAGGGCGCCATCAGCCATACCACCGGGAAATCCGTCACCGATGAGCGGGGGAACGTCACCGAACCGCCTCCCGAATGGAAAGCATTCCATTCGAAAAACGCCCTGATCGGCGAACGCGTGCTTGCCCTTATCGGGTACGACAAGGATGTCTGGCTTGCGACGGAACGGGCGATCAACCAGTATGATTATGCCGATCGTCAAACTTCGATCGCCTTCGAGATGCTCCTTCCCGCATTCAAACTGACGGAGCTGTGGCACCTTTACTGGGCGCTTACCTGGCCGACCCAGGAATGGGGGACCGTGGGAGGATTTGTCAACTACATCAACATGGGTAAAAACGATCTTACCGATGAACTCGGGCGGGTGAACAAAACGGTCCGTTCGTGGGAAGGGGTTTTCGGCCTCTCGTACGGACTTACGGTTCGTGAAAATTTCGCCCTCGGCATCAATGCAAAATACGTGGTAAGCGCCCTGGCCCCGGGACTGGGGGAAAACGGCGAGGGGGTGGGGCAGACGTTCGCCATCGACGCATCGCTGCTGAAACGCAGCCTTTTTTCCGATAATTTCGACGTCGGACTCATGGTCCAGAATATGGGCCCGCATATTTATTATATCGACCGTAACTCCCGCGATCCCATCCCGTTCACCCTCCGTCTGGGGCTTGCCTATCATGCGGTCGAGACACCGGTCTACAACCTGAAATTCCTCCTGGACCTGCACAAAGAAGTAGTAAAAAATTATTATGACGGGGAACCCGATCCGTTCTATAAGGCG
This sequence comes from Chitinispirillaceae bacterium, assembly GCA_016927235.1. Lineage (GTDB taxonomy): Bacteria > Fibrobacterota > Chitinivibrionia > Chitinivibrionales > Chitinispirillaceae > JAFGNB01. Next base: position 7,222 of record JAFGNB010000331.1, read on the forward strand.
CTCTGGACCGACCTGATCAACGATCCTGATGATGATCTCGCTTACGAGCTGCAGGAAATCAACTACAATTTCGGCATGGAATTCTGGTATACCAATTTTCTGGCGTTGCGGACCGGTTTTCTTTTCGATTATCTCGGCGAACGGTATGAATGGACATTGGGAGGCGGAGTACGCTACGGGACACTCAATTTTGACGGGTCGTGGATCATCGCGCCGGAAGGCTTTCTCAAGCCGCTGTTTCACCGGCTTGCCAAAGTATGGCCGTCGATGAAGGGTAAGGATGGTGCGACCGGCGCGCGTCAGGGTCAGTGGCGACTGGCATTCCTTTTCATGTTCTGACCATACGGTCCCCCGCGTGCCGCACAAAAGGCGGACGGGGATCGATGCTCATCCGATAGAAAAATAACAAATGGTAAAAAACGGAAATGGTATCGTTGCCGCATTCGTGCTTCTGGGGGCGCTCTCACTCTCCTCCGCGCCGATGCGGCGATCGGCGGTGCTGGGCGGTTCCCGCGGAATACATCCCTATCTTTTCAAGAGCGTATCCCGCAAGAGCCTCGTCGAAACGGCGCGCGACCACCGATGGTCGATTCAGTTTGTCAAAAGCAGGCCCGAAACCCTCCACATCGCCGCCATGCGCATCGAATTCGCACGGGACACCTCTGTCCAGACCACCGGCAACGGGCTTTTCGGCATCAGGCTGGGGGGAGACAGGGAAGAGGACAACTACTATGCGGCCGATACCGTGTACCGCTACGACGACCTGCCTCACGACTCGCTGTATTTTGCCCGTCAACTTGACGCGGTGAAAAACTACTTCACGAAAGTATCGCGGGGCAATCTGACGCTCGACTATTCCGTCTATCCGGCCGGCTACGACCAGACCGGGTATGCGGTCGCCCACCCAATGCCGTTTTACTCACCCGGCGGGAAACGGCGAAAGGAGTCATGGGATGAGTACTATGAACGCAAAACGCTGGGGCTGATCACGTTTGTGCGCGACGCGCTCCGGGCGGCGGACGCGGACGGAGAGGAATCTCCGTTTGCACAACTGCGGTTCGATCCTTCCGATACAACGATCAGGGACGAGCGGGGACGCAGGACCGTCTTCCTCATTTTTCACGCCGGCGCCTCCTATCTCACCGACGGCGGAGAACAGGGCGGGCTGGGGCAGGACACGCCGTCGGACATGATCGATGCGTTCATCACCGGCGACTGGTTCAACTATTACCGAGACACCCTGAAGCTGCCGCGTGACGGCGTCATGGTTAACGGGCGGGAGGGGCAATTTCTCGTCGACGAAGTGATGATGTGCTCGGAGACGTCGAACCAGGACGGGCTCAACTGGGGAATCCAGGGCATCATCGTCAACCAGATCGCCCGGCAGCTCGGCATTCCCGACCTTTTTTCAACGTCAAGCGGTATTTCGGGAATCGGCTCGTTCTGCATCATGGATTTCGCCGGATACTCCGCCGGCAAGGGTTTCATCCCCCCCTACCCCTGCGCCTGGGTGCGCGCGTTCATGGGGTGGGACAGGGTGTATGCCGCGGCGACGGGCGAGGCCCGCACCTATTCCGTAAAAGCCCTCACCTCGGTGCTCGACCGCGACACCTCCGGAACCTTTACCGACGCCCCGGACACGACCATACTGCTCGTTCCCATCAACGACCATGAATACTATCTGATCGAAAACCGGCAACGCAATCTGTCGGGGAACGGGGAACTCTTCCGTTACGACACCGTTGAAACCGGCGGCAGCGATTCCCTCTTCATTTCAAGTTATCCCTATGTCGCAAACATCGACGGCAACGTCATCGCGACGTCGGGGACGAACGCATCGAACGTCATCCAGCGGGTCCGTAACAATGATATCGGCATCCCCGCATCGGGCGTGCTGGTATGGCATGTGGACGAACGTATCATTCGCGACCGTCTCGCCTACAACGCCGTCAACGCCGATTCTCTTTACAGAGGCGTACGACTCGTCGAGGCCGACGGCATTACCGACCTGGGCATCATGTTCTATGACATTTTTTACCAGGCCGCGTTCGATTACGGCGGCGCCGAGGATGTTTTTCCGCACCGGACCTCC
>JAFGNB010000332.1 GCA_016927235.1 Chitinispirillaceae bacterium
AAGGGCGACGTCAATCTCGGCTTCATGAAGAATCAGACGGTGCGCTGTTTCAAGAATATCACGATCGCGAAGGAGGCCCTCAATTGTACGCTTTTGTCAAGGAATTCGGTCGTCGTCTACGGCGCTCCTCTTTCCATAGCGGGGGGTGTGGTCAAGGCGCGCACCGCCATTACTGTATATGCAGCCGGGAACCATACGGGCATACGCACCCTGCTTGAAGCCGGCATCGATTATCTCATGGAGGAGGAGCTGGCCATGGTCGAGGAACAGTCCGTAAGCGCCGCCGCCCACTACCGTTCGGTCGTCGAATCGTTCAACCGGTTCCGTCAAACAATCGCCGGTAAAAAACGGCTTTCGTCGGTCGAACAGAAAAAGGTCAATGATTTTACCGCCGCGCTCAAGCAGTCGAAACAGCAGCTCGACATTCTTGAAGAGCGCAAGTCGATTATAGCCGAAAAAATACATCCGCTTGCCGACGCCTATATCAAAATCGAACATGCGGCGTATCCCGGCACGCTTTTTAAATTCGGCGAGCGTCATTTCCTTCTGAAAGAGGAACTGGCGGGCCCGAAAAACGTCCGTTATATCGAACACGAAATCAGGATTCTTTAGCCCGGCGGTGAAGAGGTGCATCCCCCGACGGGCGTGTCCCGCCGCTTCCCTTTGACGACATCTGCACGTTCAACTCTTCGGCCGTATCGGCAAAGGCGATAAATTGATGCAGTTCGGCCAGTTCAATTACGTCCCGCACGCTCGACCGGGGCTGATAGAGAATAAGCTTTCCGCCGGCCTCGCTACACCGGGCGTGCAGCCGTACGAACATGCCGAGCGCCTGGCTACTGATAAAGGAAAGACGCTCGATGTCAAGGATGACCCACGGCCGTTGAGCGGTGATGCATATCGAAACATTCTGATCAAGCGCTTCCATATCTTCACGCCGCCAGAACTGGCCGGTAAGTCGAAATAGACGAAAGTCGCCTTTATTGCCGCTGGTGATTTCCATTATTGCCGCCCCTGAAACTTCCGTCCCATAACCCGGTTCCCCGCCGCGTTGAACGTCACTTCGTCACAGTAGTGCCTGATCAAAAAGATGCCTCTCCCGTGGTCGCGCACCCGGTTTTCCGGCAGCAGCGGATCGGGAACGGCGGTGTAGTCGAACCCCTCTCCTTCATCGACCACGCTGATGGTCGCTTCCGTTTTCGTTACCTTGTAAAACACAAGCGCCTTTTTGCGGGGATCCCCGTCGTTGCCGTGAATAATCGCGTTTGTCAGCATTTCGAAAACGCATATCTTGAACTGCTTTATACTCTGATCGGTAAATCCATACCGGTCCATCTCCCGCAGGATGACCGAACAGACGTTGTCGATTTCATGAAGCATCGTTGCCACGAGGATCGACGGGGCTTCCTCCCGTGAAAAACCGCTCTCCGCCAGCAGTCGTTCTGAGTCGCCGACCTGGATGCACAGCAGGGTAAAATCATCGCGCAACGGCGTGCCTTCCCGGAAATCGGCCTGGCTTTTGACGATCGTGTCGATGATCGAGCGCACATCCCCCTCGCCGGAATCGGCGAACGCCCTCCCCAGACGTTCCCCTCCATAAAGCGCTCCCCTGCCGTTATATCCTTCCGTCAACCCATCGGAATAAAAAAGCAGTTTGTCTCCCGGTTCGAGGCGGACCGTTTCATTGCAGTATTCCGCGACGGAAAGCAGGGCCGAATGGCCGATAAAGAAACCCTTCGCATCGAGCCTCGTTACCCTCCGGTCCTCAGCATGGAAAAGCAGGGGCGGCGCATGCCCCGCCCGGGCATACGACATGACGTTGTTGACGGGATCGATAAAACCGAGAAACGCCGTCAGATACTGCTCCGTATGTATGAAACGGCAGAGATCCTTATTTACATAGTAAAAAACATCGGCGGCCGAATCGGTTTTTTCGATATAATGTGAGAAGAGCATTTTCGCCATCGCCCCGATAAGCGCCGCCGGAATGCCGTGGCCCGATACGTCAAAAATAAGGATTGCAATTTTCTGGCGCGGCGTGGTGATGATATCGTAAAGGTCGCCGCCTACTTTACCCGCAGGAATGTACAACGCCGCCGACTTAAGGTTGACCATCTCCGGAAGTTCTTTGGGGAGCAGCCCTTCCTGGATACGCTGCGCGGTCTCGAGCTCCTCGGCGATTTCGGAATTAATACGTCCAAGCTGATATTGCGCCTCGACGAGAGCTGCGGACAACTCTTTCTGACGCTGTTCCATTGTCTTTTGCCGTAGAAGCAGCTCCTCCCGACGCCGACGGTATGCACGACAGAGTCGGATCAAACGCATCTGACGATTTCGGTTCCCTGCCGGTGTATCGTCTTCCGAATTAAGGTCCATTTCCATGCCCATGCATTGTCACCTGAATAAATCGTACGGAATGATCCTGCTTTTTTTCAGAAAATAACGGTCCTTCGACGCCGCAACGCTTTTTAAGAGCCGCTTTTCCTCCGGGGAGAGCGCATCAATACCTTCACGCCCTATTTTTTCCAGTATCGGATCGATGTTCTCCTCGAAAAAATGCCGCTTTGATGCCGCAGCCTCCGCCCGTCGCCTCATTATTCGTTCCCGCCGAAACGCCGCCTTCGACTCCAGCCAAGCTGAGAGGAAAGGATACCATTTTAAATATCCGATTGCTACAAGAATTCCGCCCAGGTGCGTCAGGTGCGCAACGACCCCACGGGGAGCAATGCTGCCGAACAGCGAGATAAGCCCGAAACCGATAACGACGATTCTGATGTTTACCGGAAGCACAAAGAACAGCAGTACCTTGCGATGCGGATAGGTGACTGCATAAACAGTCAACAGCGCCAATACCGCACCTGATGCACCGATCACTGCCGTCATGCTCATGAGCGGCGAAAAAAGATGCAATACACTGAAACACCCCGAGCCGATGCCGCTTATCAGATAAAACCGGGCAAACCTCCTGCTCCCCCATACCATTTCAATTTCTCGACCGAACATCCAGAGTCCCAACATGTTAAAAAGGAGGTGAAAAGGCGATGACGGGTCGTGCAGAAACATATAGGTGAATAAACGCCACACCTGCCCATGGGCAAAAACATTTGCCGGGATGAGTGCCCCCCACTCGAGCAGCACAGGTCCGGTTATGGGGAGAATCTGAAAAAGATAAACGGTTACGGTGGCAATCAGAAGGACCTTGATGGAAGGACTCACCGGCGGCGGGGCAAACCTGTCCATTTTTCTTACCCTTCGGCACCGGATGCGGCCGCAACGCCTCCCCCGCCGACTTTCAGGAGCAATTTTCGATGAACATATTCGGGTACGAACTGGGTAATATCCCCGCCGAGACGGATGATCTGCTTCACCATGGTGGAATTGAGGTAGGTATAACGCGCACTCGGCATGAGAAAGACCGTCTCGGCGGCATCGTACAGTTTCCGATTGGTATAGGCCATCTGGAATTCCGATTCGAAATCGGTAAGTGCGCGAAGGCCCCTGATAATCACCGAGGCCTTATATTCCTTTACACAATTGACGATAAGGCCGCCGTAGCTGATCACCTCGATGGAGGGGACATGCAGAAGCGACGACGTCACCATGTCGAGCCGTTCGTCGATTGAAAACAGCGGGTTCTTCCCCGGATTTTGCGCCACAACGGCGACAACACGCGAGAAGATCCTTGACGCCCGCATCGCGATATCAATATGCCCGAAGGTGATGGGATCAAAGGTTCCGGGATAGAGTGCGATGCTCATGGAGGCCTTTCTGTTAAGATGCCGGTAGTCGGCAGTCAAAAGAAAAATATAATTAAGGCCGTTATGCGGAAAACTTCCTTATTCGCCCGGCAACGCTTTGTTTCTGAAACTGCTTTTATTGTGACTTCTGACTGCCGACTTCTGATTCTCGAATAAACATATCTCCGTTTCGCCGTAGCTGCGCCGGTCGAAGAGGGGCGGCATTTCGACCGGGAGCTCCCGCTTCCGTCGCGTCAGGGTGCGCCGTTCGTACACGAGAATTCCCTTATTGGTAAGCAGCCCGCACAGCAATGCGACCGCCGCCGCCATCCGCACGTCATCGTAAGGCGGATCGTAATAAATGATATCGAACCGGTCGCTGCAGCCGTCAATAAACGCCGCGACTTCCCGCATGACGATGCGGCACGAACCTATAATGCCGAACCGCTCCGCGTGCTTTCTGATCAATGAACATCTGGACCGGTTATCGTCGACGAAAACCGCCCTCGCCGCGCCCCTGCTTATCATTTCAAAACCGACGATGCCGCTGCCTGCGCAGACGTCCGCCACCGCAGCGCCGGCGATACGGCGCGCGAGGATGTCGGCGACCGACTCCCGAACCCGTTCGCGTGTCGGACGGAACGCTCCGCAAGGCCTCGGAATCGTCAGAACCCGTCCCTTGAGTATTCCGGAAACCACCTGCAGTTTCATGCGGCACGCTTACTCTCTGGCGGTAAAGATAAGCTGCGACTCGATTTCGACCGCGGATCCGTCCAGGGCTATCAGATTTATTTTTTTAAAGGCGCAGGGGATCTTATTTTCATGTAAACTGAGCAGAAACTTTACGAAGTCGCTATAGGAGGCGGTTCCCCGGTAGCGGTAATGAAAACGGCGGAAGGCTCCGATTTTTTCCGCATCGAGCTGAAGCGGGCTCCCGCTCCACTGCAAGCCGGCCCTCTCACCTATGCCCGTTATTTTTTTTGTCAATAACGGAATATCTTCACGGGAAGGAATATGATCGCTCGCCTGGAACGGGTCGGTCAAATCGAGGCCGAACTTTGTTTTACAGGTTACGACGAAACGGTAGCCGTCGCCGTTATTGGAGGTGATATAGGAAAATGGCTGCGGCAGCAGCTCGAGCTTTTCGGACTTGAGCGCGATAAAGGTCGCACTGACCAATTCGCGTGTGGTGCCCAGTCCCACGGCATAAATGCTCTGAAAATCAGCCACCTCAAGCGATCTCAATCCGATACCCTGGGGCACAGCGCGGCTTAAAAGCTCAAAGACGTTTTTGCCGAACAGCACCTCATAATTTACTTTTTCCAAAAACGAGAGTTTGTCGTAAGACAGATCGAGCAACCGCCCGGTTCCGCCGCCGGCCCGTTCGCTGGAAATCTCCCTGACGACTTCCTCGACAATATCGGTTTTTTTATAGGTTGAGGGAGTAAAGGAGGTGGGCACGCGGGTTTCAGGCGGCCTGCTTTTCACCTCCTGCATTGTCGGAAGAAACCGCCTCCCAAAAAATGCCACGGCGGCAGCCGCCGCTCCAATAATAATAATGGCGGAAATGAGCCGGACCGGTGGACGGAACCGGGAAGGCCCCGGCCTTTTGCCGGCGTTTTTTTTCAACAGATTGATGCGGACCATACCCTATTCGTTACCCCGTAATGCGAGGCCCACCGCTACGCATAATTGTGCCAGATACGCTGAAAGCTGGTCATTGTCGAGCCCGACTCGGCAACCGATTTTTCTGAAAGGATGCAGCAATGAGACGTTTCCGGCAACCGAAGCGACACTTTCGAGAAAACCGTCCTGTATGAAAAGGCTTCCCGCCGTAAAAATCGGTATTCCGGTCCCTTTTCCCGATAAGGTCGCGAAGGAGCAGAGACGCTCGACTTCCGCGTTCAGCAGCTCGGCGAACGTCTGCGGATCGGCCATTGCGCCGTAATCGATACTTTCATGGTCGATGTATTTTCCGTGGTGCGTCAGGATCAGCTGCGCCTTTTCTCCTTCGGCATGAAGCAGTACCGCCGGCTGCGCCTTAAATTCGGGATAGTTGGCTTCGAAAACATTAATAAGCGCGAAGAGATCGAGATCGACGATACAGGGGGTGAGCTTCTGCCGTCTTAAAAGAGCGGTCATATGTTCAACGTGTTCCTTGCGGTAGGCGACAATAAGATATTCCTGAAGGCCGTCGGCGCTTCTGCCGCACTCTTCATAATCGAAAAAATACTCATCAACCGACCCGATGATATGCTGCCCCAGTTCCCACGTCAAAGCGGTACCTATCTCTTTTTCTTCAGGGTCAACAGGTACTTTTTTAATAATCGCATATTCACCCCGCAGCGAGCAGTTGATGTCGGCGTCGACGAATTTAAACCTGTTTCTGAGAGCACCCAGTTCCCTTCCAAGAGACTCGTCGGGAGAAGTGCCCCTTTCGGCGGTGATCGGCTGTATCGCCACCAGCATGACGGCATGATCGTCGGGGGCATACTGTGCCACCGTCAGATAATCATGCTGAATATCAAGCCCCGAAATACAGTTTCGTTCCGGTTTCATATCGTTTCGTATCATCCGCCCGGCACTCGCCGCCGTCCGGCGCGCGTGAAGGTAAATATCACTTTTCTTCCGCCCGCTATCAACACTTCATTCATACCGCGGTTAAAAGCAGACCTTTTTTTCAAGTTTCCGCAAGGTTGCCGGTCCTATGCCCTTTACCATGTCGAGATCGGCCAGCCGCGCAAACGGACCGTTTTTTTCACGAAAATCAATCATACGCCCCGCGATCACCGGCCCGATTCCGGGAAGAGCCGTAAGTTCGTCGGCCGAGGCGCTGTTGACATTGATGCATGCATCCACCCGGGAAACGGCTGCGCCGGAAGGTTCCGTTCCGCCGGAAAAAGAGGTTTCGGGCGCCGCGACCACACTGTTTTGAACGCCTGCCGTCGTGACGACACCGTCGTCTCCCCTGCACCGGTCAACAACAACGATCGACCAGAGCACTACACACAGTACCCAGAGCAGAAAGGGGAAGTGCGCTACTTTCATTTTGCGGTTTTTCCCGGTTGCATGATATCCAGAAAAGCATCAACGACCTGCGGGTCGAACTGTTTTCCCCGCTCCTCGATTAAAATATTAAATGCGACCTCTATGGAAAGCGATTTTCGATACGGACGATCGGAGGTCATCGCCTCATAGGCATCCGCCACACTCAGGATACGCGCCCCGAACGGTATTGAGTTTCCGGCGATTTTCAGCGGATAGCCGCACCCGTTAAAGAACTCATGGTGATGCAGCACCATCGGCACGAGTGATTTTAAAAACGGCACGTCGGAGATAATCCGGGCGCCGAGTTCCGGATGCTTCTTTATCTCCTCGAATTCCTGTGTTGTCAATTTTCCCGCTTTGTTAAGTATGTTTTCGCTGACACCGATCTTTCCGATGTCGTGCAACAGGCCGGCATATTTGACCAATTCGATTTCATGATCGGGAAGCCCCAGGCGCTTCGCCAGGACGACCGTATATTTCATAACGTTTTCAGAATGGCCGTGCGTGTACTCATCTTTCGCTTCGACGGCGAGGGCGAATGCCCGGATTGTTTTCAGATAATTATCGCGAATATTGGAATACAACCGTACATTCTCGATCGCGATACTTGCCTGCGATGCAAGAACGTTGACGATTTCCATATCGAGATCCGTATGGGGCTCATGCTGCTTCAGCCGCACGAGATTGAGCACGCCGATCACTCGGGACGGCGTCTTCAAAGGAAAACTGATGAGTGAACACACTTCCGGGGGGAGCGGCGGCAACTCTTTATGGGGCGGCGTCGCATCCATGATGATAAGGGCCGGTTCCTGTTGCTGAGCGACGAATCGGGAAGTCGCCACAAAGGGCTGGTTGAGCCAATAGGCCGGCGTGAAATGCTCTCCCGCGGTTTCGGTAATCGCCAGTTTCCCCATGTGGTCGACCAGGAGCAGAGCACCGCCGTCCGCTTTTACCATTCGGAGTGAAAAATCGAGGAATTTATAATTGAGTTCGTTTACCTCAAGCGTCGCCGTCAGTTCCTTGGTCACTTCATGCAGTGAAACCAGCTTGGAAAAAAGCACATTTTCTTCCTGCAGTTTTATCGTGCTGAAGGCGCGTTTGACCTTCTCCCCGATCTCCTCGAGGTGAAACGGTTTGGTCATGTAATCGTACGCACCCAGCTTCAGGGCTTCGATGGCGGTATCAAGCGTGGGAAAGCCCGTGGTCATGAGCACCGGCAGTGCGCCGTCGGTTTCCTTGACATGCTTGAGAAGGTCGACGCCGGAAATGCCCGGCATCTTGATGTCGGAAATAATCAGATGGACGGGAGACTTTCCGAGCACCTCAAGCGCCTCTTCACCGCTTGAGGCCATGGTAACGTTGTAACCGTCTTTCTTTAAATACTGACCGAGAACTTCACATATCGAAAATTCGTCATCAACGACCAGTATATGCTTTTTTTCAGGTTCCATATCCGTTTCCAGCTACCTGAAGGCGAAAGCGTTCCAGATCTTCGGGTGTGTCAACAGCGATCGCATCATAATCATAGACAAGGCACCGTATCTTCATTCCGTTCTCCAGCGCCCGGAGCTGCTCGAGCCGCTCAGCGTGTTCAAGTACTCCTTCGCGAAAGGCGCAAAACCGCTTGAGACTTTGTACGGTAAATCCATAGATTCCCGTATGTTTATAGCACGGCGCGCCCTCCTCCCGTTCGAACGGTATCGGCGCACGGGAAAAATAAAGCGCCTCTTTTCGTCGGTCAATGACCGCTTTGACCACCGCGGGATCTTTTTTTTCTTCAATTGTAGCATGAGAGACGACGGTTAGCAAGTAATTGTCGTCAATTCGCTTAAGTGTGGTTGAAAACTCCCTTAAAAGATCGCCCGGGATACGGGGCTCATCTCCCTGCAGATTGACGACGTGGGTGCAGGGAAACCTCGCGGCCGCTTCAAACACCCGGTCGGTGCCGCTGACATGGCCGCGCCCGGTCATCTCGGCCTTTCCGCCCGCCGAACGGACCTCATCGGCGATACGTTCATCATCCGTCGCAACACAGATTTCATCAAATGCCTGCGAAGAGACGGCATTGTTATAAACATGTACGATAAGCGCTACGCCCGCGATTTTTTCAAGCGGTTTTCCCGGCAATCGGGTCGAACCGAACCGTGCCGGAATGACACAGAGTACGCACGCCATTTGCCGCACCCCCCTCCCCTGCTCCCTCGTGGTAATGGTAACCTTCTCCGCACCCCTGCGGTCCTCAACCACCGATCACTTTGGGAACCGTGAAATGGTTTTCCCTGATATGGGGTCCGTTCCGTAGGATCGCTGTTCTATCCAGTGAAGGAATCGGTATATCGTCTCGCAAAGCATCCCGCCCTCGAGTCATGGCACCGGTCGTTTCCACCCCTTCGGCAGGTGTATGCTTGATCTGCTCGAAATACTCGATAACCGATCCGAGTTCACGGGAAAACTGCTCCACCTCTTCCCCGGTCAGATTGAGCCGCGCCAGACGTGCAATATGAAGGACCCGCTCACGGTCGATCATAGAGCCTCTTTCATCAGTCCCGTTCGAAATTGGCGAACTTCGCCATCAGTCTACGTCTCGTCCCGTCGTTGAACAACACCATCACCTTCATATCACTCCCGAAGCCGCTGATACTGACGATGCGGCCGCGGCCGTAATTTTTATGCCGGACATACTGCCCCATCCGGTATTCGACGACCTCCTGTGTAAAATCGTCGTCAATGAAAATCGGTTTCCGCCGGATGCCACCGACGGGAATATCGGCTCGCGTAAACCGGACCCCCTCCCTGCGGGCAACCCGAAGTACGGGCTTCGGCGAAGAAACCGCTCCGAAATTCCCGGTCTGATCATCCATATCGTAGGTTGACGGACCGATCGCCCGAAGAAAACGGGACGGCGACTGCGGCAGCAGTTCCCCGAAGCGATAGCGGCGGTCGGCGTACGAGCAGTAAAGCCGCTCCTTTGCCCGGGTTGCACCGACATACAGAAGCCGTCGCTCCTCCTCGATTTTCATCTCGTCATCGAAGTTCTGCCGTGACGGCAGCAACCCCTCCTCGAGGCCGACAAGAAACACTTGGCCGAACTCCAGTCCCTTTGCACAGTGAAGCGTCATCACATTGACCGCATCCTCTTTTTGTTCCCATGTGTCTACATCGCTTGCCAGCGACACCTCTTCAAGAAACGACGCGAGGTTTCCGCCGGGATTTTCCCCCGTCCATATAACCAGAGCATTGAGCAGCTCATTGATATTCTCGGCGCGGCCGGACGCCTCTTCGGTATGCCGGTCGGCAAGGAGGTCCATATACCCCGACAGCTGCAGCACCTCCTTGAGCAGTTCGTACGGCGAGGCTCCCTTCCCGGCCTCCCCGGTCATGAGTGCAAAAAGCTCTTTAAGCTCCGAAAACCCCTTTTTCGACCGGTTCCCCAGTTCTTGGGGATCGGTTGCACAAAGTGTTTCGAGAAGCGAAGCGCCTCGTTCGGCAGCTTTCTGCGAAAGCGTTTCAAGGGCTTTCTCGCCCAAGCCGCGCGGGGGAACGTTGTAAATACGCTCGAAGCTGACATTGTCGCACGGGTTTATCAGCAACCGCAGATAGGAGAGGCAGTCCCTGATCTCAGCCCGCTCATAAAAACTGATGCCTCCCACCAAAACGTAGGGAATGTGCTCTTTGCGAAACGCCTCCTCGAACACGCGCGACTGCGCGTTGGTGCGGAAGAGCACGGCGATATCACCACGCCGCACCTTTCCGCCGCACGTTTTTTTAATCCGCTCGCCGACCGCCTGCGCCTCATGTCGGTCGTCCCGGTAGCGGGTAACCGTCACCCGCCCCCCTTTCCCCACATCGGTCCATAGTTTTTTTTCGGCGCGACCGGTATTGCCGACAATCGCCGCATTGGCGAAATCGAGGATCGCACCGGTCGAACGATAATTCTGCTCGAGTTTGAATACTTTCGTCGCAGGAAAGTGCTTCTCGAACATGAGAATGTTTTCGACCTGTGCACCGCGCCAACCGTAAATGCTCTGGTCGTCGTCGCCCACCGCGAAAATACGCTGGCGATGGCCGGCGAGCAGTTGCAGCAGATGCCGCTGTGCCGTATTGGTGTCCTGGTACTCATCGACCAGAATATAGTCGAAACGCTGCCTATACCGTTCGAGGACATCATGATGTTCCCGCAGCAGAATGACCGTGTTCATGAGCAGATCATCAAAATCCATTGCTTGCTGCCGGCGAAGCGTCTGTTGATACAAAGTATAAATTCGCGCAAGCTCCTGTTCGTAAAACCCCACCGCCTTTTTGAGTGCCTCGTCCGCAGCAACGCACTGGCTTTTAAACCGGGAAATATGAGCGATGATCTGGCGCGGCGAGGCCGTCCGGTCGCCGATGCCGAGCTGCTGCACCAGCTTGCGCAGAAGCATCGTCTGGTCGGCGGTGTCGAAAATGGAAAAGACGCTTTCGTACCCGATACGCCCACACTCGCTGCGGAGCAGACGCGCGCAAAGCGAATGAAACGTGCCGATCCACATTCCCCCGGTCGGCCGACGGATGAACCGTTCGACCCGGCTGCGCATCTCGTGCGCAGCTTTATTTGTAAAGGTTGCGGCAAACAGATTCGCCGGCGGGATTCCCCGGTCGATCAGCCATGCGATTTTAGCGGTGAGCACCCTTGTCTTGCCCGTTCCCGCACCGGCGAACACCAGTTGCGGCCCCCCTTCATACAGCACCGCATCCTGCTGGACGCTGTTGAGCACCAAGCGGCTGAGGATGCCGCTTTCCGTATCAATCATCCTGCGTGGCCCCCATCACCTGTTCGATGGCCGTCAATCCCTCGATAACCTTCCGTAAACCATCGCGACGGAGCGAATCGAAATCACCCCTTTTGAGGGCATGCTGTTTGATCATGTCGGAGGGCTGCCGTTGCAGTACTAGCTTCGAGATCTGTTCATCGGGTGTCAAAAGCTCGTATAAGCCGATTCTTCCTTTATATCCGGTATTGCCGCAGAACTTGCACCCTTTTCCCCGGAACACCTGCGTGCCGGGTCGCAGGCCGGTCCGCGCAAGGACCTCCGGGTCGGGAGTGTACGTTTCACGGCATCGGGGACAGAGCCGGCGAACCAGTCGCTGCGCAAGAACCCCGATGATGGTGGAGGTGATAAGAAACGGTTCGACCCCCATATCAAGCAGGCGTGTGTAAGCGCTGGGAGAATCGTTGGTATGCAGCGTTGAGAAGACCAGATGCCCGGTAAGAGCGGCTTGGATCGCCATCTGGCAGGTTTCAGTGTCGCGCATCTCGCCGATCATGATGACGTCGGGGTCCTGGCGCAGAATCGACCGCATTCCTTCAGCAAACGTAAATCCCGCACGCGGCATGATCTGCCCCTGGGAGATGCCGTCAAGGTGCATTTCAACCGGGTCCTCCATGGTGACGATATTCAGCGAAATATCATAAATGAGACGTAAAGCGGTGTAGAGGGTCGAACTCTTTCCGCTGCCGGTCGGCCCGGTCACCAGGATAATGCCGTCGGGGCGCTTTATCAGCTCATTGAACAAATCTTTTGTTCTCGGGAGAAATCCGAGATCTTCGAGTGACAACTGCTTCGAGTCCGGATCGAGAATCCTCATGACGATCTTTTCATTGACCCCCCGTTTACGAGTCATTACCGGATAGGATGAGACGCGCAAGTCAATCTCCCGCCCTTCGTGTCGTACCTGGAACCTTCCGTCCTGGGGTCTGCGTTTTTCGGCGATATCCATGCCGGCCATGATTTTCATGCGCGAAACGATCTGCGCCCTCAGCTGCAGCGGAATGGAATTTTTTTCAACCAGATCGCCGTCGATGCGGTACCGCAACCGCACATACCGTTCGAGCGGTTCGATATGAATATCCGACGCGCCCTCCTCGATCGCCTTGTTGATCATCAGGTTGACCAGTTTGATGACCTGCGCTCCCTCCTCATCGGTCGCTATTTCACCGCCCTCTTCGACGGCGACAAGATCAAGTTCCTCGTTACCGGTGACCTCGCTGAGTAAGGTCGACATGTCTTCAAGCTCGGCGCTGTAATTTCTCTCGATCGCCGCAAGAATGCTCTTTTCAGCCGCGATGACCGGTTCGATCTCCTTGCCGGTTTTAAATTTCAAATGGTCGATCGTGCGCAGATTGGTCGGATCGGCCATCGCAACGGTAATGATGCCGTCCTGTTCGAAAAGCGGAATTACCCTATATTTTTCCGCCATCTCTTTTGGAACTATACGGACCAGCTTGCGGGAAAAGCTGAAATTCTCAAGCACGACATGCTGTATATCAAGCTGGGCGCTCAATATATCGACGAGCTTCAGTTCGGAAATGTAACCGAGATTGACGAGGCACTTGCCCAGCCGCATGCCGCTCCGCCGCTGTTCGTCCAGCCCTTTCTGCAGCTGTTCTTCGGTAATAAGCCCCTGTTCGAGGAGCACCTCGCCGATACGTTTGCGCTGGTCAAGATGAATCTGCTGTCCCAGTACGCTTTGTAACTCGTCCTCGGTAATATAGCCGAGTTTGACCAGGACGATTCCCAGGCTGACCCCCGTCCGCTTGTGCTCCTGGAGCGCGAAGAGCAGCTGCTCTTCGTTGATCATACCCTGTGCAATCAGGATTTCACCGAGTTTTTTCCGACGACGTTCCACACCCTCCGCCTTCCGCGCACCGGGTTAATAGACAGGCGATAATATTTAACAACCCGTAATCGAATATAAAATAGCTGTTCTCACCATTTACTGCAAGAGAACACCGGCATGATCGTAACCCTCTGCGGGAAGCGGAGCGACCGTTCCGCCCACACGGACCATGACCTCATGCATGGCTGCGGTGCATTCACCGATACAGATCGGCATGCATCCCCCCGCGGCCCGGGCACAGCCTGCCGGCCTGAAATCGGCGGAAGCAGCAAACAGCAACTCGTAATCATCGCCGCCGTGAAAAAACCACTTTTCCCACGGCCCTCCGAATTCCCTACTCAATTCTACCATTGCCTGCGGCACCTGTGAAGGGTCGGCGTGTAAAATTATTCCGCAACCGTTCTCATGGGCGAGGGTGCGGCAATCTTTCGAAAGCCCGTCTGAGAGGTCCATCATTGCGTGGACCGCCGTATCGGCGGCGAGAAGCATTCCGGCCTCGATACGCGGCACCGGCCTGATATGTGCATCTGTAAAAGATCGGTAGCAATCGGGTATCGCGCTTCTGCCCATCTTTTGCAAAAGATACAGACCGGCGGCGCTCCTGCCGGGAAAACCGGTCACCCATATCTTGTCTCCGGGATGTATCCCTTTGCGTAAAAGCACGCGCCGCTCCTTCGGCACCCTTCCAATAAGGGTAATGCCGATAACCCACTGCACCCCCAGTGAACAGTCACCGCCGACAACCGGGAATCGCCACCGCGTGCATGCTTCCCCAAAACCGCGATACAGTTCTTCAACCTGCTGCACGCCGCCGCGGTCGTTGCTTTTTGGAATCACCAGCTGCACGAACGCTCCGTCCGGCAGGGCCCCCATCGCGGCGCAATCGCTGAGGTTCGACACCATCGCTCGGAATCCGATTTCCCTCATGGTCATGTAGGAACGGGAAAAATGAATATCTTCCACCGAGAGATCGGTAGTGATGACGAGCCGGTTTTCTTCAGGGCTGCAGCGCACCGCCGCATCGTCACCGATCCCAAGCTCATAATAGTCGTTATCGTGGGTTCCAAGGGCAGCCTGCATACGGGAGATCAACTCATACTCGGCGGAAGGAAAGGGGGGCTGCCGCACGGGGTCTCCTTGTAAATATTCCCTGCAGCGGCAGGATCGACGTAGTGTGCTCCGTCGCTCCTGCCGCTGCTGCAAAAGGCTGAATTCAAGCAAAATATATCTTCCGGGAGAGCTCCATTTACTATTTTACTCCATCCGCCCGGGAGATAAGGATGCATATACCATATACCCCCATTGCCGGGAAAAACCGAATCGCCGCCGTCGGTTCGGCGCTTGTCGATATCTGTCTGAGGGAAGATGAGGTTTTCCTCGCCGCCACCGGCGCCCCGAAAGGGGGCATGACCATGACTACCAGCAGTCATATCCGGGAACTGATCGGCCGTTCGAAAAACAAACCGGCTATTGTTCCCGGCGGTTCGGCGTGCAACACCATTCTCGGTATCGGTAAACTGGGCAATGACGCCCGTTTTATCGGTAAACGGGGCAACGACCAATACGGCCTCCTTTTCGAACAGGGAATTCGTTCACACGGCGTCGAACCGGTACTGCAGATAAGCAGCAGTACCCCAACCGGAAATGTTCTTTCCATAATCACTCCCGATGCCCAGCGTACCATGTTCACTTATCTGGGCGCATCATCGGAAACGGACCCGAGCGCGATCACTCCCGACCTCTTTTCCGATGTCGCTCTGGTTCACCTTGAAGGGTATCTTCTTTTCAATCACAAACTGATTTGTGCAACACTCGATGCCGCAAAAAAGGCCGGCGCGATCGTTTCGCTCGACCTGGCCAGCTTCACCGTTGTGGAGGCGTCGAAACCGCTGCTCGAAACCTTGTGCGAAAACTATGTCGATATCCTTATGGCCAATGAAGATGAAGCGCGGGTATTCACCGGTTTTTCCGATGAGCAACAGGCCCTTGATGCTCTGTCGCACAGGGCTGATTGCGCGGTGCTCAAAGTTGGAAAGAGGGGAAGTTACATCACCCACAATGCGACAACGATAACCGTGCCGCGCACGGGAGACGGAAACGCGGTCGACACTACCGGCGCCGGCGACCTCTGGGCGGCCGGCTTCCTTTTCGGCCTGGTAAACAGTTTTCCGCTTGAAACCTGCGGAAAAATCGGGTCTGTATGCGGTTATGAAGTCTGCCGGATAATCGGAGCGCACATCCCCGAAGCCGGATGGAAAAGAGTCAGGCGATCATTTGACGATTTTTCTTGCGTTTAAGCCTGAGAACAAGTAGTTACCGATTACCGGACATGTGTTACAGAATGCCGACGCCGCAATCGCCGAACTCAACGGCAAGGAGATGAAGGGCCGTAAAATTACGATCAGTGAAGCACGCGAACAACGCGTCGGCAACGACGGTTACCGCGGCGGGGGATACAAGAAACGATTCAATTCCCGGCAATGAAACAGGGCGGGGCCGCCGCAGCGGCCCGTATCAATTCAAACATCTCCTATTATCAATTCCTTTTCTCCCAGAAAACAATACCGTTTTCTGGCGGAAAACGGAATGTCATCTTTAATCACCCCCATATTCAATGCGAAGAATATATTATTTCCTAACGATGATCCTTTTTCAAGGAGCCGACTATGCATGTTCGAGGTTTCATCTTCCTATTCTTGATGAGTTTGCCGACCTATGCCCTTATTGATTTTTACGGGTACAGGAGTTACCAGACTGAAATCGATACAATGATCGATGACTCGATTGCCGCCTTCACGGTTACCCGCTACAAACAGGTCCTCATGGGATACTCGGAACTTGAAATTTCCGAGATTACCGTTTTCCCAAGGGGCGTTTACCTCGACATCACCGAAGACGCCTGGATCAGCAGCGACGTCAATAAATTGAACATTTCAGGATTAACGGGCGATTATCTGTTCAAGGGTACAGTCCCGGTGCCGCAGGAAGCGATCGTCACCGGACTGCAGACCTGGCGGGGTGAACGATTGTATCGGGCAATGCTCCGTGAAGCCAAATACATCGTTGACATTCACTTCGACGACAGTATTACCCTGCAGCAATCTCTTGATTCGCGCATAGCGCTTCTGCAGCAGCATACTGAAACGGTTTTCGAAATCACACTCGCACGCGTCGCACTAGGTGAGAGAATACACGTTCGCATACGGTATCTGCTCCGGCCGATCGATACCAACACTGGATTGTTCTCGATCCCCGTTCTCTTTCATACCGCTCATGGTAAGAGGCCGCAGTACATTCGATTCAACGTATTCGCGAACGATGACGATCAGCGGTTCACATTGACCAGTTCCACCGGGCAGTTTTCGCTCGATGATACCTTGACGACAATGGTCCCGTACGAGGCAGCCCTCTCACTGCAGCACGACATTCAACGGAGATCATTCCTGAATCTTACCGAATTTACCGGTGGAACCTATCTGGGCAACTACTGTGCGGTTAATACCGGTGTTACCGACAGTACCATCACACGATTATCAAAACCGATCGCGACGGTATTCATCTGGCGCTGGAACGGCCCACAGCCGATGATTGCCATCAATAATCAGGTCAAAACATTGTCTCGATACGCTTGGGACATCATCGATCAGGCGAAGAGAATTCGTGAGACGATCTCGGAACTGCACCGCCTCGGCAACTCCTGTGCGCTTATCCATTCAATTGAAGGCAACAACCACTATGCATTCGAATCAAAAGGCATCAATTCGATATCAGACTCTTCATTGATTGCCTACCTACAATCGATGAATGAAATGGCTCTTTTTGAAAAATACCGCAACGAACCCGCCGAACCTCCCGACTGGGTTGTTGAGGAAAACGAAAACGAAACGGTCATCCAGAAGGCTCGTGACGAATTCCTGAATGCGATTTCCGATGCAGGCGACCTGCTTTCAAGTGAGTCAGGAAAAGATTTCAGGCATATCATCATGATTTCCATCGGAACGGCCAGCAATACCTATCTTGAAGACCTCCACGAAAGCATCTCGCTCGATAATGACGGAATTACTGTTTTTTATCAATCAGTTCCAGGATGGCGCGGAGTTGATATCACGGCTTCGCTTCCAGCCTCCAAATTATTTCCATGGAGTAACTATTCCTTTCCGGCCTTCAGCCCGGTGACCATTCAACTTTCCGTCAGTAACGCCGATCAGCCGTTTTCCTTCCCGCTTAAAAAACAGTCATGGGAAGCAGCTCTTACCTTTACCGCTCGGACTGCAGCCGCATGGGACACAATTCTCACCTGGACCGGTTTTGATAGCGAAGGGAAACCTACCCGCACAATCACCGAACAACCGCAGGTTTTTCGGCATCATGCGGATTCGGGACTCGCCAAGCTTTGGGCCGGCGATCACAGCCACATTGCGGAGAAGGAGGAAATTTACCCGGGGGGGACATTCGGCATCCTTACCAAAGCGACCTATCTGCAGGCGACTAAGGAAAATATCGCTGACGATATATCTCGATCGGTGCCGTATCTCACTGACGACGAGATTCAGGCGTCACGTTCTTCCTCAGTCAGCAACCGTATACATGCATCGCAACGGAAGACGGCTCTGCGCATCATCCATGGAAACCTCCATATCTTTTCACCCCGCCAATTCACCGCCTTGAAAGTGTTCGACCTCCAAGGAAGGCTTTTACTGCACCTCGATCTTAAAAATTATGCTTCACCAACAGGAGGCTTCATCATCCCTCTCGGCAAATTTTTGAAAACCCGTCGTTTCAATATGCTTGTCATTCAACTCAGCGGGAAGGGGTGTCGTGAAACATTCAACATCATAAACGGGAGGGTGCAATGAACCGGAGTATGAAAACAGCTATCATCTTTACCCTACTAAGCAGTACCTGGAAGTTATCGGCCGGACCGTTTACACCCCATCTTTCGTTGGCAGTTGAAGGAGGAGCAACCCGTTCTTTTCTTATAACCGACAGCCTCATGACCTCATTTTTCGCACCGACGTCGCAGATTACAAAAAATATACGACCCGCTTTCTGCATTGCAGTCAATCTGTCGCTGGGCAATTATTTCGGCATTGAATCAGGAATGGGGTATCGTCATTTCGGACAATCAACCGAACCGACGACCGTCCTGCTAAAAAACGATATTTTCAACCATGATTTCGAATCACGTTTCATGTTCGATTATTTTTCTGTTCCATTGATCCTCAAAGCGGGAATCAGGAAATCGCCGTTTTCCCTATTCGGCCGGTTCGGCATTCAACCTTCTCTTCTTGTCCATAAAAATGCCGTCTGGATCATTGATGGAAATGAAATTATGACGGGGAGCGTCTTGGTCCCCGATGTCGATATCGACGGGTATGATTATCCGCTCCATTTAGGAGGCGAGGCAGGTTTCCATTTAGGGAAAAATAGCATATTCGTCATCGGACAATATAATTACGGTTTTCACGATATCGCACATGGGATTTCGGGACGGGTTTTCAATCGGAGCTACGGAGCGACGCTGCAGTATCGAAGGATGATTTTCTGATCCGTGCAAACCATCAATTAATACCGTTGAAGCCTTTTACCATTACGGTATGCTGTTTGTGGTAGTATCATTCCAACCCCCATTTCTATCAACTATATCATCGGCACGATGATTGAATTATTTTTCATTGATAACCACGACACGCCACAAGGAGGAAACTATGGCACAAGCAACTTCTGATGCAACCTTCGAGAAAGATGTTTTAAGCGCCCAGCTGCCGGTTCTTGTCGATTTCTGGGCCCCTTGGTGCGGTCCGTGCCGGATGGTCGGTCCGATACTTGAACGAATAAGTGAGAAGCTGTCGGGAAAAGCCCATGTCTACAAATTAAACGTTGATGAGAATCCTGTAATCGCCGGAAAATACGGCATCACGGCTATTCCAACGGTGATGATTTTCCGTAATGGACAGGTTGACCATCAATTCGTTGGCGTTCAATCAGAGCAGACCTATCTCAATGCGCTGTAAAAAGGGTACATTTTTATGAGCTGGAAAAAAATTGTCGGCATTATTATTGGCGCTGCGGCGGGATTAGTCCTGGGGTATGTTGGAAAATGCACATCTCACAGCGGCATCGGCTGAGCTATGACATCGAATCCCTGGTCAGGGATGTTGTTCGGAGCATTAATCGGGTATCTCATAGTTCCGGAATAGAGAAGCTGTTCAACATTTTCTTAATTATTTTCTGTACAAACAGCCTTTCACCGATGTATACTTTTTCGAACGACATTCGTAGTGAAATCCACTAAAATAATTCATCTTTGGTGTGCTGATATTAGAGCGCTTAAATCTAAGAATTTGTCGGGAATCACGTTTGAATTGAATCTATTCTTTTTTATGTTCCTGAAAGGGGAACGGGTATTTTCAAGTAGTTTAAGGAGGAGTACGCTCATGATGCACCGGGTTATTCTGTTATCGGTAATAGGGATGTTTCTGGTTTTGAACGGGTGCAGCCCTTACAGAAAACATATTTCTACGTTGCGTAGCAGTGATGTAGAAGCAAGGCGCAATGCCGCATTCAAACTCAGTACTTTCGAAAAACTCGATGAAAAACTGCTTCCGAAACTTCTCGAAGCGTTTGAAGATAATGACCCTTTGGTACGTGAATTTACCATTAAGGCGATCGGGAAAATGGGCCCCCGGACCGACGGTGTTCCTCAAGCGATAAAAAACGGATTGCGCGATCCCGACCTCTCGGTACGAAGGGCGTCCGCAGCGATTTTCAGCACTATGAACCCTGTTCCTTCGGAAATACTCTTCACGCTTGCTGAATCACTCGGTGATAAAGACTCCCTTCTTCGATCCTTTGTGAGGTCCACCTTCATCGACCTTGGACCTATCGGCGTCAATGCGCTGGTACGTATCTGCCAAAGCGGAAACGTCGATCTGCGCTGCCTTGCCGTAACGACCCTTGGAACGATCGGTTGCGAAGCGAAGCGTGCGCTTCCCACCCTTAAGGAGTTGCTCAACGATACCAACGATCAGGTACGTACAGCCGCCCAGCAATCGATCGAACGTATCCAATACTCCTTTTTTTGCCCCTCGCAGAGCAGTAGCCAGTAGATGGCAGAGGTTGAGAGAGCTAGTGGCGTTGAGGTGTTAAAAAGTCAGTGATGGAATAATCGTCGGGAACGGGAAGATGCCCTATATAGTGGAGCAGTAACAGGGACCCAACCGAAATCGCGGTCTACGTGTGCACGTTGCGGGTCTTTGAAAATAAACGCAACGATGCATTATTCAAAAAATAAAAAGCCTCCTCGATCGACATGCCGGAAGCGTTCGCCCTATCGGCTGAGCAGAAGCGTTTTTATCATCTTTTTATTGATGATAAGGGCGTAAACTCCCGGTCCGACCTTTCTTGTGTCGAGCGTCATTGCCGATCCCGTTGAAGCTACCGGACAAACGATTCTTTTTCCCTCCATGGTAATAAGAGCGATATCCGCCACCGGTCCCGGCACCCTGATATGAATTGTTCCGACTCCTTGAGAGAATGCGAAGTCGAAAGCGCTTGTGCGGGTATGCCGCCCATTCAACGCGTTGGTGGTCGGCCATATAAACGGCAGCGGAGCGTTGTCCGGAGCCTCGATCTTCAGTGTCACAGTTCCTGCGGTAAGGGAGCCCGATGTTGCGGTAACCGTCGCCGTTCCCGGG
Organism: Chitinispirillaceae bacterium; assembly: GCA_016927235.1. Classification (GTDB taxonomy): domain Bacteria; phylum Fibrobacterota; class Chitinivibrionia; order Chitinivibrionales; family Chitinispirillaceae; genus JAFGNB01. Next base: position 21,140 of record JAFGNB010000332.1, read on the forward strand.
GTGTTCCGGGATTTGACAACAATGCCGATTTTGCCCGCAACGGCAGCCCTTGTGGCAGGATTCCCCTCAAACACATCAACCGGACCGGTCACCTGGAAGTTGATATTCTGCGACGACCAGACACACCTGCCGTCCGATGCACGAAACGAACCGATAATACGTGAAAGATCGGTGCTGTCGGCGACCAGCGTGGTCAGATCGGCTTCGAGCCGAATGCTTGTGGGTGCGGCGCCTGCTACCGGATAGTCGTCAGCCGTGCCGCTCCTCCAGTTGGACCGGAAGGTGTAATATGCTTTTTTGGGAATACGGTAGTGGTCCAGAACGCCCATGGGATGGTCCATGAACGGCGACCAGTAATCGATGAAGCACCACATGAAACCGCCCGCAAGGCCGGTATTTCCATAGGCCGACTGTATCTGGGTCCAGTTTTTACTGCCGGACCAGCGATCCGTTGCGTGACGGTTTTCGCTCAGAGATCCGTTCAGGGATGCGTCGTTTGCCGTATTGGTATCGCCCCGGAAGCACCACTTGATCCACCCTTCGTAATATTCGGCATTGTAGATTTTCATGGTGCTCAGCGACGTGGAAAGATTATAATTAAGCCCGAGCAGATCGCTGATTCTGTTCTGCGACTGTTCCACGTGATTGTTAATGATGGAGGTGAACCGGGTTGAATCGAGCGACTTGAGCGTGTTGTGCAGCTGGCGGAACTGCGATGAAAAATCAGCCATCGGTTCGTTGAAAATCCCCCAGAGTATTATTGACGGATGGTTGTACCCTACGTCGACCATCTCTTCTGCGGCGCGATTCATCCTGTCCCAGAACGCGGCAGGGTAGTTATCGATAAAATTACCCCACGAGGGAAGCTCGGGCTGGCAGATCACCCCCAGCTCATCGCAGGCGTTGTAAAAGGACGGATCGCGCGGATAGTGGGAGCAGCGGATCGCATTGCCGCCCATATCCTTGACAAGCTTGACTTCTTCGAAATATCGTGTGTTGGGAAGTGCATTGCACACCCATGCATACTCCTGGTGCATGCATACACCCTTGAGCAGGTAGCGCTGCCCGTTGAGCGAGAACCCGCCTGAAGCGCTCCAGTCGATTTTGCGGATACCGAACCGCTCCACATAATCGTCGACCGCCCCGCCCTGAGCGGATACCTGAGTGAACACCCGGTAGAGCTTCGGCGACTCGGGCGACCAGAGCTTGGGGCTCGTTATCGGGTCCGTGGTCTGGTCGAACACCACGGAGGAGTTTGCGCCGACTGCGGCGGTCCTGCTTTCATCGACGAGGATGCGGTCGTCGGCATCGACAACAACGAACTGCACCGTGCAGTTTTGAGCCGCAGCATTATCATTTCGAACGGTTGTTCTCACCCTTACCGTCGCGCTGCTCGAAGAGACCTGCGGCGTGCTGATCTTCTGCCCATGCGAAGGGATGTAGATGTCACCGGTAGTGATCAGCCAGACGTCCCGGTAGAGTCCGCTGTACAGGAAGTAATCGGGCCATGACCCCCGGCTTTCGATATTCCCCGGCGGTATCTCCCACTTGTAGTTGCAGTCAAGCTTGACTGCGACGACATTGGCACCAGCAGGATTTGCGGCACTTGTGATATCAAAGGTGAAACCGGTATACCCGCATGCATCGTGAATGCCGATTCTTGTTCCGTTCACCCACACTTCGGCGCTCTGCATTGCACCTTCAAATTCAAGGAAAAACTTTTTTAAAGGTGATCCTTGCGCAATCGTGAACGACTTCCGGTACCAGCAGACGCCGGTCCACTGACCGCCCGGAACCGTGGTCTGTTCGGCCTCTATGGTGGGAGCGACGTACATGGCCGAGTGGGGAACATTCACGGTCGCCCACGACGCATCGTTAAAGTCCGGTGTGGATGGATCGCCCGACGGGTTGTTCCGGTAGAATTTCCATCCCTGATTGAGGCTTGTTTTTTTTCTGAGCTTATACGTTCGATGGGGATGGAAATCCGCCTGAACGACATGCGAAAAACAGAACAGCGCACACGCGACGATACACAGCCGTTTGCAGAAAAAGAACATGCTGCCCCCCATAACCATATATTTCAAAATGATTTTCAATACCCTCTCTTTTCTTTAAATTACATCGGCTTTCAAGCTAAAAAAAAGCCCGCTTCCGGCTGACGCTATGTTCCATATAGTAGAGACCGATAATGGTAGTGTTTGTTCCCAGACGGAAATTGAATATATTGCCACTGTTGCCCTTTTCATGATAATAAATTGGTGATTGAGGCGCTTATTGACGTCATTTTTCAGTCCCCAGCTCCAGCCCGTAGGAAAAGCCAGCGCTTACAGTAAGGAAATGGAGCCAGTTGCTCACATAGCCGTCTCCCGGCGGCGGGCTGTTGTCCGACTGGCCTTCTGCTCCCCCGCCAAGATAACGGACATTTAGAAACACATCCCGTTTCTTTCCGAGATTGAATCCGGCACGCAGGCTCGCGTCGAGGATCGCGCCTTTGACGTCATTATCGTCACCGTTAAGATAGCTGACCGGTGCATAGATGCCGTCCGCTTCCAATGCGCACCAGAACCACGACGCAGGACGGATCGCTCCGAAACACTTGAGGGCAGGAACCAAACCGATGTTTCGGTTGGCTCGGTAGTCCGATCCGTCAAATGCCTCAAACGTGATCGTGGCATTGCGGATCTGGAGGGTCAGACCGAGGCCGAAATCATACCTGTTTCCCGGATACGTCAGCTCATAGAGGTAGCTGATTCGATAGAACGGAAAATCGTACAGGAACCTTACCGGTATTCCTTCCTGAAACCGCTCGCCGTCAATAACAAGATCGCGCGACGGAAGATCTGAGGTTTCGAGCCGCAGCGGCTGATAGAGCAGGATAACCGTATGGCGCAGCCTCGTCAGGTTGAGCGAAAAACGGGCAACAGGAAAGAGCACATCCTGTCCCCCCTGCTTGATGTAGCTGAAATTTGTTCCATCTCGGCTGAACTGAATGTCGTGACCGAGCACGGCGAGAAATCCGGTCTCAACTGCTGCTGAAAGCGTAATACCCGAGGAGAGCGTATCATGGCAGCTTCCGGCAAGCTGGGCCGAAGAAGGTCGCGAAAAGAGTGTACAAAAAAGCGCGACAGTCGGACACACCTGCATTATCTTCATGAAAGTACTCCTTGAAAACTGTTTTCCGGTTCAATCGAACAGTGACAAATTAATTTCGTCCTGCCTTTGCTGCCAAACTTCTTTTCCGGAACTGCGGACTGCACGGCATCCTACACTCTCGGATAAAAGACAAAAACTATCGCTGTGGTTAATGTACTGACGGGAAAAGTAGGAATCGACGGCTGCATTATCTGTTTACACCCATATCCATGACCTCGTTCACGAGTATGTGTTTCCTGAATCGGGATATTTCGTTCACATCCCCAATATCCGGCAACACGGGGGTATATTTAAAGTATATAGGTTGGAATTCGAATTTGATCGATAAAAAATCGGATAATTGAAAAAACGCATGGAATCGATAGTATTACCTGCATTGGTAAGAAAAAAATAGGAGATCCGCATATTACAGGAAACCGATCGAAGGGGATATGGTATATATGTACGTGACTATTCATAAAGCGGTTATTATCGCGCTTGCAGCGTCGGCCTTCACTATGGTAGGGGCCGGGGCTTTACCCCCTGAGACGGTTCCTCCTTTTAAACCCGGTGAGGTGCCGGCTTTTCCCGGAGCCGAGGGGGCGGGGATGTGGACCGTCGGCGGTCGCGGAGGTAGGGTCTATGAGGTCACATCGCTTGAGGACAGCGGGCCCGGGACATTGCGGGAGGCCTGTGAGGCAGAGGGGGCGCGCACAATAGTCTTTCGCACGGGCGGTGTCATCCGGCTCAAGGAACGCATTACCATCACCAACCCCTACATCACGATCGCAGGTCAGACTGCGCCGGGAGGAGGGATCTGCATCAGTAACAACGAGTTCTGGATCAACACGCATCAGGTTATCGTGCGGCACATCCGGGTGCGTGTGGGCCGTGCCGGAGTTGAGACTCCGATTCTCTATGACGGCCTTGGCGGCCGGCCGGTGAGCGACATTATCGTCGATCACGTCTCGTGCAGCTGGGCGCACGATGAAAATCTGTCGTTTTACAAAATGGAGGATGCGGACAATGACGGTTACGCCCCTCCGACCGAACGCGTGACGGTTCAATGGTCGATCATCAGCGAGACGCTTGGACACCGGCGCCACCCTTATGGATGCGTTTTCGGCGGCAGGAATGCAACCTATCATCACAACCTCCACGCGTGCAATCCCAACTGGGAGCCGTTCAGTTCACTGGCGGAAAATCCCGCGCCCGATCACCTCGATCTCATCAACAATGTATTCTACATCTGGCGTAACCGGTGGCTCAAGGGCGGCGGCGAGGGACCCGTCAATATAATCAACAATCGGTTTGTGCCCGATCCGCAGCGAGACGAAGCTGATGAGCAGTACCAAATTATTACCATAGGAAATGAGACGGGCGGACGGCGCTGCCGGTACATGGCGGGAAACGGTGTACAGGGTTACGAGAAAGAGAGTGCTGATAATTGGGCCAGTGTAAAGGCGGATGTTCAGCTGCTTAAACAGGTTCGTTCGGATGAACCGTTCGTCATGTTTGCCCCCGTATCCATTCAGAGCGACGATGAAGCTTACGAGGCGGTGTTGGAACAGTCGGGAGCGACACTGCCGAGGCGGGACACCGTGGATAGGCGTATTGTCAACGCCACCCGCCGCCGGAAAACCTACTATCTGCCGATTGACGTGAAACATCAGGACTGGTACCCGTTCGACGAGGAGGGGATTATGGATCTTCCCGATTATACGACCGGCACGGCTCCGTCGGACGGCGACCACGACGGCATGCTTGACGAGTGGGAGACCGCTAACGGGCTTAATTCGAAAAACGCCGATGACGGCTCTCAATTAAAAGACGGCTATACCAATCTCGAACACTATCTCAACGAACTCGCCGATGGAAAGCCCACCGGTGCATGGCATCAATCCGTTGACAATATCAAAAACGACAGGCGATCGAATCTGAAGGGTGTAACCGTATCGTCTTCGGAAATCCGTTTCCAACTGGAGCGGGAGACTCGCCTGACGCTTGAGATTTTTGACGTCAGGGGACGAAGGTATACGGTTCTCACTGACGGCGTGATGACGGCGGGCCGGCATGAACTGCGGCTGGAGCTGCACAGGTTACCCGCCGGACTTCGTCTTGTCCGGATCACTGCCGGACCGGATAACAAGGCGGCTGTACTATTTCCTTTCAATTAAGGAAAGCGATGGAGGATATATGCGGTTTTTTATTGCAATAATAATCCTTGCGGGGGGATTGACTTCCCGTGTCACAGCCCTGCCGTCGTTTCCGGGCGCCGAGGGGTACGGATCGGAAACCCCGGGGGGGCGGGGCGGCAAGGTTATTCAAGTCACGAACCTGAATGATGCCGGTTCAGGGAGTCTTCGGGCAGCCATCGAAGCAAGTGGCCCGCGCATCGTCGTATTCAGCGTTTCCGGAACCATCCCGCTGAAGCAGGATCTGACCATACGCAATGCCAATATCACCATCGCCGGCCAGAGTGCTCCGGGTGACGGCATCTGTTTAAAAAACTACAAGTTTATGATCTCCGCAAAAGACGTCGTCGTGCGCTACCTGCGCATCCGGCGCGGAAACGAATCGGAGAAGGCCGACGACGCGCTGGGCATCTCGGAAGCCGAAAACGTCATCGTGGATCACTGCAGTATGAGCTGGGGCTGTGACGAAGTGGTCAATACCTGGCAGGGTTCGAAGAATATCACGATCCAATGGTGTATCATCGCCGAAGGACTGCACCATCTCGAACATGGATTTGCAGCAACACTGGGCGGAGTAAATGCCTCGTACCACCACAACCTCATCGCCAACTGCCCGGGGCGTAATCCCAGCATCGGCGGCAACAACGAATACCAGACCCACAATATGGATTTTCGCAACAGTGTGCTTTTTAACTGGGGGTACCGTACCTTTGACGGCAAGCCCAGCAGTGTGAACATTGTCAACAACTATTTCAAACCGGGTCCCATGAGCACGCTCTTTTTATTTGCACAAATCGACGAGTCCACCTACACAAAAATCGGAACCGGAAAATGGTATCTCTCGGGCAACGTGATGGAGGGTAAGGAGGAATTCTCAGATGATAATGCCGCCGGGACAACCGGCGCGAAACAATTGATTGTAAAACAGCCGGTCGAATTCGCACCGGTAAATACAGTCTCCGCACCGGAAGCATCTTCGCTGGTGCTGGACTCTGTCGGCGCGAGGCTGCCGAAGCGGGATCCTGTCGATGCACGTATCATCAATGAAGTAAAAACCGGTAAAACCACGTACGGCGACGGAACGGTGATCGATCCCAAGGACGTGGGCGGATGGCCCGAACTGGCATCAGCTCCGGCGCCTGCCGATGCCGATAAGGACGGCATGCCCGACGAGTGGGAGACGAACCACGGCCTCATCCCGGCCGATGCTTCCGACGGGCCGAAAGACCGCGATGGTGACGGATACACCAACGTGGAAGAGTACCTTAACGAGTTGGCGGGGGATGTCAAGACGGGAGGGGACAGAAGGAGATCTTCCAAGTACAGGCGACATAAAAATGGCCTGGATGTCAATGTAAAATCAAACGACAGCGGGCGAATCTCAATCAAAGGGTATGACGGCATCGGCAGCTTTGACATTTTCGGGCAGAATGGCCGGTTGATCGTCCATGGCAGTCTGAATAATGGGCGTGGAGATTTCGATGCGCGTTTGTGGCCGGCCGGCGCTTACTGCGTCCGTGCGGGAACGCGGGCTGAAAAACGGAATCAACTCTTTACACAATTGTACGTCCGCCATCCATCTGTGCGTTGACGAAGCATACTGAAGGAACCGCCGCCATGAATACAATCTTTTCATCCCGGAACAATATCCTGCGGATCGCCGTCGGGGCGACGCTTTTCCTGGTATCGACTCTTGCCCGGGGACAGGGCCTGCTGGATACCGCCGATTACCGACAGTACGTAATACAATTCAACTCAATGGATCCGGAAACCATTGTCAAGGCGATCCCGAACGTCCGGGCCTGGGACTGGATGAAGAAGAATATTCCGCTTTTCGAATGCTCGTCCGCCAAAATCGAGGAAATATATTACTACCGATGGTGGACGTACCGCAAGCACATTATCAAGCAGGAGGGGTATTCAGGGTACGTCCTGACCGAATTCAACAATTGGGTACACGCTCAAAGCAGCGCCTACAGCCATCATCTGTCCGAGGGACGATGGCTGCGCGACCAGACCCTCCTTGATGATTACACGCTTTACTGGTTTGGACATGGCGGAGACCTCCACAAATACAGCCAGTGGTCCACTGACGCGTTGTACAGGCGCTACCTGGTGAACCTGGATAGGAAATTCATTATCGACCTGCTGGACGATTTAATTGATGACTATAAAAAATGGGAAAAAGAGAAAAAACTGTCGAACGGCCTCTTCTGGCAATACGACGTAAGGGACGCCATGGAGGAGTCCATCTGCGGATCCGAAACCGAGCAGAACATACGCCCGACCATCAACAGCTACATGGCGGCCAACGCGCGGGCGCTTGCTGAAATTGCAAAACTGGCAGGCCGCTCCGATGCGGCATCAGAATACCGGTCGATTTACGAATCGTTGCGGGAAAAGATGATCGACGCGTTATGGGATCCCGAAGCAAAATTTTTCAAGGTACGGTTTCCGAACGGCTCGCTCTGCGATGCCCGCGAAGCAATCGGCTTCATTCCCTGGATGTTCGGCCTGCCGGGCCCGGAACATGCCGACGCCTGGCTCCAGATTCGGGATCCGCAGGGATTTCTGGCTCCGAAGGGGCTGACCACGGCCGAGCGGCGCCATCCGAAATTCCGCACCGCCCGGCCTCAGGGCGGAACGTGCGAATGGGATGGTGCGGTCTGGCCATTTGCGACAAGCCAGACACTCAACGGCCTGGCCAACCTGCTGCGCAGCCCGGGAACCCATCCGGTGGACCGCGGTGATTATTACGACAATTTATTGACCTATGCAACCTCACACGTACGCGAGGGAATCCCCCATATCGGCGAGTACCACGACGAGGTGACGGGCACGTGGCTGCGGGACGAGTACCCGCGCAGCTGGTTTTACAACCATTCGACTTTTTGCGACCTGGTGATCACCGGCCTGGCGGGCTTGGTCCCGCGCGGGGACGACACGGTCGAGGTCGATCCCCTGGTTCCCGCTGATTCGTTGGCTTGGTTCGCCCTGGACCGTGTACCGTATCACGGTAGAACGCTGACCATTCTTTGGGACCGCAACGGGAGTCGTTACCAGCGCGGAACGGGTTTGCAGGTGTACGTTGATGACCGCCTGATCGCCCAGGCGCCTACGCTTACGCGTGTTGCCGGCACCATTTCCGGCACGGTCGGTGTCGTCGCAGGACCCATAGCTGCAAACGACGATCAGGCACTCATCGTCGATTTGCAGGAAAAATTTCCGGGACCGCCACT
>JAFGNB010000333.1 GCA_016927235.1 Chitinispirillaceae bacterium
AAGGCGTTGCACCGGGAACTCGGCCCGGTCGAGGCACGAAGATTTATTGCAATGGCACGGCACAAGCATGAAGACAGTGTCGCACGCCACAGAAAATGGCAGGAAAATCTTGATACCGAAGCATTTATCGATCAAATCATGGCCGAATATAGAAATAATCGCAGGGTTGAATTGCGATGACCTCAATTATAGCCACACGGTTCCCTTGACGTGTGACGACAAGAAGAAAAGAGGCAAGCAAGTGTGGCCTTGATCTGTGGGGACTGTGTCACAATACGACTCCACAATAACCTATGTCGTATCCAACCCTCTTAACCCATCTTTCCAAGGCAACGTGAAAAACCCCTATTAGTCTTCCTCGTCGAAAAAGGGCACTATGGGCAAACCGGTTTGTCGTTCATCGAACAGCTGCCCTGTTTGAATTGATAAAACTCGAGTGAGTGCCCCGTGTGATCAAAATGAAAAAACAATCGTGTGCCACGCTCACCACCTCGTTTCGCCTTGCGGGATCGGTGCAGACATTGGTTGTGTAATATTTTTTCTTCTCTGCCGGATTCATAATAGTCACCCGCTTTTACCGCAAAGGTAACCCGGGGCTCTCACCGGGGATAAAAAATTTGCTGTTTTTCATGGTATTATTTATAATACCAATATGGAATTACAATGCGTCGTTATCGATACGAATGTCATTGTTGCCGCATTACGGTCACGTCAGGGAGCATCGCATGATCTTTTCAGGCTTATAGGTACCGGCAGGTTTCAACTGAATTTGTCTGTTTCGCTTTTGATCGAATACGAGCGGGCTTTACTTGATCCGAAGTTGAAAATTCCTTTCAGTGCGGATGAAAAACGGAAGATTCTCAACTATGTCTGTGCAAACGCTCATCATCAGGAGATATATTTTTTATGGCGTCCGCTGTTAGCCGATCCGGGAGACGACATGATTCTTGAGCTTGCCGTGGCGTCAGGATCGCAGGTTATAGTGACATTTAATAAACGTGATTTCCGCGGTGTCGAGCGTTTTGGCATCGCCGTGAAAGCACCGATTGACTACCTCAAGATGTTGGGAGAATTACCATGAGTACCATCAGCCTTAGACTGCCCGATTCGTTGCATAAGGCTGCGCGGGAAGAAGCGAGAAAGGATAATATTTCCATTAATCAGCTTGTGATGACGGCGCTAGCCGAGAAGATTTCATCGCTCAAGACAATTGATTATCTTGCCGCCCGTGCTGCAGAGGCTCCATCCCGCAGGCAATTTTTAAAACTGATGGACAAAGTGCCTGATGTAAAACCTGATACGCATGATCGGTTACGGTGACCTGTTCGCGCAGAGGCGCCTCGGTTGATTTAAAGAAAATCATCGTGTGGATGGGAATGGCCGATGCAATGCATGTCGCATACGCGGAGTCTTGCAACGCGGAGTTTATCACTTGTGATGATGATCTTATCAGAAAGTGTCGCCGCAATATTAGTATAATCTGGTATGGGTCGCCGGTGGATTTTGGAAAGAAGGAAAGTTTATTATGAAAATGGTCAAATGCCTGAGTCAGCACGAACTGCTTGAAAAGGGAATCGATGCATTATACAAGGAGCTTGGGCCGGTGGAAGCGCGTCGCTTCATGGCTTTTTCCCGTCCGGCCCGGCGGGAAGACAGTGTCAAGAGGCACCGCCGATGGCAGGCATCTCTTGACAAAGAATTATTTATGACGAGAATTGAAGCGGCCCACGAACAAGCACGAAAGAGATAATCCGTCTCGAATTATTTCGACGATGTCGTGCTCTTCCTTTCCGACATGCTTGAGAGTGTAGATGACGCAATGAAGTATGTCTCCGGCATGAGCTACGAAACTTTTATCAGTGACAGCAAGACACGCCGTGCCGTGCTTCAATGTATTGAAAACATTGGCGAAGCGGCCAAGAACATTCCTGCGGATATCCGCGGTCTCAAGCCGCTGTTGCCGTGGCGGGATATGGCACGGATGAGTGACAAGTGCATACACGTTTACTTTGGGATTAACCACGAGATTGTATGGTCCACCGTCACGAGGAACCTTCCGGCCGCCAGACCGGTGATAGCGAAATTGTTGGATGAGCTTCGAGCGTCGAAGCGAAAAACGCAATAGTACCGCCGCTTCGTTGGAAGTAAGGGTGATTGTTTTAACCCTCATCAAACCCCCTGCCGGATTATTCATCATACGATTTCGCCCGCGCGGGAGGAGTAGGGAAAGAGGGATTATCTTCATCCCTTTTTCCCGGTACGTCACCGCATTACTGCAACATGCACCCATCCGCACCTGTCGCTTCCGGCAAGGTAAATCCCCTTGCTTCGCCGGTTCATCGAAAACACGCACCCGCGATCGGCTCTGATTTCCTGGCGGTCGACCAGCTCCCCGCGAAGATTAGTCAGGCTGATGACCGTTCCCGGTGGTATGGATTCTGCAGCAATCAACTGCAGCCGACTGCCGCATAACGATGACGACAACATGCCCGCCGTTCTCGGCTTCTTCGCATGGGCTGGTATTGTTACGGCAAGGGGGGCAGTGGTGTCCCAGTCGAGGTTTTTCATGATGGTGTCGACAAACGCCGCGGCTATTTTTTTATTGTCTTCAACCGAGGGATGACCGTCGCATCCGTTGTACGAAAGCCCCTGGGGATACGGGGCGAAACAGACTCTCGGATGGTTGAGTGTCGTCGTCTCTTCGGTCACCACACGCTTGACGTTGGTTTCGAATGTGCTGTTCCCGGTTGATACGCAGAGGATGGCGGCATCAGGGTAATTTCCAAGCACCCGTGCGATGAACTTGTGGTAATCGCCGATATACATCGAATCGTCGGGGTAGGGTGTGGTTGAATAATCGTTGGTGCCCAGACAGATGACGACCAGTTCGGGTTCCCATTTGGTGAAATCCCAGTTCACCCCGTTGCCGGCGTCACCGAGCGTCTGGTCGTAGTGTGCGGGAAACGGCGCGGAGGAGCGTTTTGCACCTTCGCCGTAGTTGCGCACCATTCCCGCGCCCGACCAGCCGAGAATAATGCTCTGTGCATGAAATGCCTTGGTAAGGTTGGCGGCAAAGGCAAGGCCGGCATTCGTGTACTGCTTCAACTGGTTTTGGGAGCATGATCTGCCCGGGCTCTCGATGCCGTATCCTGCGGTATAGGAATCGCCGATGAATTCGATTTTCCGCTCCGGTCGGGCAGGGGCTTCTCCCAACTCTTTGCCATGGGTAATGTAGAGGCCGATGAAGGTCCCGACAGTATAATGATCCTCACTTCGAAGGATGATACGCACCGTATGGAACTCCGGGGAGAGATCGCTTCTGAAAAAGAAGATACTGTCGGTACCCGTCGAAATGGTCGTATCGTGCTCGCCGTCGATTTCGATATCGTAGAATGCATTCCCGTGAACCATGCGCATGCCGATGATCGAACCGGGAAAAACAGCTTCAATAATTGCGCCCGACCAGTTGAACCGCGGTTTCGCCGGAGTGCTGAAATCGAAGCGTCCGTAGTAATTAATGCGGGGATCTTCGGCGGTTACAAACACCGTATCACCGGGTGTTATGGACGGGGGAACCGCCCAAAGGCGCGGAAAAGCAACGACAAACAGCATCAGGAAGATTTGTCGGTAAATGGCGGATAATTTCCAGCCCCTCATTTTATCGCCTCCTTGGAATGCCGGTCACTCAATATGGTGTAGGGGAAAAATAATAGATGCCGTTTCAGGGTATGAGAACCCTTTTCAGGATGTATTTTCACGCAACATCAGCTGAGAAGCTAATAAATGAAAAAAGGGGGCATGATGGGGAGATTAAAGAAGGCAGCGGCGGCTGTTGAAATTATGCGTATCGGGATGGTTACTGCCGGGGCGATGATACCGAACCCGCTGATTTCGCCGTGGAAGAGGGAAATAGTTTTGGACCTCTAAAACGAACGAGAGTATTTTTACTATTTTACAGCAGGACAGGAAGATGTTTCATTGCAGGTGGAGGGACAATGCTGATTCAGGCTGAAATCGCATCATTCGCACTGGATCCGAATCGTAATACACCGGTTATTATTCTCAAAGAAATCAGCGGCAACCGGATGCTGCCGGTGCCGATCGGACCGCTGGAAGCGAGCGCAATCGCCATCGAATCATTGGATGTCGCCCCTGATAAGCCCCTTACCATCGATCTTGCGAAACTTGTCATGGAACAGCTCGGCGGCAGCCTGCAGCGGGTCATCATCGGTGATATGGTTGATCAGAGCCTTCAGGCGAAAATACAGATCAGGCACGATTCGGGTATCTGTTGCATCGCATGTCGTCCGTGCGACGCGATTGCGCTCGCTTTGCGGTGCGGGGTTTCCATGTTTATCGACGACCGGGTTCTTGACAATGTGAATTCCGGGACGTCGTCAACAACGGAGCGGCTGCGTCGGCGGATCCGCTCGATCGATGCGATTGAATTCGGCAACTATTTCCTGGAGTAACGCTTTATGATGCAAACGCGCTCCGCGTTAATGCTTCTTTGTATCGGTTTTCAACTGCCGATCCATTCGATGGGGGAGTCGCCGCCGATTCTTCAACGATCGATACGTCTCTATGAATCCGGCAACTACGATTCGACGATCCTCGTGATCCGCAATTACCTGCGAAAGCACGGAAGAGAGGAAACGAGCGAACAGCTGGTACCCCTGGCCGCCGAGGCGCTTGTCAGGAGGGGGGAGTTCGTTTCCGCGCACCGGCTTTTTTCGATGTATCGGATAAAATATCCGCACTCTCCCTTCATCCCGCGGTTCTGGTATATCGAAGGGATTGCTCTTGCCAAAGAGGAAAAATACCCCGGGGCGATCGCGGCGTTTTCAATGGCGCTCAAGGCGGGGGTGTCGCCGGTGCTCGATTCCCTCGTTCTCATCAATACCGAAAAGATATGCATGCACATGGCCGCCGATGAGTTCTACGACCTCGATGCACGGGACATTCATCGCTGGCTCATGGAGATCATTAAATTTTATGAGATAGAGAAGCTTATCGCCATCGGGCAGTTTGCCAAGGCAGAAAATTGCGCCGATGATTTCAGACGGGCGTATCCCCGTTCCCGATACGGTGCCGTGGTGCGGGAATGGATTACGCGGGCGCAGGAGGCAAAAAAGCGTACCCTGCAGATCGGGCTTTTAGCGCCGATTTCCGGGGAGGAGGAGGAGATCGGCAGGCAGGTCGTCCAGGGAGCCCAGCTTGCGATAAACCAACTGCAGCCGCAGGCCGGGCAGACCGTCAAATGCGTGGTGCTCGATACGCGGGGAAACATGATGACGACGGCGCAGAAAACCAGGGAGCTTGTCGATCAGCACAAAGTATCGGTCATTATCGGACCGGTGCTCAGCCCGACCGCCACCGTGACGGCGGCGATGCTGATCGACAAGCAAACCGTCATGATTTCTCCCACCGCCACCGATGAGGGTATTGCGGATATGGGGGAGAATATCTTTCAGATGAACGTAACGATCGGAGTGCTGGGGAAAAAGATCGCCCGGTATGCCATCGAAAACCTTTCCATCAAGGAGTTCGTCATTCTGGCTCCGCAGACGCCATACGGCCAGATTCTTGCCGGCAGCTTTAAAGAAGAGTTGCAGCGGCGCAATCTTGAGCTTTTGGCTGAAGAGTATTTTGAGGAGGGTGCAAACGACTACCGCGTGCAGTTTCAGAATATTCGGAAAAAGCTGCTGGCACGACATCTCGAACGACTTTCCATGGAACGGGGTACCGATTTCAGAGGGACGATTACCCGTCGTGACAGTAGTTTGTATGCCGATTCGACGCTCGCGGTGGGCGGGCTTTTCATGCCGGGGGAGGGAGAAGATGTCGTCATGCTCGCTCCACAGGTCATGTTTCACCGTATCCGCACACAGATTCTCGGATCAAGCGGCTGGCACCAGCAAAAGGTGCTTCAGGAAGGTAAGCGGTATGTGCTCAATGCCGTTATTTCGACCAGTTTTGAGCTTGACCAGTCGGGCAAGGAGTGGGGCGAATTTACAAAAGCTTACAAACGCAGATATAATTCCGAACCCGACCGCGTTGCGGCGCTGGGATATGATGCTGCCGCCCTTATCATGAAAGCAATCAGGGAGACGGGCGGAGACGACCCCAAACGCATCCATGCGGTACTGTCAAAGACCGACAGGTACCACGGAATTTCCGGTATTATTTCATTTGAAGAGGGACGACGGGCCAATAACGAGTGCGCCGTGTATAAGATTACCGAAAGCGGATTTGTACGCGTCCAGTGAGCCCGTTCCGTTTCCGTCGATGCGCCTGCCGTATTTTATCATTGCCCCGCATGCAGCAGCCGTGCCGTATTCAACCGGGTGTGGGGTAATCGCATGTCGGCGGGAATGGTACGATGCGGCAAGGCGGGCCTTACGGCTGCGAAACCGAAGTGCAGTGATGGATAAAGGGTAATAGTTGAGATGGGGACGCTGCTGTTCTTTTTCAAGGAGGCGGTCATGGGCTTTTTTCAGGCAAAGCTGATGACCTTCGTTTCCATTGTTTCGATCGCGGTATCGCTCTTTTTCATGAGCCTTATTGTCATCGCCTTCCTGAATGTCGAGTTGCTTCTTCGCAGAGGAATCGACCGGGCGGACATAGCGGCGTACATCGAAGACGAGGCGACGGGA
Organism: Chitinispirillaceae bacterium; assembly: GCA_016927235.1. Lineage (GTDB taxonomy): Bacteria > Fibrobacterota > Chitinivibrionia > Chitinivibrionales > Chitinispirillaceae > JAFGNB01. Next base: position 6,657 of record JAFGNB010000333.1, read on the forward strand.
GACAGCAGCGTCACCGCGGAACTTCTCGAACGGGTGCGCCGGCAGCCTTCGGTGCGACGGGCGGTTTTTATCGATAAGGACAGTGCGTGGAAACGGTTCGCCACGCTTTACGGAACCGAGATGCTCGAATCGGTGGACGACAATCCCCTCCCGGCGTCGCTGGAGATCTACCTGACCGACAATGCACGTTCGCAGGAGGAGGCCGGCAGACTCACCGACATTATCGGGGGCTTTCCCGGGATCGAGAGCGTGCGTTATTCGCGGGAGTGGATCGATCTGGTTGAGCGGTTCAGGTTTTTTTTCTGGATGGCTGTCGTCATTGTCGCCGCCACCATGAATTTTATCCTGTATTTCATGATTTCAAATACGATCAAGTTGACGATTTATGCCCGCAAGGAACTTATTGCGCACATGCAGGTTGTGGGTGCAACGGCACTGTTCATTAAAATGCCCTTTCTTCTTGAAGGAGTACTGCAGGGGATCGTCGGAGGAGCGATCTGCATTGCAGCAATGGGCGTTTTACGCCTGTCGCTGCTGCATGTTCCGTTCTTCTGGGGGCCGAAATCATTGCCGTTTCTTGTTATTCTGGTGGGGGTGGTTTACGGGTGGATGGGAAGCGCGGGCGCGGTAAGAAAGTTTCTCGTATAATCGCGGTCGGTTGTGTCGTCGCCGCTTCGGCCAGTGCGGCCGGCGGTGAAACCCCATTGAAAACGGCTGCACAGTACGATCGGGAAATCAAACGCAGTACGAAGCAGCTCGACGAGATTCGTGCCGGCCTCGAGAGGGGAAGGGAGAAACTCAAGGCGCTGCAGCGGGAGGAGGGCACCTATCGTACCCAACTCGAGCAGCTTGAGAAAAACATATCGGCGTCACATCGATATTTGAAAATGCTCACCGTGCGGATCGATACGGTTGAGGCGATCATTCAACGGCTGACCGACTCGCTGGTGGTTGCCGGGCGTCGGCTTGAATCGAGACAGAAAATCATGCGTCAACGTTTGCGGCAGGCTTACATGAACGGTCCGACGCACTCACTGTTTCTGATTTTCGCCTCGGGAAGTCCGCTCGATGCGGTCAATCGCGCGCGCTACCTCGAAGAGCTCAACCGGTACGACCGGGATCTCGCGGAAAAGATCGAATCATCCCGCCGCGCCATCGACGTGAAGAAAAAGGCGGAACAGGAGGAGCGTATTCATTTGTCAAAATTACGCACGGCCAAGGAGGCCGAGCGCGGGGAGCTCGTCGCCGAGGAGAAGCAACGGAAGATGATGCTCGCCGACGTGCAGCGGAACAGGGAAAACTGGGAGGCGATGGTCAAGGAGCTCGAGGCTTCACAGAAGGAACTCACCGCCATGATCAGGCTCCTGGAAAAAAAACGGAAAAAAGCGCGTGCCGGCGTTTCACGCGCGACCATTGCATCTTTTGAAAAACGCAAAGGCACGCTGCCCTGGCCCATCGAGGGGCCGGTTGTCGGCCGATTCGGCAAGGTCGTTCATCCCGAGTACCAGACGGTCATCATGAACAACGGGGTCGATATCGAGGCAAACGCGGGGGACGCCGTCCGCTGCATCGCCGCAGGAACCGTCATCCATACCGGTTCAATGCGCGGACTGGGTAAAATGGTGATCGTCGACCATGTCGGCGGTTACCTTTCGATCTATGCGCAACTGCAAAAGATCGACGTCGCAATTGACCAGAAGGTGGTCATGGATTCGGTTGTAGGCCGGGTGGGCGACCCAAAATCGTCCGACGAGGCGAAGCTCCATTTTGAAATCAGAAAATCGGCCGAAGCGCTCAATCCCGTCGAATGGCTGGAAAAACGGTAATACGGTAATATGGCTCAGCTGCAATGGAACATGGTGCTAGGACAGGAACGCGTTAAGGATTTTTTTTCGTCGGCTTTTACAAACGGCACGATCGGACATGCCTATCTTCTCAGCGGAGAGGCGGGCACGGGGACATTTACCGCCGCGCTTGAAATCTCGATGGCCCTGCTCTGCAGCAGCGAAACGGCACGTCCCTGTTACACCTGCAGCAGCTGCAGAAGAGTGCGCTCCTATTCGCATCCCGATTTTCATGTCGTCATGCCTTTTGCATTGAAAAAAGAGCATAAAACGACCGACAATAAAATTACCGAGGCCGGGTGGGAAGCCTTCGCGGCCGGGGTGAGGGAGCGGATGGAAGATCCGTACCTTGTTCCTGAATTTTCAACGCCTCCGTCCATACCGGTTGACTGGATACGTGAACTGACTCATTCCATCAGGCGGGGTGCCGTTGAAAAGGGTAAAAACATCGTCATTCTCGACGGTATCGATGTTATGCTGAAGGAGTCGGCCAACACATTGCTCAAAACACTCGAGGAACCGCCGCCCGATACGCTTTTGCTTCTCTGTACCGACCGGCCGCACGTCGTGCTGCCGACCATCGTGTCGCGCTGCCAGCTTCTCCGTTTTGCGGCGCTTCCTCCCGATACGATAAGGTTGGAACTTGTTTCCCGCCTCTCGCTTTCTCCCGACGACCCCCGGCTCGATGCGGTAGCGCACGTCGGTTCTCTCGGTCGCGCACAATCGCTCCTGCGGCATATCGATGCGTCCGCCCGGCAGGATGCACGGGAGTTCTGGCGTCTGATCATTGAGCAGGACCATCTTGCATTGTTTGACAAGATCGACGAAATCAGCGCCTCTGCGGATTACGGCAGGCATGAAAACCTTTTTATGCAGCTGATGTACGGAATACGGAATGCTTTTTTTACGAAAATGAACGGTACTGAAAACTATATTATGGGCGGGAGCGCTCTATCGGGTGTAGTGGAGCAGGTGATATCTCCCCATGCGATGGGCGTGCTTGCGCAGCACTGCGAGACGGCCATCGGCAGGATCAGGGCGAGAACGAATATCGCACTGGTGCTGATCAATTTCGCACTGTCGGTCATGGAGTTTTACAATGAGCAAAAACAGCAAGGTCATTGAGGTCGTTTTCAAGGGCGAGCGACGCGCGATCTACCGTAACCGCAATGAACTGGAGATAACGGAAGGAGATTTCGTCGTCGTGGAGGCGGAGCGAGGCCAGGACCTCGGCAAGGTGTCGCTCGTCGGATCGCTTGTACGGCTGAAACGGGGCAAGGGCGAGACACGGAGCATCATCCGCAAGGCGATTGCGGAAGATATCGCCATGCACGAAAAAAACAAGGAAAAGGAACGTACGGCGTTCGGCGTCTGCAAGGAGAAGATCAAGCATTACAACCTCGACATGAAGCTGGTAGACGTCGAACTGCAGTTCGACGGCAGCAAAATCACTTTCTACTTTACCGCCGCACAGCGGGTCGATTTCAGAGAGCTTGTCAAGGACCTGGCCTCCGTCTATCGAACGAGGATCGAACTGCGGCAGATCGGCGTTCGGGACGAAGCCAAGCGGATCAGCGGGTGCGGGATCTGCGGCCGCAAACAGTGCTGCAGCGCGTTCCTCAACGAATTTGAACAGATCACCACCCAGATGGCGAAAAATCAGCAGCTTGCTCTCAACCCTTCGAAAATATCGGGCAATTGCGGAAGGCTGCTCTGCTGCCTGCGGTATGAGGATGACCTCTACGTTGATATTTTCAGGGAATTTCCACCCATCGGGAGCCAGATCACCATCGGGGAGAAGAAGGGCGTTTTGAATTATATCAATATTTTCGACGGCAAGGGGCTTATTAATTTCCGCGATAACGGCCAGGAGTGGCTTACCCCGGAGGAGATGAAGAAAGGGACAATCGAATATGTCGCTTAAAAAGCGGTTCCTGGTGACCATGGCTTTGCCGTATGCAAACGCCGATATCCATCTCGGCCACCTGCTTGAGGCGGTGCAGACCGATATCTTCGTGCGGTTCCAGCGCCTGCGCGGACATGAGGTCGCATTCGTCTGCGCCGACGACACCCACGGCACCCCCATCGAACTGTCGGCGGCCAGACGGGGAATCACTCCCGAAGCGCTCATCGCCGAAGCATACGAGAACCATCGGCGGGATTATGCCGGATTCGACATCGGCTTCGATATTTTTTACACCACGAATTCGCCCGAAAACCGCCGGTATGCCGAATTGATTTATCAAAACCTCCGCCGGGGGGGCCTTATCATCGAGAAAGAGATCGACCAGTACTACTGCGAGCATGACCGCAGGTTTCTGCCCGACCGGTTTATTACCGGCACCTGCCCGCGGTGCAACGCTTCGAAGCAGTACGGCGACGTCTGCGAGGCCTGCGGAGCCACCTATAATCCCACCGAGCTCATCGATCCGCACTGCGTCATCTGCAACGGCGCGCCGGTAATGCGCCGGTCCGTCCATTTCTATGTGGAACTCAATAAATGTGAAGCGTTCCTGCGGGAATACATCAACCGCGAAGGAGTGCTGCAGGACGACATGCGCAATTTCGTCACCACCTGGATCAACGAGGGGCTGCGGGAATGGTGCATTTCGCGCGACGGCCCCTATTTCGGATTCGCCATCCCCGGCACAAAGGATAAATACTTTTACGTCTGGCTCGACGCACCCGTCGGATACATCTCCTCCACCGACCGGTGGTGCGGCGAAACGGGCCGTTCCGTCGACGATTACTGGTCGTCCGCCTGCGACGCCGAGGTGGTGCATTTCATCGGCAAGGATATCGTTTACTTCCACACGCTCTTCTGGCCCGTCATGTTGAAATACTCCTCATTCAAGCTTCCCGGCCGGTTTTTCATCCACGGTTTTCTCAACATCAGGGGAGAGAAGATGTCGAAATCGCGCGGCACCTTCATTCTCGCGCGCGACTATCTGGGGAAAATCGGACATCCGCAGGCAGCGGAATTTCTCCGTTTTTTTTACGGATCGAAGCTGATGCCCAATGCCGAGGATTTCGATTTCACCGCGGAGGAACTGCTCAACCGGGCCAACACCACCCTGTCGAACAACATCGGGAACCTTCACCACCGGACTGCGGTCTTCTGCGACCGATCGTTCGGCGGCGCGGTGCCCGACGCTCCGTGGGACGAGACAATCGCCGCGGAGGTTGAGGACGCCGCAGCGGCGATCGAAGGACATTTCGAGCGGGGAGAATACAAGCTCGCCGTTGAACGAATCCATGCGCTCGGCAACCGGGGGAACAAATATTATCAGGACGGCAGGCCGTGGGAGAGTATCAAATCCGACCCGCAAAAGGCCGCAGTCGTCATGGTCACCTGCGTCAATTTGACGAAGGCGCTCGCCGTGTTTCTCAAGCCGATCGTTCCCTCGATAAGCGGTTGTATCGAACGTAAACTGGGGGTGACCCTTGCGTGGAACGATTACGCATTCTCGCTGCGAAATATGAAAATGGGACCGACCGAGAAACTGGTCCGGCCTCTCGAAAAGGCCGATGTGGAACCGCTCTTCGGCGCGGCAGCAAATGAGCCGAAGGCCGACGCTGCCGCCGGCCAGATCGATAGTGATTATTTTAATAAAGTTTCGCTTCAGGTGGCGACCGTCACGGCGGCAGAACCGGTGCCGAAGTCGAGCAAGCTGCTCAAACTCCTGATCGATCTGGGAACGGAAAAGCGGCAGATCGTTGCGGGCATTGCCGCCCATTACACACCCGAAAGCATTGTCGGCAAACAGATCGTGGTGGTGGCCAACCTCAAACCCGTAAAGCTCTTCGGCGAGCTTTCGCAGGGAATGGTGCTTGCCGCGAAGAACGCCGACGGTTCGCTGGCGGTCGTAACGCCGGAACGTGCGGCCGACGCGGGAGCGCCGGTGGCATGAACGGATTTTCCCGGCTGCAGGAACGGATAGCCCTCAGGCAGGCCGACGACGCGGCCGCCGGCCGTCTTGCCGCCGAGCTTTCGATTCCTTTCGCCGTCGCGCGGGTGCTCTGCGGCCGCGACCTTGTCTCGCGTGATGCGTGCAGGGCCTTCTTCAGACCGTCGATCGAACATTTCAACGACCCGTTTCTGTTTCCTCATATGGAACGAGCGGTTATCCGTATTGTCAGGGCGCTCGAGGCGAACGAGCTGATCGTCGTTTACGGCGATTACGACGTTGACGGCATAACGGCCACGGTGCTCATGCTGCGCGTGCTCCGACGGCTCGGCGCCCGGTGCGACTACTACCTTCCCAACCGCCTCACCGAAGGGTACGGTCTTTCCGAGGAAGGGGTGAAGAAGATCGCGCAGGGCGGTGCGACGCTTATTATTACCGTCGACTGCGGGATCGGTTCCCGTGACGAAGTGGCGATCGCAGCCTGCCTCGGCATCGACTGCATCGTCACCGATCATCACGAGATCCATCACGAACCTCCGGCAGCCTGCGCGATTCTCGATCCGAAGGAGCCCGGGTGCACCTATCCCTATCGTGATCTTTCGGGCGTCGGGGTGGCGCTCAAGCTCTGCCAGGCGCTCGCGCTTCATCTGAAACAAGGGGAGGAGCTGTGGCGGAACTATCTTGACCTGGCGGCACTCGGCACCGCGGCCGACATCGTCCCCCTGACGCGGGAAAACCGGGTGATCGCCCATCTTGGTTTCGAGCAGATGAAAACGACCGCCAACCGGGGGCTGAAAGCGCTCATGACCCAGCAGGGGCTTGCCGGCAAGCCGCTTTCGACCTCCCAGGTCGTTTTCCAGCTTGCGCCCTGCATCAATGCCGTCGGACGACTGGGCGATTCCCGCACCGGCATCGAACTGCTCATGACCGACGACGATGCGCAGGCGCAGAAGTACGCTTCACAGCTGCGCGCCGCGAATATCGAGCGCCGTGAACTTGACGGCGCAGTTGCCAAAGAAGCTTATGCCTGGATCGAAACGAACGCCGATTCCGCACGCGACGTCGGCCTTATCGTTGGAAGCGAACACTGGCATGCGGGCGTGATCGGGATTGTCGCCTCGAAAATCGTCGAACGGTACCACAGGCCGGCGATCCTGTTTTCCGTCGGTCGCGACGGCTACGCCCGGGGGTCGGGGAGGAGCATCCCCGCTCTTCACCTGCTCGAAGCGCTTAACAGGTGCGCCGACCTGCTCGAGGGGTACGGCGGCCATGCGGCGGCCGCGGGAATGACCATTAAAACCGACATGATCGAACCGTTCCGCACACGGTTCAACGAGGTAGTACGCGGCATGACGGCGCCGGATGATTTTATTCCGGTGATCATGGCAGACGCCGAAGCGGACATTCCCGATATAACGCCGAAATTCTACCGGATCATCAAACAGATGGAACCGTTCGGTCCCGGGAACATGCGGCCGGTGTTTTTGGCCCGGGGGGTGCGGCATCGTTCGGCGCCCAGGATCGTGGGCGATACGCACCTGAAAATGTCGCTCATCGGCGGCGGAGTCTTCATGGATGCAATCGGTTTCAATTTCAGCGACCGTTACCATCAGGTCAAGGATGTCTCGACGCTTTCGGTCGCCTATACGGTCGATGAGAACGAGTGGAACGGCAGGGTGAACTTTCAGATGAAAGTGAAAGGAATCGCCGTATGAAAATGTGGGACGGACGGTTTGCAAAACCATCGGACTCGCTCATGGAACAGTTTCATAATTCCATCTCTTTCGATCAAACGCTGATCGATGAGGATATAGCCTGCAGCACTGCCTGGGCGGGAGCGCTCGAACGAATAGGAATTTTTACGCGGAAAGAGGCTGCGACGGTGACGGCGGCGCTCGCCGCCATCGGGAAGGATTACCGCAAGGGAAAAATCACTTTTTCTCCGCATGATGAAGATATCCACATGGCGATCGAACGAATGCTGGTTGAAAGGGTGGGGGAGGCCGGGGCGCGGCTCCATACCGGAAGGTCGCGCAACGATCAGACGGCTACCGACCTGCGGCTTTTTATAAAGAAACGGCTGCTTGATCTGCACAACGAAGTGATCGAGCTGCAGCAGGCGCTCGTTTATCGGGCTGAAACCGACCTCGATGTGATTATGCCCGGTTTCACGCATCTCCAGCAGGCGCAGCCGATTCTGCTTTCACACTACTGGCTTTCGTTTTTCTTCCTGCTCGATCGCGACAAAAAGCGCATCGGCAACGCCTCTGTCGCGGCCGATACGCTGCCGCTCGGCAGCGGAGCGATAGCCGGAAGCGGATTCGACGTCGATCGCGCCGGGCTCGCCGAAACGCTCGGCTTTACCGACATCAGCGACAACAGCATCGACGCCGTTGCTTCCCGCGACTATGTTCTCGACGCCCTCGCCGCCTGCGCTTCCCTCGGCGTCAGTATGAGCCGGTATGCCGAGGATCTCATCATTTTTTCTTCCCGTGAGTTCGGATTCATCGAAATCGACGATGCCTGGTCAACCGGTTCGAGCATGATGCCCCAGAAAAAAAACCCGGATTCTCTCGAGCTCATCCGGGGAAAATGCGGCCGTTTTATCGGAAACTACACCCGGATGGCCGCGACCCTCAAAGGCGTGGGTCTTGCGTATTACAAAGACCTTCAGGAAGACAAGGAACCGCTCTTCGACAGCGTGTCCCAAACGGAAATCGTGCTTCGGGTGTTCACCCGGGTGATCGCCACCTTATCTGTCAGAAGAAAGCGCATCGCTGACGACCTCCATCCGTTTCTTTTCGCAACCGACCTTGCCGACTACCTTGTGCGCAAAGGAGCGCCCTTCCGGAAGGCGCATCGGACCGTCGGCCGGATCATCGGCCACTGTCTTGAACGGAACATTGCCCTTACCTCTATTAGCGTGGATGAACTGCGCGGTTTTTCCGACCTTTTCTGCGATGATGCAATGAAACTTTTTTCCTGGGAAGGCGCCATTGCTGCAAGGAGTATCTGTGGAGGTACCGGCAGGGGGAGCGTTAAGGCGCAGATCAGCAAAGCGAAAAAGCTTCTTCGCAAGGGATGAAAAAATTTAAATAAAAATTATTGCCGCAACGGAAAAAAAGGTATATATTTCCATTACCAGCAATTACTATCCTACCTGCAAGGCCCTCTTGCAGCAATTTGGGTGAAGCGGAAAGCGCCGGTGCAATGCCGGCGCATTCTATTTGAGGAACCGCAGGGGCTCGCGGCGATAGTCCGCCATGCCCAGCGGAGCGCATATTCAGGAAAATTCCCGTAATAAAAGCGTTGCGTTTTCGCCGCCTACTGCAGGGGCCGAAACCTGATCATCGGCGGTCGCCGTCTTTTTTTGGGTCGGTCCCGGCCGACCGGTTTTCTACGGCTATAACGGGTGAGCCAGGCTTCCGCCTTTATTATTTCTTCGGGATCATCGAACGTGAGCTCATCAGGATTACTCATGTGATAAAAAGAGTAGAGATCCGCCCATTCCTGCAGCGAGTTCGCCGTCGGCATGCGGACGGAACCTCCGTAATGGAACATCGAAAGCTCCGGGTAGTTCAGTACCGGATCCCGGCGAAAGCCCGGCGGATAGGTATAGACCCGTTCCTCGATGACGACCTTGTACTCCACCCGGTTGCAGTTATGAACCATCCGCCTTACCGTCAGGTTGGAGGGGGAAGCGGTGTCGGCGGTGTCGGGGCGGTCGTTGCGCACGCGGGGCGCCGAAAGGAGCGGAGTGGTGTCGCTTCCGGCGGCCGGAAATATTGACACACGTAAAAGATCGCCGGCGGGGTCGTTTGTCAGATATACCTTTACGGGAGCGGTACGATCCGCGCTTTCGACACTTTGCATCCCCGCGTAATGCCACTTTCCATCTTCGGTGTATTGAAAATGGATGACGGCGCCGCCGGCGGCTTGACCGCTTATCGTCACTTCCACGCATGAATCATCATCAGGCGCCATGCGATTGAGGCAAAGCTTCCATCGCTCCGGACGCGATACAATGAGTATTTCGGGAATACAGTAATAGTCCGCGCCGCTTTCGGCATCGGTAACGGAACTATCACCGGAGGGATCCGCAACCGCCCACCGGACGCTGATGAGAATGGAAACGATCACCATCATTGCAATCGGGCGGGAAGAGCATTTCCGCGGAGCGTCGTTGAAAAATCCGGCTGTTCGGTTAATTTTATTCATCCATCCTCGGGTTGTCCGGTGGAATCTGCTCATCATCAAAATACTTTCCCGTGAAACCCGCGTCGCTGCAAAATACGTTGGAAAGAGTAGTATTTTTCTGAGGCGGGAGAGGAAGTGATTTTATCAGGTGCAGGGAAGGAGGGGGAGTACGGAGGCACTCTAAGCACCCCATGCGCCTTGAAAACCGTGATCGCCGAAACTCGGCTTCCCGCGGATTGTTAAGCGGATTTCCGACTTCCGCACCCCGCGATCACCGGAGGGCGGATGAATGGGGTTATGAAACCATGGTGCACGGACATTTACGGTCCTTCATCCTCCTAAAATTTTTTTGACACCGGTGCAAACATTTTATATTTTCACTTTTCCTTAACGGGTTGATTTGAATGACAAGTGGAAACAGTAGAACAATATAAAAGCGGTAATCCCAACTAAACGCTATGGCCAAGCAGCTGAAACAGGGATGTACGATTAACGGGGTGATCGAATTTCTGACGACGGGTTGCCGTGTCTATGCGTTATCTCAAACGGATTCGAACTATCATCTTACCTCCGATGAAAAGTGGGAAAGCGACAGACATATGCTCGGACCACACCGGCCGGTCGAGCCACTGAAATCGATACTGTTTCCTCCCCGTCAGGGGGTGGGGAGACTCCTGGAGGATGCACCACACTCATCACCCAAACCCGCAGCGGTCATCGGAGTGAAAAACTGCGATCTCGCTTCCCTCAAAATCCACGACTATGTATTTCGCGATACCGAACCCAAAGATCCGTATTATATTGATTTGCGCAATAATACATTGATCATTTCATGCGATTGTTCACGTCCATGCGATGTCTGTTTCTGTACCGCGGTCGGCGACCAGCCGTTTCCGGAATCAGGTTTCGATATCAATATTTCACCGCTTCCCAACAATCAGTATGTTTTGGAATCGGGAAGTGAAAAAGGGAAAAAAGCGCTTGATTCGTGCAGTGATCTGCTCGAAGAGGCTTCGCAGGATGCAATGAAAGCCCGTGATACCGCGAGAAAGGCTGTATATAAAACAGTTGAGGAACAGGCCGCGGTAAAAGGGCTGGACGGCAATAAGAATTATCAGAATGCCGTGACCGGTTCGATAGAATCGCATCTGTGGGAGCGTTTCGCGGAGGATTGCGTCGAGTGCGGCGCATGCAATTTCGTCTGTTGCACCTGTCACTGTTTTCTGCTTGCCGACGGACGTTCTGCGACCGGAACTTCCGAAAGGGTCAAACAGTGGGATTCCTGCCTCTATAAAAATTTCGCCCGCGTCGCGGGAGGCGCAAATCCGCGAAAATACCGTGCGGAACGGTTGTATAACCGCTTCGATAAGAAATTCAATTTTTTCAAAAAAGTATTGAATATCTATGCGTGCGACGGATGCGGACGGTGTATCGAGGCGTGCACCGGAAAAATTGATATCCGTGATGTTTTAAAAGAGGCGCTCGATGAAGCATAATCCTTATGCCGCACTCCCCGCGACAGTGGAAAATATCATTGTCGAAACCTCGAATATCACCACCTTTACGTTCCGTCCCGAGGAACCGATTCCATTCAAGGCGGGACAATTCGTCGAACTGTCGATACCCGGTTTCGGAGAAGCCCCTTTTACCCCCTCTTCGTCCCCTGCGGTCAACGATGTCATGGATATTACCATAATGCGGGTGGGCGCGGTAACCGAGCGGATTCATGCCTTGTCTAAGGGAGATACGGTGGGAATAAGGGGGCCGCTGGGGCAGCCATACCCCCTTGATAAATTCAAAGGTAAAGAAATTCTCATCGTGGGCGGCGGCGTCGGACTGGCTCCCCTGCGCGCCCTGTTTTTCGCGCTTGCCGAGGAGATGGATCATTATAAAAAAATCATCCTCCGGTATGGCGCACGTTCACCGGGAGACATTGTGTATCGCAACGATGTCGCCACCGCATGGGGAAAACCGAAGGTGGACCTGATGTTGAGTGTGGACAAGGGCGATGAGGGCTGGAAGGGGAATATCGGGGTGGTCACGACGATCCTTGAAAAAAACAAGCTTTCGATAAACATCCAGAACAGCGTGGCCGTAGTCTGCGGTCCGCCCATTATGATGAAATTCGCAACGATAAAGCTGCTCGAACGGGGATATGCTCCTGAAAATATCTATCTTTCCATGGAAAAAAACATGAGCTGCGGCATCGGAAAATGCGGGCATTGCCGAATCGGTCCCTATTACGCCTGCAAGGACGGGCCGGTATTTACCTATGACCGGATCAAAGACGAACCCCGCATCTGGGATTGAGCGAACATGAGCAAACGGTTAGTGATCGATATGTATGTGTGCGATGAGTGCGATGAGTGCACGGTAAAGTGCGATTACCTCTATCAGCCTGAAATCACCGATCACGGCATGCGTGATCTCCGTGAGCGGGTCGCCTATTTATTGACGTGCCGTCGTTGCGAGGAGCCGAGCTGTGTGGCTGCCTGCAAATTTGAAGCGCTCGAGCGGGGAAGCGACGGCATTCTGAGGCGTCACAACATGCGGTGCGTGAGTTGCAAATGCTGCAGTCAGGCGTGTCCGTTCGGAACGATCTATCCGGAACTTACCCCGTTCTATGCCGTACGGTGTGATTACTGCCTTCAGAAACTCAACGGCGGTGAACCGGCGTGTATTTCGACCTGCGCGAAAAAGGCCATTTCCTATCGGGAGGTGGATCAGTCTGAAGCGGACAAATTCCATATTGTAAATGAATATCTTGCAGTACGCGCTCCGACATGGAGCAAAAAGGAAGCGTGATGGTGAGATATCTGGTGCATATAGGCGAAGTGCTCATTTTCCCCGGGCTGTTATTTACCGCGGTGATCGGACTTGTCACATCGTGGATCGACCGGAAGGTGACGGCGCGGGTGCAGATGCGTGTCGGCCCGCCTTTTTTACAGCCTTTTTACGATATTGTCAAATACATGATCAAAGAAACCTGCGTTCCCGCCGGAGCGTCGAAATTCGTTTTCCTCGCAGCTCCTCTTTTCGGGCTTGCGGCGGTTACCGTTGCATCAACCATTCTCTGGCGTCCGATGGTATGGCCTGAGAAATCTTTTATCGGCGATCTCATCGTGGTACTCTACCTCTTAACGATACCCGCCGTTTCAGTGGTTATCGGCTCCTTCGCCTCGGCGAATCCGATCGCCTCAATCGGCGGCAGTCGTGAAATGAAACTGATCCTTTCATATGAGCTGCCGTTCATTCTGGCCTGTCTTGTTCCGGTAATAAAAACCGGCTCAATCGAATTCGGCAGGATACTGGCCGAACCCATGGCGGCGGCGTCGCCGGCGGGAATTATTGCATTGATCGTTGCGATCGTCTGCATGCAGGCGAAACTGACGCTGGTGCCGTTCGACATGCCCGAGGCTGAAACGGAATTGACCGGCGGAGCGTATGTCGAGTATTCCGGACCGCCGCTCGGGATATTCAAGTTAACACGAGCGATGATGCTTTTTACGATGCCGGTATTTCTGATCACCGTGCTGTGGGGAGGCATCCCGCTGCATGAGGGAGCGGTGCCGGCGGTTCTCGGTGCGGTGAAGTATGTCGGGCTCATAGTGATTACGGTGCTTATCCGTAACACCGCCCCGCGTGTCCGCATCGACCAGGCGATGAAATTTTTCTGGGGTCCTGTAACTCTGTTCGGCGTGATTGCGGTTATAGTGGCTTTTATCGAGGGTTTGTAATGAGTTTTACCGTCAATGCACTTACCCGGTCGTTGAACGTTTTCCATTTGAGCGGAAGCGCCTGTAATAATTGCGATATTGAAATACTTGATGTATTGACACCGCGTTACGATGCGGAACGTTTCGGCATCGTGCTGGTGGGAAGCATACGCCATGCGGACGTTCTCTTGCTGTCCGGGGCTTTCAACAGGAAATCGGCCGTTAGACTTAAGAGAGTTTATGAAGAGGCGCCGAAGCCGATTGTCGTTGTTGCCGTCGGCAGCTGCGCATGCACGGGGAATATATTCGCCGGTTCATACAATATTTTTGAACCGGTCTGCAATTATATCCCCATCGACGCGTTCCTGCCGGGATGTCCTCCCAAACCGGAGGCGATGATTTCCGCAATAGTGAAACTCATTGGGAAACTGAAAGGAAAATAACCAGGTGATAGCCGCCCGAGAAGAAATTCTTCCTGCGCTTCGCGCGAAACTGGGAAACACCATTCAGGAGGTGTTCGAAAAATCGCCGAAACGGATATATCTGCAAGTCAAAGCGGAACATATTCCACAAACCTCGCGGATACTGTTCAAGGAGCTCGAGGCACGTTTTCAGATCGCAACGGGAATCGATACGCCCGGTGCCTTCGAGATACTTTACCACTGGGCTTTTGATTTATGCAATTGCGTGGTAACGATCAAAACGAAACTCGACCGTGAAAAGCCGGAAATCGAATCAATTGCGACTTTCTGCCCGGCGGCCGAATGGATCGAACGGGAAATGTGGGAACTGCTCGGTATTACCTTCAAAAACCATCCCGACATGAGACACCTGCTGTTGAAAGACGACTGGCCGGAGGGGCGCTATCCGTTGCGGCGGGATTATAACAAGGATATGACGTAGCATGCCGAAAAAAACAATAGTACCGATCGGTCCCTACCATCCGCTCCAGGAGGAGCCGGAATTTTTCAAGCTTCATGTCGAGGGTGAGAAGGTAGTCGATCTTGACATCGAAATCGGCTACAATCACCGCGGCATCGAGAAACTGTCGGAATCGAAATCATTTGAACAAAGCGTGTTTCTCGTCGAGCGGGTATGCGGTATATGTTCAACCTCCCATCCCATCGCCTGCGTGCAGGCAATTGAAGATGCGGGTGATGTTGAAGTGCCGGAACGTGCGCTCTATATTCGGTCAATTATCGGAGAGTTTGAACGGATCCATTCTCACATGCTCTGGCTTGGTCTGGCGGGCCACTTTTTAGGGTTCAATACCGTATGGATGTGGGTGTGGCGTTATCGGGAGAATGTCCTCGATGTCATGGAGCACATCACCGGAAACCGTAATCACTATGCTATGATGAAACCGGGAGGGGTGCGCCGCGACATTTTTTCCGACGACATTCCCGGTATCAAAAAAATACTTGACGGCCTTAAAAAAGCATTGGCCCTCTTCAGGGATGCGGTTATCGACGACCCGGTGATCCATGCGCGGACGAAAGGCGTGGGCGTTCTTACCAGACAACAGATCATCGATTACGGGGCTGTCGGACCTACCGCGCGGGCTTCGGGGGTAACAATCGATGTAAGGAAAGATCATCCTCATGCTGCTTACGGTTTTGTGGACTGGAAGGTCATTACCGCCGAAAACGGTGATGTGTTCGATAAAACGGTGGTCCGCATACTGGAAATGTTCGAATCGATTGCGATTATCGAGCAGTGTCTGGATAAATTGAAAACCGTTCCCGGTCCGGTTGATTCGAATCCGAAAGAGATCAAGCCGGGAGACGGCATCGGCCACTACGAAGCGCCGCGGGGAGAGGTATTTCACTATATCCGGAGCGACGGCACGAATCGTCCGGTGCGCCATAAAGTCCGTGCACCGAGTTTCATGAATGTTGCGACCGACCGTGTTGCCGTTTTAGGACAGAGTATCGCCGATGCGACTATTATTCTTGCTGCAGTGGATCCCTGTTACTGCTGCACGGAGCGTATGATGGCGATTGATACGGATAAGGGAAAGCCCGCCCTGCATTCGCCCGACCTGCTTCGTTTGTCCCAGGAAAAAACCGCACGGCTCCAACGGGAACTCGGTACAGAGGGACCGAAACTTGATTTTGGAGTATTTTCATGAACGAATTGATCGCGCAATCAAATATGCTCCTCACCGATCTGTCGGCGCAGCCCATGGTGCTTCTCATTGCCGTTCCGCTATTTGCGGGCATTGTGTGCAGGTTCCTTCCGTCAAAAGGTGGGGCTGTTGCAGCGGTGATCGCTTTTTTAACGGGAATTTACGCGTTTCTTATTGCCTGGCCCCTGTTTAATGCAAAGGCTGCAGCTTTTTCACACCATAACTGGCTTGCTCTCCGGCTCGACGGAATCAACGGTTTTATTCTTCTCGCGACGACCGTCTTCAGCCTTCTCATTCTGATTTATTCTTTCGGCTTCATGAAAGGGAAAGATCGACAAAACCACTATTATGCCTATATTTTGTGGACCCTCGGCGCATCGTGCGGTGCTTTGCTCGCCTCAGAATTTATTCTTCTGCTTGTTTTCTGGGGTATCCTGGGGGTAACGCTCTATCTTCTCACCGGGATTTCCGGTCCTGAAGCTGCGGGGGCTGCGAAGAAGGCCGCCATTGTCATTGGAGGATCCGATAGTATCCTTATTTTAGGGATTGCGCTTTTATGGGTAATTCGTCATACCACCCGGATGCAGGGAGCGCCGGTGGAGTTCGGCGGACCGCTTTCATATATAGCATTTTTCTGCCTCGCGACTGCAGCTTTCGCAAAGGCGGGCGCCATGCCCTTTCACTCCTGGGTGCCCGACTGTGGCGAGAAAGCTCCTGCATCGGTCGCGGCTTTTTTGCCAGCGTCCCTTGATAAATTACTCGGGATTTACTTTCTGTATCGCACCACGACGCTCTTTACCATGAACAGTGGAGTAACGACCGCCCTTGCTGTCATCGGCGCAGGAACGATCATCTTTGCGGTGATGATGGCGCTGGTGCAGCACGATCTTAAGCGGCTGCTCTCCTACCATGCCGTAAGCCAGGTAGGGTACATGGTGCTGGGAATAAGTACCGGGACGCCCCTGGGTATTGCCGGAAGTCTTTTCCATATGCTGAACCATGCAATGTACAAATCGTGCCTGTTTCTCTGCGCTGGAGCGATCGAACATCGGACCGGGACATCGGATCTGGATAAACTGGGCGGTCTTGCGAAGGCCATGCCGGTTACCCTTTTTTCATGCATCATCGCTTCAATGGCGATTTCAGGCATCCCCCCCCTGAACGGATTCGCTTCGAAATGGATGATTTACCAGGGAATCATTGAAAGCGGCAGGAGTGGGGGAGTGCTCTGGGTCGTCTGGTTGACGGCTGCCATGGTCGGGTCGGCCCTTACATTGGCCAGCTTCGTTAAACTGCTTCACGCATCGTTTTTCAGACAGCCTTCTCCCGAAGTCGCGGCGGCGAAGCCGCGGGAAGTCGGACCGGGCATGTGGCTGCCGATGGGTTTTCTTGCATTGCTATGCGTCGCCTTCGGACTGCGTTACCTGAGCCCGCTCAGTCGATTCATTTTTCCTGCGGTCAATGCGCCGGTTTCTTTTACGGGGAAATGGTTTGTCGGACCGGCGACGGTAATGATCGCGGGCGCATTGTTCGGCGGCTTACTGTTGTATCTGCTCGGAACCGTGAAAAAACCGCGGGTATGCCGCACGTACATCGGAGGCGAATATCTTGATGAAGTCTATATTTCGGGAAGCGAAAAGAGTACGGCCCGAGATGTGGAAGTAACGGGCGTTGATTTTTATCAGACAATCAGGGACATGACCCCGTTTAAACAAATCTATACCATGGCGCAGTGGAAGCTTTTCGATCTCTATGAAGTGGGGACTCACGTTTCATTTTTCATTTCCAAAATATTTCAATTTTTCCATACGGGCGTGTTGCGGCAGTATATTTCCTGGTACGTAATCGGTATGATCATTCTATTATGGCTGATGAAATAAGGCGTTGAAATGACGGATATCAATGTTATTCTGATGCTGATGATCGTAGGATCGATCATTGCCGTCGAAACAAGGGACATGCTTTCCTGTGTCGTTGTCGTGGGTGTGGTCGGGCTTTTTCAATCGCTCGCATTTCTCGTTCTCAAGGCGCCCGATCTGGCGATCGTGCAACTTGTCGTCGAAATATTAAGTCTGGTTATCCTGCTACGGGTTATCATACGAAAAGAGGCTTCCGAACCGCAGCATCATCCCGATTACTTTCCCATGCTTGTGGGAATAACCCTTTC
Organism: Chitinispirillaceae bacterium; assembly: GCA_016927235.1. Lineage (GTDB taxonomy): Bacteria > Fibrobacterota > Chitinivibrionia > Chitinivibrionales > Chitinispirillaceae > JAFGNB01. The sequence goes on from JAFGNB010000333.1 coordinate 24,617, forward strand.
GTTGCTGGCGCTGCTGTTTGTTCATCCGATCCTTCGGGAACTGCCGCAATTCGGGCAGCCGGTAATGAGAGTGGCAAAAGAATATATTGAGAACGGCATGAAAGCAACCGGGGCCACCAATCTGGTGAGTGCCGTTATCCTTGATTTCCGTGCGTATGATACCCTGGGAGAAGCGGTCGTGCTTTTTACGGCAGTGTGTGGAGCGCTCATCGTATTGAGAAAAACGGGAAGAAAGAAAAAAGGAGAGCCGGAAACGGAAGCATGAATAAAGAACCGGGCATGACAGTGATCGTTAAAACCGTGACGCGGCTTACCGTGGGAATCATACTCATGTACGGCATTTACATCGTGATGCACGGTCACCTCTCTCCGGGAGGAGGATTCGCGGGCGGCGTGATCATTGCTCTCTCGTTCGTCCATCTCATGCTCGCTTACGGCAAAGAGGTCGCATTCAAGAAGCTCAGTATGCCGGTCGCATCGGTGCTTGAAAGCATGGGAGCGATACTATTTATTTCGGTCGCTTTTTTAGGGCTTGTGGGGGGATACTTCTTTTTCCATACCCTGGGAAAGGGTGAACCTTTTTCGCTTCTCAGCGCGTATATGGTCCTGTTTTCCAACATTGCAATCAGTTTAAAAGTGGGGTGCGGGCTTTTCCTTGTATTGATTACCATTGCTTTGGCGGGAAAAGAGATTAAAAAATGACTTACTTCCTTTGTATGATCATCTTTGCCATCGGACTTTACGCCGTCGTAGCAAAAAGGAATATGATAAAAATCATCATCGGTATCATGGTGATGGAGTATGCCCTGAATATGCTGTTCGTGTTGTTCGGTTACCGGCAGGGCGGACGATCGCCGATTTTAGAAAAAGCTCAAACAATCACAAATATTGTGGATCCGTTACCGCAGGCGCTTATCCTGACGGCCATCGTCATCGGATTGGCGACCACGGCGCTTATGGTTGCTCTGGCGGTAAGGATTTACGAGAAGTACGGGACATTCGACATTACGAAAATCAGGAAACTGAGAGGATAGCGGTTGTGAGCGGTATAAATTATACTATGATTCCTTTATTCGTTGCCCTGCCGTTAACGGTTTCCTTTCTTATAATGCTTCTTGGAAACAGGGTACGATGGATAAGCGATATGTTATGCACCGTCGTCGCGCTTGCGTTGTGCCTGCTTTCTTTTTATGCGGTCGGGGTGGCAAGCGGCAGCGGGCCTTTAGTTTACAGAATGGGCGGATGGCTTCCTCCGGCGGGAATATGCCTGGTGCTTGATTCGCTTTCCGTTTTCATGCTGGTGATTGTAAACGTCATCACGTTGATAGTTACGATTTACGCCATCAATTATATGGAACAATATACTGCGAAAAGCAAATTTTATGCGCTGTTTCTGCTTATGCTTGCCGGCATGAACGGCGTCATCGTTACCGGCGACATGTTCAACCTCTTTGTTTTTCTGGAGATCGGTTCCATAGCAAGTTACGGACTGGTTGCCTTCGGCACTGAAGAGGAAGAGCTCGAAGCGTCGTTTAAATACATGATCATGGGTTCTATTGCCGGTCTTTTCATTCTTCTGGGTATCGGACTTCTGTATTCGTACACTTCGACACTGAATATGGCGGACATGGCACTGGTGGTGAGTGAAAAGAGCGGATCAAAGCTGATAGGATTCGTGTCGGTTCTTTTTCTGGTCGGTTTCGGACTGAAGGGCGCGCTTTTCCCGTTTCACTGGTGGCTTCCCGATGCGCACCCATCCGCTCCTGCTCCTATTTCGGCAATGCTGTCGGGATTATTGATAAAGGCGCTCGGCGTCTACGCGCTTATTCGTGTTTTTTTCAGTGTGCTTGGTGCAACCGCGTTCCTGCCGGTAGCAATGGTTCTCGGAACCATGTCAATGGTGATAGGGGTATTTCTTGCGGTCGGACAATGGGATTTTAAAAGGCTTTTAGCGTATCACTCCATAAGCCAGGTGGGGTATATAATGCTCGGCATCGGACTAGGCACGCCGCTTGGGATTTTGGGTGGCTTGTTTCACCTCTTTAACCATTCCATGTTCAAATCGCTCCTGTTCCTTAATTCAGGCGCGGTCGATTACGCAACGGGCAGCCGTAATCTCAAGGAACTGGGTGGATTACGGGAACGCATGCCCGTGAGCGCATCCACCAGCATGGTAGCTTCAATGTCGATTGCCGGCCTTCCGCCGTTCAACGGATTCTGGAGTAAGCTCATTATTATTATTGCCTGTGTCGATGCAGGACATCCGGTGTACGCCGCGTGGGCGGTAGTAGCGAGCATCATGACCTTGGCGTCATTTATGAAAGTTCAAAAGTATGTCTTTTTCGGCGAACTGAAGGAGAAGTTCAATGCCATCAAGGAGGTGCCGTTTGCAATGCAGTTTTCAATGGTATTTCTGGCGGCAATCTGCTTTCTAGGGGGGCTGCTGTTGGTACCGGCCGTTTCGGGCGATTTTTTGCAATCCGCCGCTGATACCGTTGCCAACGGAACGGAATATGCAAAAATGGTGTTTCAATCTTTGCAATAAGTATAGAAAGTCATGAAGGTGAAAAGCAGAATTGTATTTTTTATCGTTGTATTCGGCTTGTGGCTTCTTCTTTGCATGGCATTTGATTGGGAGCATGTGCTCATCGGTGCCGTGGTTGCATGTTTTGTTTCGTTGATTGCCGGAGATATATTCGTCACGCGACCGCATGTTCTGAAAAATCCTTTACGGTACCTGTGGTTCATGTACTATGTACCACTTTTTATTTGGGAATGCCTGAAAGCGAACCTCGACGTGGCATACCGGGTGATTCATCCGATGCGTCCCATCAAACCGGGAATCGTAAAGGTAAAAACAGGGTTGAAATCGGAAACGGGGTTGACGTTCTTGGCGAATTCCATCACATTGACGCCGGGAACGATGTCCGTTGATTTCGACAGGGAAAAAGGAATTCTCTACATACATTGGATTAATGTGGCATCGATGGATATCGAGAAAGCGACTGAACGTATCGTAGCACGATTCGAACGTGTTCTGGCGAAAATCTTCGAATAGTATATTGAAAGTAAACGGAGACGCATGAAACGGATGATTGCATGGCTGGCTGGTACCATAGGCATAGGAGCGGTGCTTTATGTCATTTTTTATCATCCGCTCCCGGTTCTGTTTTTTCCGGAGTTGCCGCACCTCTCTTTTTTCGGGCGTTGTTTTTATATTCTGCTGCTTGCGGCATCACTGTGCCTTATCCGCGTTGCACTCGGACCTACCGCCGCCGACCGTATCGTCGCCATTGATATTCTCGGTATCTTGATTGTGGGCTTTTGCGCGATAGTGAATATTCCGACGGGCCGCGGATGGTATATGGATATCGCCATTGCGTGGGCGTTGCAGAGTTTTATTGCAACCCTTGCGCTGGCGAAATATCTTGAAGGGAAAAACCTTGATGATTGAGATCGCGGGAATAATTTTTATCACCGTCGGGTTGCTGTTTGATCTGTTGGGATGTATCGGATTGGTACGAATGCCGGATGTTTACAACAGGCTGCAGGCTTCGACAAAATGCGTGACCTTCGGCACCTGCAGCATAATGTTCGGCACGTTTCTCATGGTCGGATTCAACGCTACCGGCATGAAGGCGCTGCTCTGCATTATCTTTGTCGCCCTGACCGCACCGGTATCCGCCCACGCTTTGTCGCGCGCGGCTCATAAATCGGGGATCAAGCTATGGGACAAAAGCGTTGTTGATCAGTATCGTGAGGACTGTCCGGCCGAGTAAATTATTATAGGAATGTATAATGAAGCTCCCGTGTCTTTTTCAGTTAAGAATACTTAAAGTGGCGCTTGCATCGCTTTTCGGGCGTCCTTACACTACCGCTTTTCCAAAGGGCGGCTATACGCCGAGCGAAAGGTACCGCGGAAGGCCGAGATACGATGAGACCGAATGTATCGGCTGCGGCGCTTGTGCGGAGGTTTGTCCTTCCAACGCGATTGAAATGATCGACGATATCGCCTCAGATGCTCCCCGTCGCATACTGATCCAGCATCTCGACACGTGCATCCAGTGCGGTCAATGTGAGCGATACTGTACTTCCGAAAAGGGAATCAAGCTTTCCACCGAATGGGACTATGTCGGTTTTGCCCGGAAAGACTTCGAGGAGCGTGTCGAGAAAGAGCTTCTTCTTTGTGAAGTGTGTGGAAAAGTTCTGGCGCCGATCGACCAGATACGATGGCTGGTAAAACGCCTCGGGGCCCTTGCATTCTGTAATCCCACCCTTATGCTCGTATCACATTCGAACCTTCAGGTGGTCGATCGGGGATTTGATCCGGGAGACGGTTATCCGCTTCGCGCCCGGCGGATTAACATTCAATGCCCCCATTGCCGCCGCAAGACAGCGATGACCGTATAGGGTCGCTTTGCGTCAAGTGGTGCAGGCACGCAGAGTGGTAGACCGTGGAAACGACGATTCCCGTATCAACACCTGAAGTTGTTACTACAAATGACGGAAGCGCTCTTCATGCGGCGATCGCCGAGATCGTTACCGCTGATACGTTGCTTGTAGGTATCGGCAATAACATGCGCGGCGACGACGGGGCGGGGCCTTGTTTAATCGAAATTATCGCCGACTATGTTTCCGTGCCGTGCATCAATGCCGGATCGGTTCCGGAAAATTATCTTGAAAAAATGGTGATGCTTCACCCGGAGACGATTATCTTTATCGATGCAGCCGATTTTTTAGGCATTCCCGGCGAAATAAAGCTGTTTGGCCATGACGCCATATGCAGGGGCGCCTGTTCGACGCACACGGGATCGATGGCGCTGATCACCGCTTATTTACAACATCGAATGCCTTCAACGAGGATCTGTATCATTGCCGTTCAGCCGCAGTCAATCATGTTGAACGGTTCGATAAGCAATGAGGTGCGGCGGGCGATCACTAGACTTACATCGATTTTCATGCAGGTATTCCCCCATGCATGAATTCAATGTATGCCAGTCGATCATCAATACGGTAATTGAACAGGTGGCCGGAAAAAGCCAAAATCGGCCCAACATCCTAAAAACTACCGTGGTTATCGGTGCGTTGCGCCCGCTTGTTTCCGAGTACCTGACGTTCGCTTATACCTATCTCGCGAAAGGCACTGCCGCCGAAGGATCGGAACTTATCCTCAAACGTCCGCAGGCAAGGGGAAAATGCAGCCGATGCGGATTACTCAGTGAGCGTGTGGAGGGGTCCTTTCGATGCGTGCGGTGCGGCGGGGAAAAAGGAGAAATTATCGGGGGACGCGAATTATATATTGAGTGTATTGAAGTCAGCAACTAAACTATCATTATAATAAAGGAGTTGAGACCATGCCGATCACTTTCAATGTCGACGAAGTTTTTACGCTTGCCGAACAGATCGAACGGAACGGTGCGGCGTTCTACCGGAAATGCGCTGAAATAAGCATGGAGGAAAAAGATTTTCTTTTAAACCTCGCTTCCATGGAAGAAGGCCATCTTGCTACATTCCAACAGATGCACCAATCGGTAACCTCCCGTGAATCGGACCTTTCCGCTGCGGATCCCGACCGTGAAGCCGGTGAATATCTGAATAATATGGCGGGCGGATATGTATTCGATACGCGCAAGGATCCGTCGGCGACGTTGAGCGGCTCCGAACGGTTGCCGGATATTCTACAAACCGCAATCGGACTCGAAAAGGATTCCATCGTCTTTTATCTTGGCATAAAAGAGATGGTACCCAGGAGTGCCGGCAAGGAAAAGATCGATGCAATTATTAAGGAAGAAATGAAGCATGTCACCATGCTCAGCGCCAAACTGAAGGAAACGACAGGCGCTTGAATAATTTCCAGTATATTGAGATGAGAGGAGGTGTATCGTCATGAAGGTACCGACCCTTATAAGTACCGCCGCCCTGATCTCTTTCCTCGTGATTGGCGGCATTACCGCGGAAAAGCTGTCCGACATATCCGCACCCGATAGCACGACAGCGGCAAGTATGTCGAGCAAGCAAGAAATGAAGGGCGACGGTGCGGCAACGCTCCCTATATTTACAAAGAAAGAACTCGCCCGCTATAACGGCGCCGGAGGGAATGCCGCGTATGTTGGGGTTGACGGCATAGTCTATGACGTGACTCCCGTCAGGGCCTGGAGGAAGGGGAAACACAAAGGACGCCATGTCGCCGGAATCGAACTCGGCGATGCCATCAAGAAGAAAAGTCCGCACGGACTCAAGGTATTAAAGAAACTGAAGGTGGTGGGGACGCTCTCTCCCGCCGCAAAATAGTACGCTCCGGTCATCAGGCCGCCTCCGTTTTTTTGCCGCTCGCCGCCGGTGCTCCGTTTCCCTGCTTTTTATCCTGCGATTGAAGCCGCCGCAGCGATTGACCTTCCTGTCGAATAATAGTAGAATTATCTCCGGCAACGGCTGCGTTTCCGTATTCCCGACCAACGGGAAGAGCGGAGGGTGTATGGAATTGGGGATATCGGTATATCAATTGGAAAACACTTCCATCCTGCGTGTCGTGGGTTCGGTAAGCGAAGAGGAGGTTTACCGGTTTTCCCGTGCGATCCGGGATTTGGTACAGAAGGGGGCGAACCGCGTCGCTATTGATATTTCACAGATCGAATATATGGAAAGCCATGCCCTGGGGATAATGGTTTCTCATTTTCTCACCCTCCAGCGCCAGGGACGGGAACTGTTCCTTATCAATTCGAACAACGATCCGTCATTTTATATGACAAGGCTTCTGGAGTCGACACGGCTTAATGAGATGATACGGATTGTCAATCCGTCATCCCAAAGATGAGACGGGAGATCATCAAATGACGCTATCGGTACAGATCGCCGGAAGAAATTCGGCAATGATCCTTACGCTTTCGGGGCGAGTGACGACAAAGGACACCGCCGAGCTTCGAAAAAATATTGAGCAACTGATCAACAGCAACGCGGTGATCAAGGCGATCGACCTTACCGATATCGAGTATATCGACAGTTATGCATTGGGACAAATTATTTACTATTGTAATAATGCCGACGGCGGCCGGGGCGCAGTCTATGTTCTTAACCGGACCCGCGGTAACAAATCGTACATCGACAAGCTGATCGATATTTCCGACCTGAAACAGGTTTTTTCCATTGTTGATTCGCTCGACGGAATCGCTCCGGCCGCTCCGCCGACCGGGGCTTGACAGTGTTTACCATACCGCTCATTTCCTGCAACCGTCGCAGGATAACTGACGTCGAACGGGCCATACGGAAAGGGCTTTATCCCTCAGATACGGTGCAGACCGTTCCCATCGATACGTTCGACGAAGCGCTCGACTATCTCAATATGGAGATGCCCGATCTCGCCTGCATCGATTTTTCCTCCGACGGGGTGAGACCGTACGAACTGCTCGATACCGTCATCGGCGATCCCTGGCTTTTGCACGCCGGGATAATAGCCTTCTGCGACTCACGGGTCGAGGAACAGCGACTTGATGAAATGAAAAAGGCTAACATTATCGACGTCATCAGCAGTGAAGAGATCGAAGAGATCCTGCCGAAGATCATGGGCATCATAAAATCAAACCGTCAGATTCTTTTTCAGCGGGTTATCGGCATGGACATCCCGACGAACATCAGCGCCGCCATCCAGCTTGAAAACGATTTGCACGCCGCATCGTGTTACGCAAACCTGCTCGCCAATTTTCTTTATACCACCAATAAAATCGACCGTGACGGCAAGACGGGCTTCGCCGTGGTAATGCATGAACTATTGACCAATGCGATCGAACACGGCAATTGCGGAATCACTTATGACGAGAAAACGCGGGAACTTGAAAAGGGAGGCGATATCCAACGGCTGATACGGGAGCGCTGTTCCGACCCCGTCATTGCGAAACGGCGCGTACTTTTTGAATATACCATCACCGGCGACTCCTCCCAATTCCGTATCGCCGACCAGGGAAGCGGCTTCGATTGGCGCGCCGTACCCGACCCGACCAGTAAGGATAACTGTCTCATGTCGCATGGCCGGGGGATTCTCATGGCGCGGGCTTTTACGAAAAGCCTCTCTTTCAACGACAGGGGGAACATGGTTGAATTCGAAGTCGAACACACGCTCCCCGAACACTGCATCATGCCGGGTATTTTCAGGGATATCGAACCGACGATTGTTGCGGCGGGCGATGTAATACTTCGTGAAGGCGATATCAGCGATTTCATTTTTTATATCGTCAGCGGAAGATTTGAAATACTTGTCGGAGAACATACAGTATCGACGCTCTCCGAAGAGGACATTTTTCTCGGCGAAATGTCGTTTTTACTGGAGCACCGTCGTACGGCGACCGTACTTGCTAAAACCGCCGGACGCCTGATCAGAGTTTCAAAAAGAGAATTCGTCGAAGCGATTAAAAAGAAACCGCACTACGCACTGCTGCTGGCACGACTGCTCGCACAGCGCATCGAACGAATCAATATCGCGCATATGGAACGGGCGACAGCGCCGGTGCAGCGGCCGTAATCACGACAGCAACAACTATGACCGACGCGACGTTTTCAAATGCAGCCGTTCATCGCGCTCGTCCCGGCTCAGACGGCAGCCGCAGTAATCCTGACGGTAAAGCCCCAGTTTCCTGCCGAGCGTGACGCTCTTTTTAAATCCGTCTCTCTTTTTAAAATCGAAGCGGCGATAGATGACCTTGAAGGCCGCCGCAGCCGATTCTCCGGCCTCGTTGAGCATGGTGATCCGTTTGTGCGGCGAGATGCTCATAACGGTGGTGAAAGCCGGGAAGCCGATATCAGCGCAAAACCGCGCACTCCTCCACAGACGCAGTGCGAAGCAGCGGCGGCACCGTTCGCCCCCTTCCGGTGTAACGGCAAACGGAGCGATTGCCGTTTCCCATGAGACGGGATCGTAGGTGTCGGCGGTAAACGGGACGTTGAAATGGAGGGCGACCCGTTGCGCTTCGGCGAGGCGCAGCCGGTATTCGCCTTCAGGCGAGATGTTCGGATTACAGAAGTAACAGTGAAGCGAATACGCATCATTGAGGGTGTTCACGACCCATGCTTCATCGGGTGCGCAACAGATGTGAAGGAGAAGCGGCGGCTTCATATCCTGCCATTCATCAATGCCGCTACGAGGACAAATTGGCCGGTAGCGTCCGCCGGCGGCGGAAAAAAGAGCGGATCGGCCGATAGACTATGAGTAAACATGCATACAATGCCGCTGTCATCACCACACGCTTCATACCGTAAATAAAACCGACCGGCACGAGTGCGGCGGCGACGCCGCAACTAACAAACAGCAGAAGGAACCGCTCGAGGTATCGTGAAAAAATATACCGCCGGTACTCTTTCGGACGCTGGCCGTGAAATCGCAGAAAGCGGATCCCCTCCTGCGACCATTTGCCCCTCAATCGTTTATGCCGCGCGAAGTCGTTCATGGTATCGTTCCATCCGCTCTGGCCTATGTATCGCAAAAGGAATGGTATCGAATATCCCGTATGACCGCGTTCAAGCAGAATATCAACCATCGGTGGTATGAGCTCCTTTTCACCGGGCATACTCTTGTAGGCTTTTTTAAGAAAATGAAACGCTTCAAGGTCGCGACCGTCCTCCCTGTAATAGTCGGCCAAAAACCAGTAATCCTCCACGCAATAGGGCTGTTCGATTCTGATAACTTCATGGACGACGGCCTCCATGGCGATCGTATCTCCGGCGGTGCGCAAATGGTGATAGTAGTCACGCATGATGTCGGTATTTTCCGGGTCGATATCGATTGCCGTTTTAAATGACGCTTTAGCTTTTTCCCATTCGTCGAGGTCGGAATAGGCGATCCCTTTTATTCTGAATGCTTCGGCATCCAGCGGCGAGATGTCGTGCGCGCGATCCGCGCATTCGATCGCCTGCTGCTGCCGGTTGTCGTTGAGATGAACATACGCCAGATCCACATACCCGATGGGTGAATTGGGGTAAAGACGGATGGACTCCTTTGCAAGCGAAGCCGCTTCTTCAAGATGGTTCGCCTGCGTATGACAAAAAACGAGACGCGAGAGAATTCTTACGTTGCGCGGGGAGTCGCGCAGAGCATTTTGATACAGTTGGATGGCTTTATCTTCCTGCTCCAGAAAAAGGTACAGATCGGCCAGCATGTCGAGAACTTCATCGTATTGCGGGTTGAGTTCCAAGGCGATTTTGAAGCAGTGTTCCGCATTTTCGTAAAGTCCGCTTCTTTGATAGGCAATGGCTCCGTTGCGAAAGGTTTCCGGATTGCTTACCCCCCTGCGCCGCAGTTTTTCAAAGTAGCTGATGGCAAGCGGGAGTGCGTGGAGCTCGGTATAGTACCAGACGAGCGCGGTGAGCACCGTTTCATTGTCGGGGTGATATTTTTCGGCGCGCAGTAGAAATTTGCCCCCCCGTTTGACCTGATGAAGCATCGAATATGCGTAGAACAGTCCCAGCAGGCAGTCGTGATTCGTCCGGTCGAGGCGCAATCCCTTTCGCAGCCATGAGATAGCCTCGACGGGCTTGTTCAGGTCGGTGCAAATTCGCCCGTAAAGCGCATAGATTTCCCATGTATCGCCGTAAAAATGGGAATAGCGGTCGAGAAGTTTCATCGCGTTATCGTAAAGCCCGAGTTCGATGAACTCCTCTGATTTATCAATAAGGTCGCCGAGCTCGAGCCACTCATCCATGAGCGGCGTCCTGAACGGAAGGTGGGGAAGGGTCCGCCGTATTCTGCGGGAGGACAAGAGAAGGTGGAAATCGTTTGCGGAAGAACCGGTCGATGCACCGTACGATTAGAAAGCCGCATAGAAAGGCTCCGCCGGCAGTCAGGAGAGAGCGTCCCGACTCAAGCGTTGAGGGTTCCGCGGCATACCAGACCGCAAAAGACGCCGTGGCCGACAGCAACGGGATGCCGAAAACGATAAGTGCGCCGATCGCCTCGTTCAAATGAAAGGAACGCACGGTGACCGAAGCTCCGGGGGCAAGCCGGTCGGCGAAGGCGGTTTCAACCATGATCCTCCGCTGCGGTTTTTGAGCGCCGCAGGAACCGCAACCGCCGTCGCACGTGGTTTGTTCACTGCACCATGCCGACGGAACGACCCATACTTTCCCCTTCGCACAAGCGCTTACCACTCCCTGTAATACGATTTCATTGATTAGCCTGCTCATATGACCGTCGATCAGAAGATAATGCCCGGGTTTTTATCGATTACCGTTCCCCGCAGGAGCCAGGCATGTTCGACGGCAGTGCCGATAGCGCAAAGTACTTCATAGCCGATGGTATTGCCGTGAAGCGCAACTTCATCGGGAGTGATCGTTTCCGCCCCCTGCCGTCCCATCACGACCGCTTCATCGCCGATATGCATTGTCGGATGCGGACCGGCATCCACCATGAAATAATCCATGGTGACATTGCCGGCGATGCGGTGGCGTCTGCCGCCAATCAGCACGTCGCCTCGATTGCTTAGATACCGGGGGACGCCGTGTGCATAACCAAGACCGATGGTTGCGATCCAGGTCCGCCGGGAAGTTACATACGTTCCGCCGTAGCCGACCGGCGTGGCTGACGGAACCTCACGAAGTGAAACGACACTGCCCTGCAACGATACGACGGGCTTCAGCGCGGCGCCGAAAGACTGCGCCGGGTCGGGATTGCATCCGTAAAGAGCAATTCCCGGCCGTATGTGGGTGCACGAAAAAGGGGGGAAGCGCAGAACCGTTGCGCTGTTTGCGACGTGAATATGGTCGGGACGGACCCCGCCGTCGTGCAGCATCGCAAGCGCGGATCGAAAAAGGGAGTATTGCCCCTCGACCGTCGGCGTACCGGGAACATCGGCGGATGCCATGTGCGTAAACACGCCGCCGCATCGAAGGTTGCCGTGGCGGTGAAGCGTCTCGACGAGGCGCGGCACCTCCTCGACCTTAAGCCCCAGCCGATGCATGCCGGTATCGACATTGCAATGGAAATCGACAGGGAACCCGCACCGCACCCACCGTGTAAGGTCGTCGGGGTCATTGCAGGTAAAAATGAGGCGCTTCGAAACGCCGTTGCGGAGCTGTTCTTCCGTTGCCCTCCCCAGCACAAGGAGGTCGCCGCGAATTCCGGCCGATCGAAGGGCGAATGCTTCGTCGGAAGTCGCAACGGCGAAAAAATCGACGCCCCCCTCCTTCTCGAGCGTTTGTGAAATCACTGTCGCCCCGCAACCGTAGGCGCAGTCCTTGACGACAGCGATAACCTTCACCGATTCGGGAATACGGGAGCGGAGCTCATGCAGGTTATGCAGGAGGTTATCGAGCGATACGATGACCGACGGAGCGTAACGGTGCGGCACGGGCGACTCCTCTTTCGATTCATTTCTTGATTTTTGTTCGGACAATGCGCCATTCGTTGCCGTCATACCGGCGGAAAAAGCAGCTGAAATAGTTCTCATGGCAGGCGGCGCCGGTTTGCTCGACTTTGAAAAGCAGTGAATCCCCGTCGCAATCGATATACACCTCACGGACTTTCTGAATATGTCCGGAGGTTTCCCCTTTGAACCACCGTTTACGCCGCGACCTGCTGAAATAGACCATGACGCCTTTTTCAAGCGTTTCTGCGAACGTTTCGCGGTTCATAAAGGCGAGCATGAGAACATCGTTGCTTTCGATATCCTGTACAATGGCGCTGACGAGTCCCCGATCGTCGAATTTGACGGCATCAAGAATGTCCATTGAGGTCCTTCCGTTGCAGCAACACCCCTCAACTTCGATGGAGTGTGTTTTTTTCAAAGCATGCCTGTTTTAGCGTGCTTTCGCCTCACCTCAACTCCCCCGGCCCCTCTTCCCCTCTCCGGAGAACAGAGAGGGGAAGAGGGGTGCTCCCGCAGTGCGGGACGAGGTAACGGGGTGAGGCGAAAGATTAAAATAAAAATACTTTTTTCCCGGGCCGCACAGTGGTGTGGCGGGAAATAGTTGTTGGGGGGCGACGGGAAATCTGCATGGAACGCTTTCAAGCAGCAGACGAAGACCCCGTCATCACATTATTGCATATCACGATAATCCGCGCAGAACGCTTTCCTGCCGCATGCGTCGCACTGTTCCCCCATCCATATACGATCGAACTGATCCATGATCTGTTGAATCAGGCGAGGGTCGGTTGTGATGAATCCCGATTCGAAATTCCTGCGCGTTTTGCTTTTCGCTCCCATCCCTGCGCCGGTGAGATTCGCGCTTCCACTGTAGGCGAAACCGCCGTCAACGATCACCGCCTTGAAATGGACGCGCGGGCAGAGGATTCTCTCCATGCCGTCGATCAGATTGGGGTAGCGGTCGAAATCCTTTCTGAAAGCAGGCCCCGGTTCCTTTGCATGCAGAAGCCGGATCGACACGCCGGCCGCAGCCAGCTCAGACAGCTGCTCCAGAAAAGGGGCCATCCTCCGCCCTTTGTGAACGTAAAGATCCTTCAGATCGGATGTCGCCAGCCAGAGAAAACGACTGCTTTGGGGGACGGCCTCGAGGATGACCTTTTCGTAGATCTCGCGGTCAGTGATGAAGGAGAGGGTTTCCATGAGGGAATAAGCTGAAAACGGTTGATGAGATCAACTATTCTTCATCTTTACGAAATCCCCCCTCATCCCCGCACCTGTCCCGACCCGTAGACGATCCATTTATAGGTTGTAAGATCGGCGACCCCCATGGGGCCGCGGGCGTGAAGCTTGTCGGTAGAAATGCCGATTTCGCAGCCCATGCCGTACTCGCCGCCGTCCGAGAAGCGGGTGCTGGCGTTGACCATGACCGACGAGGAGTCGACCTGCTGAATAAAGGCGGCTGCTTCCCGTTTTGATCCGGTAACGATCGCATCGGTGTGATGGGAGCCGTAGGTATTGATGTGATCGATCGCCTCGGCGAGGTTTTTGACGGTTCGTACCGCGAGCCGCAGATCGAGATACTCGGCTTTCCAGTCCTCGACGGTCGCTTCTTTTATCCGTGAAGAGAGCTTTCTTGTTGCACTGTCGCCGATCAGTGCAACGCCGTTTTCCAGCAGGGCGTCAATGACCACGCGGCGTTTCGCACGAGGCAGTTTCGCATCGAGCAGAAGCGTCTCCATGGCGTTGCAGACTCCCGGGCGCTGCACTTTGGCGTTGACGGCAATGCCGACGGCCTTGTCGATATCGGCCGATGCCGCAATATAGACATGGCAGACGCCTTTGTAATGCTTTATTACCGGAATGCGTGATTTCTCGACGACCGTGCGTATGAGTTCTTCGCCGCCGCGCGGAATAATAAGGTCGATCAAGTCGTCTTTTTGTAACAGCAGTTCAACAGCGCGCCGGTCAACGGTTGGAATCATCTGTACGGCATCGGAAGGAAGCTTGGCTTTTGCGATCGCCTTTTTAAACAGTGAAATGAGGGCGCGGTTGGAACGAAAAGCCTCGCTTCCGCCGCGGAGAACCACCGCGTTTTGGGATTTCAGACAGATTGCTGCGGCATCAACGGTGACGTTGGGCCGTGCTTCGTAGATGATGCCGACGACGCCGATCGGCACCTTGACCTTACAGATCGAGAGACCGTTGGGCCGTACGCGGTGTTCGTATTCGGTGCCGATGGGGGAATCCATTGCCGCGACCTCTCTGAGGCCGCGAGCCATGGCCGCTACGGTTGAGTCGGAAAGGGTCAATCGGTCGATCATCGCGGGGGGAAGCCCCCTGTCACGGGCGGCGCGGAGGTCACGGCGGTTTTCTTTCTGCAACGACGACGCTTCCGTATCGAGCAGCCGTGCCGTGGTGTAAAGCGCCGCTTCGATCTTCTTTTCGGAGACGCTCTGAAGCGCATAAGCGGCTTTTTTTGCGCGCCGTCCTATGTGCTCAACGGTTTTATCAAGAGTTTGCTGCATCGGTCGACTCCCTTTACTGCGGGTGTTCGGATAAAATTACAATGCGGCGGAAACGAAACGCTACAGCGGCGTCAATCCGCAGATGGAGCGGCTGAAGGAGAGGGTAAGGAAACAAGCACCACCATATTATTGCGGTGAATGACTTCGTCGAACGGCTTTTCACCGAGCCGCGAGGCGATTTCCGAAGTTTTACAGCTTTGGATGATCCGTATCTCATCTGCGCTGTAGTTCGCCATTCCACGGGCGATTGTTTTGCCGTTCTGCGTATCGATATCAACCGTGTCGCCGGCTTTGAACGCTCCCGTCACCGACCTGATGCCTGCGGGGAGAAGGCTTTTTCCGCGTTTCACCACCGCAGCGCGTGCCCCTTCGTCGATGATGAGTTTACCGCAGCTCTGTCCGGTGAAAGCGATCCAGCGGTGACGCGAGGACATTCTCCTCCGTTGGGGCAGAAAAAGCGTGGCGGACCGCGGTTTGGAAAGCACATCGCGGAGCGACTGATCGAACCCGTCGCCGATAAGAGCATAGATTCCCGCCCGGCTGACGATTTCAGCGGCTTTGAGCTTGGTGGCCATGCCGCCCACGCTGATTTCCTTCATGCGGTCGTCGGCCATTTTTCGAATGAATGTCGACATGGATGCGACCACCGGAATATGACGGGCCGACGTATCGGTATGAGGATTGCGGTCGTAAAGGCCGCCGACATCGGTCAGGTTGACGAAAAGATCCGCCTGCGCGAGCAGGGCGATTTGCGCTCCGAGTATGTCGTTGTTGCCGAACCGGATCTCCTCGACGCCGACCGAGTCGTTTTCATTAACAATAGGAATTGCATCCAGGTCAAGCAGCTGAAAAAGGGTGTTGCGGAGATTGAAGTACCGTTTTTTACTTCGAAGGTCGTCCCACGTGAGCAGTACCTGTCCGATACGGATTCCGGATGCGGCGAAAAAATCCTCGTACCGCCGCATGAGTCGATATTGACCGACGGCAGCACACGCCTGCTGCAACGGTATTGCGGAAGGCCGTTTTTTCAGGGCGAGCGTCTCCATCCCATGGGCGATCGCTCCCGAAGATACGACAATTACGCGCAGCCCCGATGCGTGGAGAACGCCCAGGTCGCCGACGAGCCCGGCGACCCGTTTTTCATGGCCCGGAGCGGTAAGTATCCTGCTGCCGATTTTGACGACGACCGTCGATAAGCGAGGCAGTTCTTTTCTGATTGAGAGGTGCATAGGCGCGTGAAAATAGATCATTCGACGGCACCGCGGCACTTTTTTTCCAGATCGATGATGAAGTTTTCAAGGTCTTTGATTTTCTGGTTGAGTGAATCGCGCACCTGATAGCAACCGCGCAACGATTCCGTGAGGGCGTCGATGTTGGCGGTTGAAGGTCGCGTCTGAACGGCCTTTTTTTCGATTTTCCTGCTTTGAAGCTCTTCAAGCCGGTCGGTGGTACCGAGGTACTCTTTCTTAAATGACTGCATGACCACCAGCAGTTTTATCCAGGAATTGACTTCAGAGACGCGCGCATCGTCGGGGTACATGCTGACAAACAACTTGAATTCGCGCAGCGCGGCCTCCCAGCTGGCGAAAGGGTTTTCGTAATAGACATTAATGAACCCGAGATAATACTGGGCGGTGCGGGCGGCCGACGATGCGGGCTTCACCGTACGTACCTTGTTGAACTTGACCTTCGCGTATTCGTAATTGCCGGCGCGGAAAAGCGAATCGGCTTCCCCCAGCAGCTGCTGTTCGTAGGTAACATACTTTCCGCCGCAGCCGAACGAGAAGAGGACGAAGGCCGCGACCGTTCCGACGAAGAAAGAGTGTCGTTTTTTGGCAATCAGAATTACGGACTCCATCATCGTCAGCTTGCCGATTTGTCGAGGTTGATCATCTGTTCTCCGCTGGAAGTGTAATCCTCGACGACGGGATTCTTAATTTCACGCAGTTTACGGGTAACGCGTGAAATGCGGTCGGTTTCCTCGATGATGATACGGACTCTCTCCCGCATCTCTTCAGGATAATCGGCCATCGTCATCTGCAGAAACTGGGCGTTTCCCGAAATAATCATAAGCGGGTTGTTTATTTCATGATTAACTGAAGCGACAACTTCGCCGATGGCCGCAAGGCGTTTCGAACGGACCAGCGCTTCCTGAACGTTTTTCAGGTCAATTGACATCTGAAAAAATGCGGACGCAAGATCGCCGATTTCGTCGCGGGGATACCCGTGCGGATCGACATTGAAATTACCTTTCCCTATATTGCGCGCCGAAACGGTCAGCCGGCGGAGAGAATTGGTGATATAGGTTGAAAACCAGAAGGCGAAAATTATCGCCGTCACCGTAACACTGATAAGGATATAGATCGTCATCGCACGCACATTGGTTACCCTTAGCTCGACCTCCTTGATCCGTTCGTTGGTCTGCAGATCGAGAACGGCTTCCGCGCTGTCGATGACGCGGGTCAGCTTGGCTCCCGCCTCGTCGAGGATTTCATGCCAGACGTCGCTCTTTTTTTTCGGCACCTCGGTATTGCGTGTCCTGACGATGCTGTCGAACATGGTTTCGTAAAGGTTGTTGTAGAGAAGAATCGCATCCATGGACGATTTCAGTGATTGGAACGTGGTGGAGGCGATGGAAGAGAGGTTTTCTTCGGAAATGCCTGCAGAACCATTTTTGATCGAATCGAGCTTTTCGTTGATGGAATCGCAGAGTGAAATGATTTCACTCTGGGTGCGTGAAAAATTGTCGACCGACTCCTGTCGTCCAAGACGTTCGAAGCTTGCGATACTGGGTGCCTGGACCCGGTGGAGCGCTTTAAGGCGAAGCATGCGGTTTTTGATCTCATTCTGACGTTTAAGAAGCGCGGCGATACTATTGACATTTTCCAAATTGGAGACGATCACCAAAAAGAAGACATTAAGAACGATAATGACGACGTATCCCAAGAATAATTTTGGTGCAATGGTTATACGCATGGTATCTCAATTATATATTATAATAAACGGTTTTTACAACCTGCAACCGCTCACTTCCGCTATCCGCGGATTCGAGAGCGAACGCCTGCCTTTTTTTTCCGATACGCATCATTAGCTGTTTTACAGGGTAATTGCTCGCCGCCTCATCATACCGGCAATATGAGAGAACCCCACCCCAAAAAAATATATTTCACCTGTGCCGTGAAAGATAAATTAATTAAATATACTTTCAGTTAAATGAAAGATGCTGCACTATACTTAAAAATCATATCCTCCCGAAAAATAAAAGAATTCGTTTCGTTTCAACAGGTACCGTTCGTTGTTTTTCAGAAGTTGGCCGTAAGAAAATCGCAGCGGACCGAGCAGCGTCATATACGACAAACCAACCCCAAAACCGAGAGGAGCGTCATTAGCAAGATTCCGATAGTCGTGTCTTCCATAATTCCATGCCGTTCCCCAGTCGAGGAGCAGATGGGCGAACAGATTTTTTTTGATTTCATACCGGTATTCGAAATGGCAGATACCGAACAGGTCTCCGGTTACGGCGCGCGGCGGCAACCCGTAAAAAGGAATATAATTATATACGCTCATTTCCTGATAGCGCTCTTGCGCGACGGCGCCGCCGAGATAAGGGCGTTCCACCTGGGGAAGCGTGTCGTTTGCCCAGGAAAAGCTGATGCATGGAAAAAATGTATGATAGCGGAAGAGGGTGAAATATCTGCCGATGCTCCCTGAGCATTTGAGAAAGGAATATCTGCCGCCCAATGCCCTGTCGGCCCCTCCGATTGAGAGAAATTGGCGCAGACCGCTCGTTGCATACGGATATTTATCCATGGAATCCATGGTCAGCTTGATCGAGAAATAGGGAAGGAATTTTTGTAAGCCGGTTCCAAGGAGATCCCGCAGCATGTCGGGATCATTCCGCTGGACGCGGAACCGTTCAAGTCTCATACCGCCGCTTAGAAGAGTAACCCGGCCCACCTGTGCCCCTACAGAGAGACTGAATCCTGTTTTTCGAAGCGTATGTTCCATGAGTGACGTGGTGGAGATCATGGTTGCCGAGTCACCAATGGTGGTGACGACCTCCTGAATTTTTTCTTTAGAGGAGTAAATCTGCATCTGGATATTATTCGCGAAGTTACGGGAAAAAAGTTGATTGCTGTGAACTTCAACGGTGTACTTTTCGCGGCGCAATCCATAGTGCAGGTGCATAAGGGTTATTATTCCGAGACCGAAACAGTTTTCGTAGGCGGGTTCGATATACCCTTCTCCGAGGTGAAATTCGTCGAAACGAAGCCCTATTCTGGCACGCCAGTATTTTTTCTCTTCAACGGCAATCCTGCATGTTCCGGCGGGATCGATGTCCAAATTTACGTTTTCAAAAAGAGCGGTTGCATAGAGCGAGGAGACGGCTTTCCGTACCGTTGAAGAAGTGATGGTGTCTCCGTTTTTAAGCCCTGATCCGACAATAAGAACGCGGTCGGATGTTCGCCGGTTTCCCTTAACGGCGATACCCCTGATTATCGCGGAGGAGGAATTTCTGCGGGAGTACGGGGCTGTTTCAACCGACGAATCTCGGGAGGGGTTTTCCGATGATGCCGGTCGATACGTCGGTAACGTCTCATGAGGCGCTCCGCCGACATCGGCGGCAACAGCCGCAGAGGAAGGGGTGACGGCTGAGCGAAGAAGCGAAGCGATTGAATCGCACAGCGGTTGCGTGCTCTCGAATCCCGACGCAATGAGAGCATCGATTTTATCGAAATCGGTATTTTTAATCGCGGAAAGGCGGGGGGAAATAACCAGGTCCGCCCGGCTTTTTTCACGCTCTTTCCGCTGCGCCGACCCGATCGCGATGATCTGGTCGACGAGTCGTACCGGATTGTCAAGCTCCTCTTTTCGGGCGAAGGGCGAGGTAACATCGACGGCGACGATAACCCCGGCGCCCATCCGGCGTGCGGTTTCTACCGGGATATTTGCCGAAACGCCTCCGTCGATAAGGAGCGTCGAATCCATTTCGACCGGAGAAAAAGCCGGCGGTACGGAACACGATGCCCTGACGGCGGTGCACAAATTGCCTTCTGAAAAGACGACTTTTTTTCCCGACAGCAGATCGGTCGCGATAATGCGCAGCGGTATCGGCAGGGAGTCGAAATCACACCGCGCATTCGCCTGCGGAATAACCAGAAGCGGCGCCAGAAGGTCATAAAACGATTGTCCGTATGAAATTGCGGTGGGAATGATCGGTGTTAAATTGTAATTGAACCGCAATTCGAACAGGGCGCTTGACGGCTCATTCTTCTGGCTGACGAAGAGTGTTTTCCTCTGCGAGCTGTTGCTGAATATCTTATTCCAGTCGACCATGCGCGCAAGCGATTCGATGCTGTCTGCGGAATATCCCGCAGAATAGAGCGAGCCGATGATGGCGCCCATACTGGTGGCGACGATAATATCGGGTCGGATCCTGTTCGCCTCCATCGCCTTGAGCACGCCTATCTGCGCCAATCCACGAGCGCCGCCGCCGCTGAGAATAAGGGCGAAACGGGGAGCTGCTGCAGAAGAAGCGATGCAAAACGCGATTGAAAGCACCACGCAGCGCCGGCGTAAAGGGTAACAACTGTTTTTATTCATTCCACCGTTTCCCGGAAGGTATCTTTTTTCATTTATCGATTCCTGTCGACGGACAATGACGGCGAGGGTGAGAAGTGTTGAAAATATAATTCATCCACTTTGCGCAATAAAACCTTACATCTTATGGATTCCGCAGTACGATGCCGATCCTTTTTCCGCGTTCACTTCCGGGGATGCGTTCACGCCTTTTTCAGGCTGGCGGCACTGCTTACGTTCGGCAGTATCGACCTCTCCGCTTTCACTCCCGCGGAACAGGAACTGCCCCTCGATGAAACCGAAGCGGAGCTTTTTTTGGAGGAGGGAATCCTGGACTCCGCAGTATGGCAGGTGGTGCTGCCTTTTTACCGCCGACCGCTCGAGGTGCCTTCAGGTGAGCTTGCACAGCTCGAAGAGGCCTTTCCGGAACTCTCCGGACTGCTCCCGATGGAGCAATCGGAACTGGACCGGTATCTGCCGTGGGGCGACAGGGAAATAGGCCGTTTTTTTAAAGACTACCCGATACTGGCCGGATTCAAACCGATCCTTCAGTTCGATCATCACCCTGCACGGCGTAACGGCGCCGTCTCCTTTTACATGAACCGTTCGGGATATGATACCTCGGCAAACCATTCGGCGCGCCTTCTCATAACGCCCGTACGGCAGGCCGGTTTTAACGGCACCGTTGATTTTACCTCGAATTACGCACGCTGGGAACGACGCTCTTTTTTATTCAAACCCGTTTCCTGGATGTCGCTGCACCTGGGAAATGCGCTTCTGTTTCCGGATCAAGGAATGTGGTACGGCCATTTTCCCGCCGATACGTCTTCCCGGACGGATCCGAAGGCGAATTGGCTCTACGGAGAGACGCCGACCTGGAACGGCCTGGCCCTGAGGTGCTCCGGAACAAAAAAAAGAAACGGATTCACGCCGGGACTTTCCTCGTTTTTTCACGAGCGGACTTCCGAGAGAATTGTCGGATGCGAAGTCGCAGGGACGGTGAAAAAAACAATATCCGTTTCACTGGGTACGTCACGGCTGTCGTCCGACACTATGGATGCGGCATCGCTGTATTTCCACGGTTCGGTGCACCTGCGGTCGTCGCTGCTCAATTCCGAGTTTTACTGCGGTATGGAGCATGGCCGCCCGTCCCGTATTCCTTTTTCGTGGAGCACCGTATACCACCGCGACAAGCGTTTCGTTGAACTGCGGATGATTCGTCTGCCGGCACGGTTTTCCGCCCCCCGGAGCGCCCTGCTGCGCCGTTTTGTAAATGAAATGGAGTTCGACGACACCATTCCCGCAGCGGTTTCACTTGTGAGAATAACCACCGGGCAGCGTACCGGTTGCCCGGTCAGGGTTCGGCCGCAGGCGGAACTCTGGTTCAACGGAACCGATATCGATCACGGGACGTTTTACCTTCAAGGCGACTGCAGCGGGAAGTCGCTGAAAAGCACGTTGCTGCTGTCGCAGGAATTCGGGAGTGATGACGGCAGTGCACGCTGGAGTATCATTCAAGGCAGGCTGGAGTGGAAGGTTATCCCGCAGCTTTGTATGGCCACCAGGCATCGCTGCTCTTTTACCGGTTCCGGAAAAGTGAATTACCGGGGGTCCATCGCACCCGCGATTCTGTTCTTCTCGTTTAATCGCATTGAACCGTCGATCACCTTCACGGCAAAGGGGAAGGGCGCTCCGTCGATTCTGGCAGGTTGCCGTCAGAAAGCGACTCTTTTCGAACGGACCTATACCGAGTTTATTTTTCAGAGAACCATCGTACCTTCATCTTCGAGGAGCGGGTTTCGTGTCGAAGGAAAAGCTTCGTTTTTTTATTGACTATTTGTTTATTCCATCGATTATCGCCGTTGCAGGATGCACCGCCTCCGTGACGGATAGTGCCGTCGACGACGTGTCGTTCATGCTGATCGATGTGGGGCAGGGGCTCTCCCAAGTCGTCGTAGAGGGGGACGAGGCAATGCTTTTCGACATGGGTCCCGTTGACGCGGAGCAGGAATGGAAAAAAGCTTACGCCTCTATCGGAAAACCGTATATTACGGCGATCGTCGTCTCGCATCGAGACCTTGACCACAGCGGGGGGTTGCATTTTATCGACAGCGCGGTCGACTGGTCGGGAACGCTCGTGGTCAGCCCCTGGGAGGATACGGTTTTTCTGCGGGAACAGTGTTCGAACTGGTGCCGCCCCGTGCGGTTTGAAACCGTCGTGCAGGATGATACGGTTGAATTTACCGATGATTGCTTCGTCCGGTGCCTCTGGCCGCCTCCGCTCATCGACGATCCGGTACCCGTACCCGATACGAAGACCAATTTTTACAGTATTGTCTGCCGGATAACCCACGGGAACACCAGCGTCATGACTACCGGCGATATCGACTCGGTTGCGCAACGCTTCATCACCCGGCGCTATGCTACGCAGCTCAGGTCGGATATCGTCGTTGTGCCTCATCACGGAAGCGCTGGCGCGGCGTACCCGCTTTTTTACGGATATATCCGGCCCTATCAGGCGGCAATATCGTGCGGAGAGGGAAATCCCTACGGTCATCCTTCAAGTGAGGTGCTCACCATGTTTTTTCACCTTGCCGTAAACTGTGTTACCACTTCCGGCAGCGGAACGCTCCTGTGGAAAAGTAACGGATTTTACTGGAACGAACGGTTTTAACTGGCGGTAAAAGGTGCCGCGGACGTATTTTCACATACTGTTTCATCCCGGAACGAGCTTCGGAGAAACCATGCGTAGCGTTTGTATACCTGTTGTTTTATTGACAAATTTACTCTTTGCCGACATCGCCGTTACCGTTGATGCGCGGAAAGATCTCCGGCTGACGGTGTACCGTGATTTCGGCATTGTAAAAGACGTCCGTACCATAAACCTTCCCGAAGGGGCGAACCGTATCCGTTTTGAAGGCGTCGCCACCGGAATCAATGCGGAGTCGGTCAATCTTGACTGGAAATCGGGGTCGGGAATCGAATTGATCGGACAGAGTTACGAGTTCGACCTCGTCAGCCCCGTCAAATTGATGGAGAAATATGTCGGCAGGGAGATTGAAATCGTTCCCCGCAAGAACGAATGGCCCGACACGGCGCTCCAGACCGCCGAACTGATCAGTATCAACGGGAAAGAACCTGTTTTCCGCATCGGGACGAAAATAACCTTCGGAGATATCGGCAGAATCCTGTTTCCGTACATGCCCGATAATCTTTACACGAAACCGACCCTGCTGTGGAACGTGTTCATTGCGAAGCGGCGGGAAACGGAAATCGTCGCGACCTATCTGACCGAAGGGATTTCGTGGAAGGCGGGGTATCTTCTTCAGGTCGATAAAAAAGAGGAGACGGGAATATTCAGCGGCTGGATCACCATCAATAACGAGTCGGGGCTCGACTGCAAGAACGCTCATATGACCTTTGTCGCGGGCGATATCCGGAGAATAGGGGAGCTCCGTCCGCCGGAAATGACGGGGCACGACGCCCGCAGGGCCGTGCAGCAGTATGGTGAGTACAACTTTTATACGATGGACCGGCAGGTTACCATTCTCTCGAACCACTCGAGCCAGGTCGAATGGATCCCGAGAACCACGGTCAAGCTGAAGCGGCAGTATGTCGTGGAAGTAAACGATGCAGGCGAAGCGGAAACGGCTCCCGCGGCTGCGTACGCCGCTGTTGAAGTCGAGAATGTCGCCTCGAACGGTCTGGGGCTTCCGCTCCCCGAAGGAATCGTCAGGATTTTTAAACGGGATGCGAATGATGACAGCCGGTTCATCGGTGAAAACCGGTTCGAGGACACAAAGACGGGGCACGCTTTTTCCGCGACCCTCGGAAGGGCTGACGGAATAACGGTTTCGCACAAGTCCGAATCGGGAGGGGAACCGAATGTGGTGAGGATCCGCAATGATAACGACCAGCCGGCTCCGGTGAAGCTCTGCGTTGCGACCGGCGGCAGGAGCGTCTTCGATGCGACGAGAAAATACCTCCTCGTCCGGAATTCTTTTCTTCAATGGAACATTGTGGTAAAATCTCATGAGGCCTCGACGATTACCTACCGCCTCAAGAAGAAGGGAAAATGACGTCGCCGGCAAAAGGGGAGCAACTCCCATGACTTTCCAGACGCAAAAAACCTTTCTCGGAAAGGATCAGTCGCTTTTTCATAGTGAAATCGAGTCCGAGCGCCTGATTTCGATCGTTCGATTCGCAGCGGCGGCGCTCTTCTGCATTATCGCCGTTTTCAGCGTGTTGCTGGGATCAACCACCCTGAATACCTTCGTGGTACAGGCAATCGCGCTTGCGGTCGTCTTTCTTTACAGCTGTCGTTTTCTGCTTAATCCGCGAAAGCGCATCGCTCACGACTCATATCTCTATATTCTGTTTTTTCTCGATATTCTGGTGATCACCGTGATTCTCTGGTCCTATCGTCTCAACGGATCAGGGATCGGCATCCTCAACAGCGCGGCGGCGAGCCTCTATTTCATCGTCATCATATTCACCGCCTTTCACCACAAGACGAGCCTTTCCCTCTTCTGCGGCATCCTGTCGGCGGTCGCCTATTCCATTCTTTACTTTATTTATACCCGCGGCCTGGAGTCTCCGCACCCCCTCCATGATTACACGGTGAGGATCCTGCTCCTGCTGACCGCCGCACTGCTTGGGGGAATCGTTTCGCGCAACAATTCCCGTACGATACAGAAAGTGATCTCCTCGGAAACCCGCTATCACAGCCTCGTCCACCGTCTGCCCGAAATGCTCTTTACGCTTGACGGACGCGGCAATTTCATCTGGGCGAACGCGGCGTCGTCGGCCATTCTCGGCGTTCCCGCAAAGACCGTTCCGGGCAGGAGCCTGCGGAGTTTCCTGTCGCATCCCGACAACATGACGCTCGATGCAAACGGCGTTCGGGGCACGTTCGGCATCACCGATTTCAGCGGCAACGAAAAATTCGTCGATTGCATTATTCAACCGGTCGTGGAGGAGAGCGGAGAGGGGGTGTTCGACGGGATCATGTCGGACGTCACCGACAGGGAAAAGGCGATATCCCAGCGTGAAGAGATGGTGCAGCGGCTGTTCCAGTACCAGAAAATGGAATCGCTTGGAATGCTGGCAAGCGGCATGGCCCATGATTTCAACAATATTCTTCAGACGGTCAACGACATCACCGCGATGATACAGCGGGAGAGCAGGGAAGAGGAAACGCTCAAACGTATGGAGTTGATCAATGAGACCATGGCGGACGCGAAGTTTCTCGTTTCCGAACTGTTCGCACTCGGCAGGAAAAAACCGCTCGATTTCCGCCATATCAATCTCAATTCACTGCTCGAGCAGACGATTCCCCACTTCAGCAAGCAGTTGGGTCACAATTTCCTGGTGACCCTCGAAACGCCGGAAGAGCCGCTCTGGATCGAGGGAGATCCGGAGCATTTGAAAAGGATCTTCCAGAACCTTATCGGCAATGCGCGCGATGCGATGCCCGAAGGAGGAAATATAACCGTATCCTGCGGAAAGGCGGTCAGTTCCTCAAGCGACCGCGTCGTCGCCGTCCGTGTCAGCGACACGGGAACGGGGATCCCGCCCGAATTGACCGAGAAGGTTTTCGACCCGTTCTTTACAACGAAAAAACCGGGAAAAGGCACCGGTCTCGGTCTTGCTCTCGTACGACGCATCGTCATGCTGCATAACGGAACCGTCACGATCGAGAAGTCCGGGTACGAAGGGACCGTTTTTCTGATCGAATTGCCGCTCAGCGATGAAAAAGCCCTTGACAGCGACACCAAAGTCTTCATGCTCAACCGTCTTTCCGCATCGGTCCTGCTGCTCGATGACGACTGGAAAATACGCGACGTGCTCAAGGTGTTTCTCAGGGAATTCAAATACTCCGTGCTGGAGGCGACCAGCGGCGATGAAGCGTTGCGGCGGCTGAAGAAGAACGTCGATGCCTGCACGGTGCTTATCATGGACTGGAAACTGGGCGCCGAAAATCCGCACCATATCATTAAACGCCTCAGAGCAATCAAACCCGACCTGATCGTAATCGTCGTGTCGGGATACCCTCCC
Organism: Chitinispirillaceae bacterium; assembly: GCA_016927235.1. GTDB lineage: Bacteria > Fibrobacterota > Chitinivibrionia > Chitinivibrionales > Chitinispirillaceae > JAFGNB01. The sequence continues at coordinate 51,123 of JAFGNB010000333.1, forward strand.
GAGGAGAAAAGCATCGCCTCCATGCGGATAACGCGCTGGTTTACGAAACCGTACGATAACAATCTGCTCGATATTGAAATTCAACGGGCGCTTCATACGGCGCAGACGAAAAAACCGGAAGCGACGGCTGAAGAGGAAGCGGAAAAAAAGTCGTGAGGCGGAGCCCGGCAGCCGGATGTCGGAAGGAAGAAAGCCACCGTATCTGCCGCCGTATGACCTGCATACTTTACAATGCAGTAACCATTTTCCTCACCGCGTCGGCAACGGCTTCGGCGGTCGGTTGGGGCGCTTCGACCGTCCCGTCGGCAATCATCGACTGAACCGTCGCCGGCTTTCCAAACCGGAGAACGGTTTTTCTTCCCGTTTCCCTGATAATCCTTACCGGGGCTACTGAAGCGTTCGATTCAAGCGCCAGAAGCCCGATTGCCGGTTTAAACCGCTTCACTTCCCCGCCGCCGGAAATCGCTCCTTCGGGGAAGAAGATGATGTTGTCGCCCCTGCGCAATGCGGCGGTTGAAACTTTTAAAATTTCGATCGGGTCGCCGGGATTCAGCAGGGCGATCATCGCATGGCGGAACAGGATGTACGGAACCGCCGGGGAGGCCGAAGCTTCCGGGTCGCCGAGAAACAGGGTTTTGCGCCGGATAGGCGGCGGCAGTGAGACAAGGAGGTCGAACAGGTCGCTGCGGTGGGTATGATTCGCTGCGAAAATGAGCGGAGGAGGCGCGGAAACGATCCGCTCGATGCCGGAGACGGATGCGGGCCGCAGCGCCGCGGCGAGGGCGCCAACGCTCCCCGATAGGAAATCAACGACGGGCCGCCGTTTCGGCAGTTGCGCTGAAACGTCGACAGACGCATCGGCAAAGATACGCTCCTTGATGCCGAGCGTCCGTTCGATTGACGCGCCCTGATGCGCAGCGATTGAATCCCTGACAAGGGAGACCAGGTCGCTCATCGTCTCCATTTTGTCGAACACCTGCTCGGGAACGGAAATCGAAAACCCTTTTTCGAGAAGGCTCAACAGTTCGATCCGGTCGAGCGAATCGAGTCCGAGATCGATTTCAAGATGCGACCGGGCGGTTATTCGTTCCGGCCGGTTTTTGGGGGCAAGCCGCAGAATAAGTTCGACAATGCGCCGGTACTCATCGGTCTCCATCATCGCCATCTCGATTACCGACAGCTCTTCACGGACGGGAGAACGGAGCTCCCGTTTCTGTTTGACGGCATGATACATCCGGCGCAGATCCGTCTTTTTCAGCTTGCGCGTGGTGGTGCGTGGAAGCGGCGTAGAGGAAACGACAAAGTCGCTGATGCGGCGGTAGACCGGCACGTTTCTTCCCAGACGTAAAAGCTCGGCGTACAGCAGGTCGGTCGCCTGTTGCCGGGATTTCGTTTTCCGTATCGACGCTTCGGGGACGATCGCCGCGGCGACGATCTCCTTATTGTCGGTTTCGATGCCGAAGACGCCGATCTCTTCGATCAACGGCGAAACGCCGTAATACTCTTCAAGCTCCTCGGGGTAGACGTTTTTTCCGGATTCGAGAACGATGACGTCTTTTTTTCTCCCGGAAAGGTAGAGATAGCCGTCCGCATCTGTCCTGCCGAGATCTCCCGTATGAAACCATCCCTCAGCGTCAACAACCTCGCGGTTAAGCTCCTCGTTGTTGTAATACCCTTTGAAAACGCAACTGCCGCGGAGCAGCACCTCGCCGATACCGGATCCGTCCCGATCGATGATACGCAGTTCGTTTTCGGGGAGCACGGGACCGACCGATCCCAGACGCGCATGTTCTCCCGGGCAGACGGTGATCGGACCGAAGGTTTCGGTAAGCCCGTACCCCTCGACAATGGTGAACCCCAGACGCCGGAAGCCGTTCCAGTAGGTCCTGCTCAGCGCCGCCCCGCCTGAAATGACAAGGCGCAATTTTCCTCCGAACCCTTTGTGGACGCTCGAGAAGAGCTTTCGTTTGAATCCCTCGCCCAGTCTCTCGCCGACTGCGGCTGAAACCGTCTGCATGCCGGAGAAGAGCGCCTTGACAAGCGGACCCTTTTTTCTTACGTTGTGGAGGATGCTGTCGTAAAAGAGCTGCAGGAGCTTCGGCACCGCCGGCAGGTAGGTAACGCCCTTGTCGATCAACGCCTCCAGAATGAGCGGACCTTTGAGGTAGGGAACGAAAACGATGTCCATGCCCGCGTACAGCGGCCCGACGATACCGGCGGCGCAGCCGAAAACATGATGCAGCGGAAGAACCGCGCATACCGTATCGTTGCTGTCGACCTTCATGCGCGGCACCGCATGCCTGCATACCGCGGTGAAATTCTTCTGGCAGAGCACCGCCCCCTTCGCTTTTCCGGTAGTGCCTGAGGTAAATATGACGACCATCGGATCATCGGGTCCGAACCGGGTTGAAAAAGCGTCGATCGACCCGTCGCCCTCGGCAATGAACCGGTCGAATCGCGGCTCCTTCTCCTCCGATCCGGGATCGAGAAGAATGATCTGCTCAAGGAAACGGTATTTCCCTTTGAGCTGCCTGAAAAGCCCGAGATACACGGTCGAGCAGAAGACGATCTTCGCCTCGGTGGTCGCGAGGATGGACTCTATCTCCACGGCGGGAATATTGGGATCAACCGGAACGGTACAGGCGCCGGTCAATATGATGGCGTGATAGGCGATGATCCATTCGGGCATATTTTCACCGATGACAATTGCATTGACGCCCTTCCGAAGCCCGTGTTTTTTAAGAACCGAGGCGAGACGGTTCAGATCGCGGTGGAATGCGCCGTAGGTCCAGCTTGTGTAGGTCCCCGCGCGTTTAATATGGAGACAGGGAAGCGATTCGTGCTTTTTAACGGATTCCGCAAGCAGATCGATGTAGACATGCTCATTCATGAAACCATCTCCTCGGAAAAGGCAGACACTGCCGGATCACGGCACGGTTAATAAAATAATTGCCGAGATCACCGGGAGACACGACTATTTTATAGTGATTCAATCTCCATTGAGAGTAAACTCACATTTACGGTAGCGGGCGGGACGGCGCCTGCGCCCCGGGCATGGGGCCGTCAGCAGCGCCTCTGTTCGCTTATTCATTATCTCTTTTTTCGATATGTCGTGCCCCGACCGTGAGGGAGGGGGTTAAGGGCGCCATCCGCGACAACTTACTTTTTTATTTTTTTGTAGAGACGCACAACCGTACGTCTCTACATTATCAATATCAATACCGATTCCGATCCCGATTCCGACGCCGATGGATATCACCTCACCAGAGATGTCGCTGACGCAGATCCCGGTGTATATCAAGGCCAATTCGATCTATCCCACCGGTCAGGTATTTGCCGGCCTTGCGAAAAAATGGGAGCCGGAGTTCGACGGCAGCCGAACCATGACGATTAATGCATTTTCAGGCAGTGCGGGCGAGAGCGTATCCTTCACGTATATCGATTACGTTGACGGCGACAAGGAGAAGGTCATGGAACTCGAGGTGGACGATGATGACGTCATAACCGTATCCGCACCTGCGATGACTCTACCGGGAACAGTGGCGCTGCGTCTGCCAGCAGCTCCGACGAGCGTCTATCGTGGATCGTCGCAAATCGCTTTTCCGGTCTACGATGCCGGTGCAAATAAACTCACCGTGCCGTTTGAAGCGAATGAGCCGATCATGGTCACGGTAAACCCAACGGTTGAAATCGTCGCGCCGTTCGAACCGGTACAGGCTAAGGGATTGATAACGGTAAGGCATAATGGAACGGATAGGGAGCTTGTCATTCCCCGTATGACAGGATTGGATGCACGCGGCAGAGCCGCCGTGAGGATTTTTTCCATGACTGGCAGGGAGATCGTTAAGAAATCCGTACCGTTGAACCGGCATGCTTCTACGCCGCTGAAAATTACTACCGGTAAAGGAGTTTTCCTCGCAAAGGTAAGCATGCACGGCATATCCATGGGAACCGTAAAAATCATCATACCGTAATTTGCAGCGCTGTCGTTCTGTTCGGGAGTCATGACACCGCACGTATCCCTGTGCATGAACAGCCCCTGCGCGTTGATCACCCGGCTCGGAACCGTTGCTACGACGTCAGTCCCGCCGCCATCCGGAGACCGGTATCAATCCTTCACCAGTCGCACCGAAAGGCCGCAGTTTTTATTCTTTTTCTTCCGGTTGAGCGAATCGCTTTTATAAAAGAGCATGCAGGCGGTTGCGGAAGTATTGTTGACCTCCGAGGCCGTCCACCACCACCCGAAAAGATTATGCGCGGTAAAACCGCCGCGTAAACCGTCGCGCAGCCCGCCCGGAAGCGCCGTAAATCCGCTCCGGTTATTTTTTGCCGTTCTGCTGCCCACATAGCCGTCAGCGGAATTATCAATTATCCAGTCGGTTGCGGCGGCCAGGGTCTTGCCTACCGAATATCCGCGCGGCATGTATTTACCAGTGTGCAGATAGACAAGCAGGGTATCGAACTCATGGTCCATCGGCACATGCCACCCCTTCGGAGCAAGTTTCCCCGAGTTGACAGCATACCAGTTATACAAAGCGCCGAATTTCTTTTTCCGTTTCGATGCGGTGGTATTATCGTAAAAACAGTAGGCGGGTGTGGTCATGCTGTCCCAGGCTGTATCATCGGTCACGTGTGTAACGGGAGTGCCGTCGTTGAACCTGGTGGTCCGCAGATTTTCAACGGTCCACACCTGGTTTCCGATTTTTACCGTATGGTAAAGGTTACCGTCCGCATCCGTTACGGTAATCACCGGAGTGGAATCCTGAACAGAGCCCTCTTTAGCAATTGCGACATGGGCTGAAATCAGCATTGCAATAAAAAACCAGCACCGGTTCATCGAGACCTCCTTCTATACGTCGCAGGTATTCGGCACTGTTCTCAGCCTCTGGGCCCCTCCGGGTGCCGACTGTTTTGCATGGTGCGTCTACCCCCGATCCCGCAGCTGCGCCGCCGTTTTTTCGAGCAGCTCGAAAACCCTCTTTGCGGCGTTTCCCGACAGTTCGGCAATCCCGCACGAAGGGGTGATGATCGATTTCGCATGCACCAGTGCAGGGTCGACACCGAGCGCGCAGAGGCGCTCAACGTGACTGTCATAAAGAGCGACGAGTGAGGCGGCATCCTCCTTAAAAATCATTTCCGAAGCCGGGATGATACCCCAGGCGATATATCCGCCCGCTTCGAGGTGTTTTTTTATCAGACGCGGGTAAAGGGTGACCGTTTCGCCGAACTCATACGCATCAAAGCTGACAATGTCCACGCCGGCTTCGATGGGGATCGTCCACTCCGTTTTTCCGCAGCAATGCAGACCGCACAGCGCTCCCACCGCATGGACCGACTCGACCATTTCATTGATAATGGTGACGACTTTATAGTGCGAAAGCGGCAACGAGAGCTGGGAACCGAAGGTCGCAAAAACCGGCTCATCGATGAAGCAGAGCAGTTGCCGGGCATGCGGGGCGAACTTTTTGATCTGCCACCGGCATTTGGCGATCAATCCCTTGACAAGTACATCAAGGAACGTCTCGTTGCGGCAAACCGGCTCTCCGTTCGTATCGAGGATATTCATACCCATCGTGACCGGGCCGGTGGTCTGCATCTTGAGAAACGATATCGGTGTCCGCTTCAACCGCTTTTCGAGTGCGGGAATCCCGGCGGCGCATTTCTCCGAGATCTTGAACGCCGTCCATTCGTCCGCAGCCTCGGATTGCAGATACGACTCATAGAACCCGAACATGGTATCGGCAAGGCGATCTTCGTTGCCGCTGTCAAAGAATACGCGCTCGTTCACCGCATCAATCACCACGCCGGGGAGTCCTTCGCTGAACTGGACCTCCGTGCGTTCGCGGAATCCCCTTTGAGGGAGCTGGGGCCAGAGAGGGCATGAAGGAATGTGTTCGAAAATGATATCGAGCGCCGCTTCAGCGGCAGTATGCGGCATACTGCCGATTGCCGTTGCAATAAAAGAGATTTCATCACGCATCGCTGCCTCCACACACCCCCGGATTTCAGTCTCCGGCATCCATAAAGCGACTTTGCGAATTGACGGTACAACCGTTCCGTTAAAAGGTGAGTTATGTCCTCCTTGCAAAAAGTTCATTACCGAAGTCGGTTTCTGTCATGTAGAGAAGAGAACAGGGGCGAAGCAGTAAAGGAACGGAACTGCCATAAAAGGAGTAGTGCCGGAACGGCTCTCTATCACCCTTTGACATGGAGTGACGGGGTAAGGCGGGAGAGGGCCGTTGCGGCTGATCGCCGGCCTATGTTGATTTTTTTCTCGCCTGATCGAGCATGACCGCTCCCAGAAGAATAACACCGAGAATGACCTTCTGCAGATATGATTCGACGCCGGCAAGGTTCATGCCATTGCTGAGCACACCGATGATGAGCGCCCCAATCAGCGTGCCGGGGATGCTCCCTTCTCCGCCGGAGAGACTGGTACCGCCGACAACCGTAGCGGCGATGGCATAGAGTTCGTAGGAGACGCCGGCATTCGGCTGTCCTGAGGCGAGGCGGGAGGCAAGAAGGATTCCGCCGCATGCTGCGGTTATCCCGCTGAAGGCATATACGAACATTTTTATGAATGCGACATTGATACCGGAAAGTCGCGCCGCTTCCTCATTGCCGCCCACCGCGTAGATATACCGGCCGACGGTGGTGCGCGTGAGAATTACATGAGCTCCGGCCATGATTGCGAGCATGATAAGAACCGGTATGGGAAGCCAGGGTCCCAACAGGCCTTCGAGTACATATCCCCGTCCGAGAACATTGAATTCCGCCGGAAGATTCCAGACGGGACGTCCTCCGCATATGATGAATGCCATTCCGCTTGCGGCAGTCATAAGCGCCAGGGTAGAAATGAAAGGAGGTACGTTAAACCGGGTAATCGTAAATCCATTTACCGCACCGCACAGCGCGCCGAGCAGCATTCCGCCGGTCAAAGCGATGCCGATCACCGCAACGACCGGCAGCCCGCTCAGATGGAGGAGATGGGCGGTGAATACTCCCGCAAGAGCGGCGACCGATCCGACCGAAAGATCGATACCCGCGCTGATTATTACAAAGGTCATTCCGGTCGCGAGAATCGCATTGATGGAGATCTGGCGCAGAACATTTACGATATTGAGCGGCTGGAGGAAAAGCCCTTTGGTCCATAGGGTGAAGATGCCGCAGATAACTATCAAAATGATGCCGATGCCGTATTTGGAGAGGGGGTTGCGGCGACGTTTCTCCCCCGCATTCCGCATCGGTTTACTGTTGCGGTCGAGGAAGGTATGTTTTGAGCGTTGCGGTTTCATCGGGCGATTCCTTTTGTATGCACGCTGATGCGGCATGTAGGTTTAATTGGCGGCGCACTCCATTATCTTTTCCTGAGTCGCCTCCCCGCGGGTAAACTGGGCCCGCAGCGCGCCTCCTCGCATGACAAAGATGCGATCGCTCATTCCCAGTACTTCGGGAAGTTCCGACGATACCATGATGATTCCCATGCCTTCGGCTGCAAGAGTATTGATAAGCAGATAGATCTCCTGTTTCGCGCCGACATCGATACCTCGGGTCGGTTCGTCGAGCAGCAGGATCTTCGAGCGGGCCGATAACCACTTCGCGAGAACGACCTTCTGCTGATTGCCGCCGCTGAGTGAGCCGACACGCTGCAGCATGCCGGTGGTTTTAATCCGCAACCGTTCGATCTGAAGGGCTGCCGCTGCGCACGCTTTCTTTTTGTCGATGAATCCGAAGCGGTTGACGGCGTTAAGCGATGCAAGGGTTATATTGTCGCTCACGCTCATGCCGAGCACGAGCCCCTGAAGCTTGCGGTCTTCCACGGCAAGGGCGATACCATTGCGTATGGCATTGCGGGGAGAGCGGATACGGACCGTTTTTCCCTCGATCATTACCGTCCCCCGATCGATCCGGTCGGCACCGAAGATCGCCCGCAACAGTTCCGTACGTCCGGAACCGACAAGCCCGGTGATTCCGAGGATTTCGCCGTAGTTCAGTGAAAAACTGATGGCCTCGAGGACGCCGCGACGGCTGAGATTGTCGACGCGCAGAAGTTCGGTCCCCGTTACCCTCGTCCGGGAAGGAAATTCATCCTTCAGCTCCCGTCCCACCATGTCTTTGATAAGGAGTTCGCGGTTGTATTCGTTTCGCGTGCGTGTAATGATATGAGCGCCGTCACGAAGCACGGTCACCCGATCGGCGATCCGTATGATTTCTTCGAGTCGATGTGAAATATAGACAATCCCGGTCCCCTGCGCTTTGAGCAACGCAATGAGATGAAAAAGATTTTCAAGCTCGTGACCGGTGAGGGTCGCGGAGGGTTCGTCCATGACCATGATCCGCGCATTGATCGAAATGGCATGGGCGATCTCGACCATCTGCTGCTGTGCGACACTCAGAGTGCCGATACGCTCCTCAATGTCGAGCGGCACCTGCAACCGATCGAGGATTGCCCTGGCCTCCTCGTTGAGCTTTTTTTTATCGAGAAATACCCCTCTGCGGGGTTCGCGCCCCAGAAAAATATTCTCCGCAACCGACAGCGAACGAATCAGGTTGAACTCCTGATAGATGATGCTGATGCCGCATTTTTCGGCGCTGCGCGGCGTATCGATGTCGACCTCGACACCGTCGATGCGGATCGATCCGGCATTGCGACGGCAGGCGCCGCCGAGGATTTTAATGAGCGTTGATTTCCCCGCGCCGTTTTCACCGGCAATTGCATGCACTTCCGCCGGGTTCAGATCGAAATCGACTCCCTTGAGCGCACGGACGCCGGGATACTCTTTGACGATTCCTCTCATTTCGAGCAGACAGGACATGCACGTTCTCCGGCGGACGGGGGTTACTTGCTCTCTTTTGTCCAGACACCCACCGGGACCGGTACCGTGGCCGGAACGGTTTTCCCGGCAAAGTAGTCGGCGATCGTTTTGATGGCGAGCACGCCGATTTTCTTAGGCGACTGGATGACGTCACCGTAGATTTTCCCGTCTGCAATCGCTTTTTTGGCTTCGGGAATCGCATCGTAGCCGACAATAACCGTTTTTTTGCCTGCTGCTTCCACCGCGGCAAGCGCTCCGAGCGCCGAGTCGTCGTTAATACCGAACACCGCGCTGACGTCGGGGACTTTCAGCAGCATGTCTTCCATGGCCGACATTGCCTTGTCGCGCTGCCCCCACGCGGGGACATCGGCGATAATGGAGATGTTCGGATAGGCGGCAAGCGCCTCCCTGAAACCGGCAACACGATCGAGCACCGACGTGACCCCGGGGTGGTTGATGATCACCACCTTGCCTTTTCCGTTGATCGCCGTGGCGATGAGCTTGCCGGCAAGACGCCCCCCCTCCCTGTTATCGGAGGCGATGTGCGACACCACCTTTCCCTGCGATGAAATGGAGGCGATGTCAACGGTAAACACCGGAATTTTCGCCTTGTTTGCGCCCAGTATCGAATTTCCGGCTGCCTTTGAATCGCATGGAGCAAGAACGATCGCGTCGACCTTCTGCGCGATGAAATCCTCTATCTGCGATGCCTGGCGGGCGGGATCGAACTCACCGGCCGTAACCACCAGTTTGTAGTGCGCTTTGGCAGCTTCGCTCTGCAGCCCCGATTCGAGATCCTTGTAGAACTGATGCTCACGCGAAAGCAGCGAGACGCCGATCACTTTCGGCGCAGCGGCATTTGTGTGCGGGATGAAAAGTGCGACTGAGACGACTAGCAGTGAAATAGCTTTACCTAACAACCGCATGGAGCTCTCCTTTATTTACGGTAAATAGAATCACACGTCTCGAAAATGGTTACATTGTAATATACAGCAATCCACGTAAAATCGAAAGATGGTTGAACCGGTAACGCTTCTTCCGCCACTGATTTTTATCTGATGGGAACGGTTCCAGAAGCTATATTTTCAAAACCAAACGGGCGGGTTCAGCGTGCGAATCAGAACTCCGGATACTGAAGAAAGGAGTGGTGATTCGTGCGGTATCAACGGTTCAATGCTACGGGAGCGGATATGACTTTGTGGAGCAAACGAGGGGTGATTGCATGGCTGGCTGCCGGTGTGCTGCTGTTTCCGGCGTCGTCGGCGCGGGCGCAGGAGGAGGGGGTGGGGGAGGCTGAATCGGACAACGTATTCGAAGAGATCGGCATCCGGCCCTTCGGCATGGGGTCGTATGAGTTCGGGCAGATAGTTCATGGACAATATGCACATGCGGTGTATCCGGAAAAAGGCAAACTCGACCACTACTGGATGCAGCAGGGACTGCTGCAACTCGGTTTAACGACCGAGCGTTTTTATGGACTCCGTGTCGTGCTCGCTGCGGAAGGCGCGCTCTATTTTCCCTATACCCTTCCCAGCGACGGAAGCGGCTTCGGGTATGAACTGCTCGGCCCCCGGTTCAGATTCTATCCGCATCATTCCGAAGGCAGCTTTTCAATCGGCGATTCCGACGCACCGCCGCTCTATGTCGGGGTGGGTTTTTTTCCGTTCAAATACAACCCCGACGCCAGGAACTTCGGCGATTACCTTTTCAGGGTCAATCCGTATCCGCAGTATTTCCCGACGCACTTCGATTCACCCTACCAGCGCCTGCTTGGCTTGCGTATCAACAGCAATCCGTTCTCGGGATTGAAACTCGACGGGATGCTTACGAGTGAAGTATATCTCTGGCCGTTGAGGGACTTCTCTCTCTCGTTTCTGGCGAATTATGACGGATTGAAATTCATCGAGGCGGGGATCGGCGCCATCGGGTACCGGCTGTTCCCGGTGGATGAACGGCTGACAACGCCTCCTCCTGAAGAGCAGGAGCCGGCGGGAACCGATTTTTCATTCGCCGGAACGAAAGTCATTCTCAGAGCGGCGTTCGATCCGAAAGAATTCCTTCCCTTTAAGCATATTTTCGGGAAAAATGATTTACGATTCTACTCGGAGGTGTGCTTGAACGGACTGAAAAATTATCCGGTAGACTCGAGCAACACCAATTACCCAGGATACGACTCTCTTTACAAACGCACACTTATCCTGCTTGGATTGAATCTTCCGGCCTTTACATTTCTCGACGTCGTATCCATCGAATTCGAGTACTGGCCGAATGATTTCGCCAACAGTTACTGGGGCGCCTATCCCATCGGCGGCGGTTATAAACAGAACCCCAATCCATGGAGATACGGCAGTCGCGGAACGCACACGGAGCCGTATGGACCGTGGCATTGGTCGGTGTATATGAAAAAGACGGTTTTTAATCACTTCAAATTCATCCTTCAATTTTCGCGGGATCATACCATTCTTGAGACCTCCCTGACCGGCACCTCGAACGGGGACCCGCAGGAGGCGATGGACGGACTCGGGAACTGGATGTGGATGTCAAAGATTGAATTTGACATTAAATAATCATCGGCAACGCCACTTACGGGAAGGAGATACACCGTGCGAAAAATAACGATAATGATCTTGACCATCGGGTTGTGCTGTGTTGCAGCTTTCGCACAGCAGAGCGCAGAAATCACCGGCTGGGAGATGCAGGACAGTTCGAAGGTCGCATCGGCGACCGGAGAAACGATCTCTTCCCCGTCGTATACCGCAGCGGAATGGTATAAAGCAACGGTTCCGGGAACCGTCCTCGGCACGCTGGTTGACCAGGGCGTGTATAACGATCCCATGGTCGGCCAGCAGATGTATGATATTCCGGACCTGGCGAAAGAACAGCGAAGGTACTGGTTCCGCGCGAAATTCAATGCGACGTTCGCTGAAGGCCAGCGTGTATGGATCGAATTCGGCGGCATCAACTATTTCGCGACCGTTTATTGCAACGGTCAACAGGTCGGGACCATGTACGGCGCGTTCAAGGAGGCCAAATTCGATGTGACCGACAAGGCGGTGTCGGGAGAAAACGTCGTCGCGGTCAAGATCCGCGGCAATTACTACCCGGGAGATCTTCACAAGCAACGGCTTACCGGCAACTGCGGGCCGAACGGCGGGGTCATGTCGCGCGACGGCCCCACCTTCATCGCCTCTCAAGGGTGGGACTGGATACCGACGATCCCCGACCGCGATATGGGCATCTGGAAACCGGTATATGTGCGGGTGACCGGACCGGTGGTTATCCGGCATCCCTGGATAAAGACCACCGACGTCAGTACGGCAAGTGCGACCGTACCGTTACAGGTAACGCTCAGAAACTCGACCGCTGCGGCCGTTTCCGGTACACTGGACGCCGGCATCGATAACAACGCTCTCAAATTCGAATCGAAAACCGTCACGGTTCCCGCCAATGACACGTTGAACGTCAGCTTCACCAGCTTGACAATGACCAACCCGCGGTTGTGGTGGCCGAACGGTTACGGCGAGCCGAACCTGTACGACTGCCGGATATCCTTTACCCCCGACGGCGGTACGGTTTCCGATTCCGTACAGTTCAATTTCGGCGTTCGGCAGTTCACCTTTCAGGACGTTTCATCGGGGCTCATCATCAGTTGCAACGGTCAGCGCATCCTGGCGAGGGGAGGCAACTGGGGTATGGACGATGCGATGAAAAAATGGGATCTGCATAAACTGGAGACTCAGGTCCGGTATCATAAGGAGATGAATTTCAACATGATCCGCGACTGGCTCGGTGGAACCGACCGGGATCCTTTTTACGATTATTGCGACAGGTACGGACTCATGGTATGGTCCGATTTCTGGGAGCCGCATTCGGCCGACCAGCCGAATCCGGTTGACGATCAGGCAAACTTCATCGCCAACATGCGGGATAAAATATATCGTACGCGCAATCGTGCCTGTGTGGCGATCTGGTGCGCCAGAAATGAGACCGCTCCGACCACCGCGTTCCTTACCGCTTTAAAGAATTTCCATACCGAGCTCGACGGAACGAGGATAGTACTCGCCTCTTCGGGAAGCGGCAGCGTCCACAGCGGAGGCCCCTATACCTATACGAGCCCGGCGAACATCTATTCCGTACTCACCGGTTTTCACACCGAACTGGGCGGACAGTGCATCCCGTCGTATGAAAGCGTCACCGCCATGGGACTCAAATGGCCCATCGATCAGACATCATGGTCGTTTCATGATTTCTGTGTTTTAAATGCCCGGCCGACCGACTATACCAATGTGATGACCACCCTTTACGGTACCCCCGACAATTTAAAAGATTGTTGTACCAGGGCGCAGCTTATCAACTACGATGCCTGGCGCGCCTATCTGGAGGGATTGCAGGCGAAACGGTTCAACGGGGCGACCGGACTGCTGATCTGGATGTCGAACTGCGTGTGGCCGAGCCTTGTATGGCAGACCTACGATTATTACCTGGAAGGAACCGGAGCGATGTACGGTGCACAGAAGGGAAGCGAGCCCGTTCATATCATGTACTACGGGAGCGGATCGTACAATGTATCGGTTGTTAATAATACCCCCCGGGCGATCAGCGACTACAGCGCCACCGGGACGACCTACAATCTTGACGGATCGCAAGTATGGACGAAAACCGCCGCCGTCAGCGTCGCTGCCGACGCCGCAAATACCAATGCGCTGGGCGCCGCCATAACCAAAGGCACCTCCACGCCCTATTTCCTCGATCTGAAGCTTAAAGACGGCTCAGGCGGGCTTGTGTCGAAAAATTTCTACTGGCTTCCCAACAGCGGTTCCGACATCAGCAACATGCTGAAAATGACCAAAGCCGCCCTTGCCATGACGACATCTGAGGCGGAATGGTCGCGTGAAGGCGTTGAAAACACTATTTCCTTTAAAATCGCCAATACCGCCTCTGTCTGCGCAATCGCCTGCAGGCTCAAGCTGACGCGGCAGAGCGGAGAGCGGATCCTGCCGTGTCATTACAATGACAACTACTTTTCGTTCGCTCCGGGCGACACCCAGGAGGTGGTCATCAGGTTCGACGAGGTCGACCGGAAGAGTGAGGTACCGAAACTTGTCGTCAGCGGGATTAATGTGGATGAAAAACCGCTTGCGGTCCCCGCCGAAGCTAAGACAAGGGTTTTCAATGGAACGACAAGCCGGACAATGCCGAAAGCGACCATGCGGCTTGCGGCAGGAAAAATTCATTTGAACAACCTTGGCACCGCTTCCCCCTGGAGCCTCGCCCTCTTCGACCTGCGCGGCAGGGTGGTCGCCGCGGCACGGGGTGTCGGGACCGGAGGATCTCAGACGGTTTCGCTCGATCGCCTGCGGCCGGGTATTTATGTAGCGACGCTCAGGTGCATTGGCGCAATGCAAAAGTCGATCGTGACGGTTGCGAGATAAGATCTTTACCTGGAAGGAGGGGTGGGGAGGAGTATTGCCATTATTAAATGAATATTCCTGAGGACTTTTCCCAGCCAGGCCAATTCCTCATTGATTCAATTGTTGATGTATAGGCCTCCTCGTAATAGAAAGCACTGTTGATTTCGCTCGGAGTCGGGGTCGGAATCGGTATCGAAAAGAGACGAATTCCGTGATCGATTTCGATGCCGATGCCGAAAGCGAAATAATATGAACGGTGCGCAGCACCGGTTTACCGTACGCTTACAATCAGGGTAGTGACATACCGACCCCGACCCTGAATTTTTATATATTTGTGCATTCTATTTTTCTGTTGTTAGATGGTCAGGTTGACTCTTTTATCTGTACAATTTTCGCCTCACCCCAACACCCCGCCCTTCGGGCACCCCTCTTCCCCTCTCCGTCGACGGAGAGGGGAAGAGGGGCCGGGGGAGAAGAGGTGAGGCGAACGTCGGGAAGAATTCGAAGTCATGCGATGTAACAAAGTAGAACTATTATGAGACGATTTATAGGCTGAAGGCCTCTGTTCCGCGTGGCTCCCGCCCAAACGGGACACCGGTAGTGCCGGGCATGCGCCATTTACAGGGGGCACGCACGCGGCGGGTTGATGGTAAAGAGCCGGCAATGGGGTTGGCCGGGCAATAGAAATTAATCCAAATGCATGGTTATACATCTCTGTGCGGCGGTTATTTAAATTGTAGAGACGTAGCGCGCTACGTCTCTACAATGGTATGGATTCCTCCCAATCACCCCCATACAGGTAGAGACGCTATGCCATAGCGTCTCTACACATGATCGGGTCACGACGCTTGCCATACCTGAAGCAGAGAGATGTCCCCTTTAATATATTATCACATGGTGAATTACATCTTGCCCCATTAAAAACTACTTAAGGCCTAATACAGGCCAATCGAAGCAGTCTGAACAGTAGACGATACTCCCGCGGAAATGAATAATCATATCAGAATAATGACGAAAGCGTCTAAAAATGTGATATATTTATAGGAAGGAAATTGCTGTCGTTATCAGTATGCATGGCCGGTACGAGGGACGACCCATGCCATTTGCCCAAAGAGAGAGTTGTATAGGTTCATTAAAAAGCGGAGGGCCCGTGCGAAGGAAAAGAATTAATAAATTAATTTTTTCCTTTCTGCTTGGCATTACTACATGTCTTGCTTCAGAGTACGAAACAGTGTCGGCTGTTCCCCCGAGCGTTATCTTCGAACTGCTCGCGCTCAACCGCGACCTGCCGACCCTGGTAAAGCCGAAATACCGTTCCCCGACCGACCTTGTCCCCTCACCTGACGGCAAAAAAATCTATATCTGCGAGCAGACGGCAAAACGGATCGCAGTGTTCGATGTGGCAAGCGGGGCAGTAGAAAAAAGAATCCTGCTTCCCAATGAGGTGACCGGCTGCGCCGTTGCTCCCGAAGAGGCAACGCTCTATGCGACCTGTTCATCAGACCTCTGGCCCAACGGGCTCGTGTGTGTCGTCGATATCGCTTCAGGAAGAGTAAGGAGCCGCATTGCCGTGGGCCACGGCGCCCGTGCTCCGGTGATTACGCCGGACGGGGAAAAACTGTTTGTTTGCAATCGATTCGATGATAATGTATCGGAGATCGATCTTGCTGCTCAGCAGGAGATAAGGCGCATCGAGGCGGTGCGTGAGCCCTGCTGCGCTGCAATCACTCCCGACGGGAAGATGCTGGTAGTGGGAAATCTGCTGCCGGCTGAACTCTCGATTGATACATCAACTATCGCATGCAACATCACGCTGATCGATATCGCGGAAGGTGACATTACCGCGCACATTCCTCTCCGTCGGGGAAGCACTTCGGTGATGGGTATTGCCGTTTCTCCGGACGGGAAATACGTCTTTGCTACTCATTTGATCGGCAGGTTCAACTTTGTCGCTTCAACGGTACAGAAGGGGTGGCTGCATACCAACAACCTGGCA
>JAFGNB010000033.1 GCA_016927235.1 Chitinispirillaceae bacterium
TGACAAACCAAAAGCGCTGCGGTTCGCCGATTCGGTTTCAATCACCCTCTCGGCGCGCCGTGAATCATGAACCGGGTTCTCATCGGCATCGGATCGAACATCGATCCGTACCGGCATATCGAACGGGCGCTCGACAGCCTTGCTCAGGAGCACCGGCTCATCCGGTCCTCTTCGCTTATCGTCACGGCGCCGATAGGATTCGCCGCACAACCGGATTTCGTCAATGGCGCCGCCCTTATCGAAACCGATCTTGATATCGACCGGTTTACCGGAGCTCTGAAAGCACTCGAACGGCGGCTCGGACGCGTCAAGACGGAAAACAACTACGGCCCGCGCACGATCGACCTTGATGTCGTCGTCTGGAACGGCACGGTGGTGGACGACGATTATTACACGCGGGATTTTTTACGGAAGGCGATAGATGAGATCCGGGAAGCCGGCGATTCCGTCTGAGCGTGCCGCCGGAAAACAGCCTTCCGTCTCCGCTATCGCAGGATAAACGGTCGCCGCGCGCGTATCGCCGCTGTGGTGCCAAAAAAAAGGGAAAGGGCTTCGCCCCTCGCATCAGAACGTATAGTACAGCGCCGTCTCGCCGGACATCTGCATCGCCCAGTCGTCGCTGCCGGCAAACCGTCCCGCAATGCCCGCCATGGCATTGATCGACAGCTTCCAGAAATGAATGTCGATGCCCGGGCCAAGACCGATAAAGCACGTCGTGCTCTTTTCATGATATATTCCGGTACCGGGCTCTTCGCTCACCTCGTCGGTTTCCTCGAATCGTTCATTGTGGTAAAGCCCGTGCACGCCGACATAGCCGAACAGGTTGACCATGCGGGCCTGCCTGAGTATCTTCAGGCCGGTCAGTCCGACGCTTATGAACCGGTTATAATACTCCCCCTGTTCACTGACAAATGGAATGAAATTGATCTGCAGGCCGTAGGTGTTCTCGAACCAGTGACGGTACGACAGGCCCAGGCCCGTGGAAAAACCGGCTCCCGCACCGATATTATGCGGATAGAAATTCGGCTCGGCCTGCTGTTCCTGCGCTCCGAAAGCGACTGCCGCCGCAACGATCAACGTCAAACCGCACCCTCTCAGGTCCATTCCGCCTCCTCTGACGATCGGGTGGTAAGAGACACAATTGCTGAACGTAAAATAATTATTGCCCTACTGTCCGGGCTATTGCCCCCCGCTTACGGCAGTGTTGCCATCGAGGAGTCGAGGCTTTTCATACGTCGTTTCGTCCATGCTTTCAACGTGTCGATCTGGCCCGTCCACGTCTTCGGCTGCAGGGTATCGTTGCCGAACCCCCTTCCGAAGAGAGAACTCGAGTCAACGGGCCACCTGATGAGGTTGCGTTCTGCGGCATTGACAATCGGCGCCCTTACCTCGTCGACGAGCCGGGCAACGGCGGCGTCCGAGAGCAGCGTCGGCCGCAGTTCGTTCCAGCGCGCTTTAACGGCGCTCTTGAACTCCGGCTGTTTCCAGATCAGCGTATGCCAGTCGTTGCTCCCCCGGCGGTTCTCCTCCACATGCCATCCCACCGTGTCCCTGGCGAAATTGTTGAGCGCAAAGTTGTAGTCCCATACCGGCCCTGCGGTGAGAGGCCCCCCCCGCTCCTTATGCATGTAGTGGCTGCGTATCCAGGCGTCGACGTTCCTTGTTATTTCATTGACGATGAAGAGGTTGACGAAACTCGGCATATCGATGAACTGCTTCCAGTTGCCCGCGGGTTTCTCGTGCAGCGCATTGTGAAACTGCTGACAGTAGTCGGTGATCCAGGCGATCTGCAGGGAATTTGCCGGCGCCGGATCGACCAGCTCCAGGTCGTCCCAGCAGGTGGCGGTGCTGTCGATTCTTCCTCCGCCGAATCCGCCGCTCATTTTTTTCGATCCCGTGCACGCCAGTTCCACCTCGCTGGTGTCCATCGCCATCTGGTCGAATTTCATGATGTACCCTCCGGAGAGTTTCGCCGGATCGGTATCGTCGGGCCGCAGCTGCTTGAGATCGAGCCGTCCTTTTTTGTTCTTGATCGTCTGGATAAGGGTGTACACTCCCTGGTAATCGCTTGTGTCAAGAGGAAGGCTGTCCTGGTTGATGTATACTTCGGCGAAGCGGTACTGCATGGCCGCAAGCCCCATCGCCTCCGCCAGCGAAAAGACGAAAACATTGCGTATCAGGGTATTGTCGGTAAAAGGCGATATCAGGGCCCAGTCGGCGCCGGGAGGCATTCCGAGCACCGGATAGTCGGCATCGTCGCTGTTGTTGTCCCATAGTTCGATCTTGTAGGGGGCCTGCTTGAACGACATCGACGATTGCCCGCGCAAATGGTACCCCGCACGGGTCGCCAGTGTGGGCGGTGCGGCGATCGAAGCGACGCCGTTCACCGGCTCGAAGGTCATGAACGCCAGATCGAGATAAATCGATTTATCTTTTGTCGGCTTCCCCTTGCCGTAGCCGTCCATGACGATCAGCGGAACATCGGAAGTAACATCGATGCTGCGGGCGACGTAAATCGCGGTACTCGGCCTGCCGGAGGACGCTCCGTCCTTGAACGCAGCGGCACGCAATTGCGTGGTGGCGGAAACGGCAACCGGTGTCCCGTCATACGGCGTCGACGCGGCCGTCGGCAGCGATCCGTCCACGGTGTAGCGGATTTCCGCCCCGGTAATCGTTGTACTCATGGTGATCGAAAGCTGCCCCTTGAAGGTCATGCTCGGTTCAGAGAATACGACGTCGCCGATCATATTCGGGGGCAGATTTTCAGGATTCGGTTCGAAAATATTGTACACAACGATATCGTTCAAAACAGCGACAAGCCCGCTTATCGGCAGCGCGACTCGCTGCTTTCCCTCTTTGTCCACCGTCAACGTATCGACGGCGGGAACCGAGGCGTTCCTTTGCTCGCCGTTCTTCCGACAGGCCCTTGAAATAAGGGTTCCGTCCCACTGCCACTGACCGCCGCATCCTATCGCTTTGAGACGGACGGTCTGTCGCCCCGTCACTATCGACAGCACAACCGCCTGTGAATGAACGGCCGGGGGAATGATCCTGTCAACGGGGATCCGGATCTGTTCCTTGACTGCAAGCCGGTTAAGCAGCACTCCCCTGATGGAAAAAACGGTAATGACCGCATCGGTAACAGATCCCAGTTCCAAGAATTTCCGGTTAAGGGCAATGAAGCGTGATGCTTTGTCGCCGCCCTTGTTGGCCGCTCCGGTAACAGTGCCTTCAAGCTGAAACAGTCCGTTCTCGGCGGTGGTGAATGATAATCCGTTTGTAACGAGCTCCACCAGCGCACCGGCGACCGGCTGGCCGTTCTGATCAACCACTCTGCCCTGCAGATCGATGTCCTGGGCCCCGATACCAACGATAATGCCAACCACCACCCATCCTGCAGCGCCCAAACCCCTGGTCGTTCTCTTTCCAATCATTATCTTCCCTTCTTATTTTTCTTCAAATTTAATCGTTTTAACTGTGAATAAAACCTTTATCCCCTTATTAGTATTGCCACGAAGCAGTTTTTCTCAATAAATATAGTGCTGTTTGAAAATAATTCAGGTAATTCCGGTGCACGCGCCGCGAGGCGGGAACCGGGGCAGTGTCCGTAGAGACACACAGCCGTGTGTCGCCGAAATGTCTCGGATGCCCGCATAACGATCGTCCCCGTTGTCGCGCTCGTGGTAGAGGTAGAGACGCCATGGCATGGCGTCTCGACAAGGGTGCGGGATGGGGCGGGTTGACGTGATGCTAGATGGCAGAGACGCAGCACGCTGCGTCTCTACTCCTTGATCAGGATGGGATCGATCGTGATGGGATCTATTCTGATAATAGGATCCATGATCCTGATAAATCCCTTGCATGCTTCCGGGGTTCCGACAAGAATGTCCTTGGACCAGGGAGATTCCGTTGAGCCCACGCCGTTCAGGTATGCAGCAACGTAATACCGGTATGATTCGCACGTGTCTACCTTGGTATCAAGGAACTCGGTGGTCCCCTTGCCGAGAGTTTTTATTTTAACGGGCCTACATTTTATTTCGCAGTCAAGCATTAATCGGTATACATGGATACTGTCGTAGGCGTCGGCATTGTTGGCCCATGTCAGTTTTACCCCCCCTTCTCCCTTAATGTGACCGATAACTAATTCGGCTTCCAGGTTGCTCGGCGCGGGCAGTACATAGATCGCACGGGAGGCCGAATCCGACCAGTTTCCCGCATCGTCGCGTTCGGCAATCGAAAGGGTGTGAAGCCCTTCGCCAAGCGTTGCCGAATAGGTGGTGCCGGATAGATCGGTCCAGCCGCCGCTGTCACGTTTGTACCGGAACGTCCCGTTGCCGTCCCCGCCCGATTGCCATTTCCAGGTGAGCGATGTGGACCCCGAAGGGGAGCCGGTAGTTCCCGAAATGAAGGCGGGTTTTCCCGGTTTCGTCACGTCAATGGTAACGGCGTACGATCCGGAGGACGACCAGTTGCCCACGGTGTCGCGTTCCTGGACGTAAAGCGTATGGGACGCTTCGGACAGGGCTGAGGGCGGCGTATAGGAACTCACCTCGGTCGAAGTGGCACCCGTCGAAAGATCCGCATCATCGAGCTTGAATCGGAATTGGCCGTTCCCGCCCCCTCCCGACGTCCAGCTCCAGGTCGGCGTGGGATCGTTGGTGAGCGCGTCGCCGGTCACCGTCGGTGCTCCGGGCGGGGTTATGTCGATGACGATCGCTTTTTCGCCGCTTTCCGACCAATTCCCCGCCGCATCGCGTTCCTGCACATAGAGCGTATGCGATCCTTCGGAGAGATCGTCGTCGGGAAGATACTGAAACGCCGATGTTTCGTCGAAATCCGCATCGTCGAGCTTGTACCGGAACGTTTCGTTGCCGCCTCCTCCGCCCGAAATCCACGTCCACAACGGCGTACGGTCATTGGTCGGCGTTGTGCCGGAAACAACGGGAGCCGCAGGCGGGGTCGTGTCGATGACGACGGCCAGGGATTCGGTCGCCGACCAGTTCCCCGCGGCGTCGCGCTCCTGAAGATGGAGCGTATGCGATCCGGCGGCGAGATCCGCTGCGGGCGCAAACGACGTTTCATCGGTTTCGGTGGCGCCCGTCGTCAAATCGTCGTCATCAAGCTTGAACCGGAACACCCCCGCTCCATCGACCGACTCCCACGACCATGCGGGCGTCAGATCATTGGTAGGGGATACGCCGGAAATGGACGGCGACGAGGGCGGCGTCAGGTCGATCTGTACGACGCAGAGGCCCGTCGCCGACCAGTTGCCCGCATCGTCGATCTCCTGAACGAAGAGAATGTGCACCCCTTCCGAAAGCGCGCTGCCCGGCGTAAACGAAAGATCGGTCGTCTCCGTGGCGCCCTCGGTGAAATCCTGGCTGTCAAGCTTATACCGGTACGTTTCCGCGCCGCCGCCCGAGGTCCAGCTCCAGGTGGGCGTCGTGTCGTTGGTCGGCGAAACCGCAGCCACCGACGGAGCGCCTGCGGCGGTCGTATCGATCGTCGTCGTATAACTCCCCGTTGCCGACCAGTTGCCCGCGGCATCCCGTTCCTGAACATACAGCGCATGGTCGCCAACCGCCAGATCGTCTTCGGGGGTAAAGTTCGTACTTGACGTGACCGTCGCTTCTTCCGACAGGTCGTCCGAATCGAGTCTGTACCGGTATTCACCGATCCCGCCGCCGCCCGAACTCCACGACCAGGCCGGCCTGAGGCTGTTGGTAACCAGTGATCCCAACACCGTCGGGGTATCCGGAGGGGTAAGGTCGATTGTCGTCATGAACGAATCCGTCTTTGACCAGTTCCCTGCCGCGTCGCGCTCCTGGAGGTAGAACCAGTGGGCTCCTTCGTCGAGATCGTCATCGGGTGTGTAGGCGGTAGTGTCGGAGCTGATTGCACTGCTCTCTAAATCATTGGCGTCGATCTTCAGCCGGTAGTTCCCGTCGCCGCCCGCTCCGGAGGTCCACGTCCAGGTGGGTTTCGGGTTATTGGTAAGCACATCTCCCGTCACCTCGGGTGCGGCGGGAGGTAATGTATCGACGATGATCACCTGGGAGACGACCGCCGACCAGTTGCCGGTGGAATCAATCTCCTGCAGAAAAAGGGTATGCGGGCCTTCGGTAAGGTTCTCCGGCGCCCTGTAGCTGGTTGTTGCAATCGGGGTGATCCCGGCAAGATCTTCATCGTCACGCCGGTACCGGTATTTTCCGCTTCCCCCGCCGCCGGATGTCCATGTCCACTCCGGTTGCAACGTATCCTGAGCGGTTTTCGAGGTGAATACGGGCGCCCCCGGCGGCGTTACGTCGATGGTGACGGCGAACGAACCGGATGAGGACCAGTTGCCCACCGTATCCTGTTCCTGTACATAGAGGGTGTGCTCGCCCTCCTCGAGGTCGGCCGAGGCGATGTAGGTCAACGCTGAAGTGAACGATTCATTACCGGAAAAGACATTCGAGTCGAGCGCGCATCGGAAATACCCCTTGCCGCCGCCGTTTGCGGTCCATGTCCACTCCGGCCGGCGGTTGGCGGTGGGTGTTACGGCCGTTACGGTCGGCGCCTGGGGACCGGTGATGTCGATGCGGATGGTGAATGACCCCGAAGCCGACCAGTTGCCCGCCTCGTCCCTTTCCTTAACGTAAAGCGTATGGTCGCCTTCGTCGAGTTCCTCGTCGGGAGAAAACGACGTCGCCGTCGTATCGATTGTATCGGCCGCCGTAAACTTCGCCGAATCGAGTTTGAAGCGGAAAACCGGCTCCTCGGCACCCGATCCGATCCATGTCCAGGTGGGCGTGCGATCGTTGGTGGGCGTCGTTCCCGTCACCTGGGGCGCTTCCGGACCGGTTTGATCGATCAGAATCGCCCATGACGCCGTTTTCGACCAGTTGCCGGAGCTGTCGCGCTCCTGGATGAAGAGCGTATGGGTTCCTTCGATAAGGCTCGATGGAGACCTAAAGAAGGTTGTGTCGGTTTCGGTTCCCTTATCTCCGGAGAAGTCATTGTTATCAAGGACATAGCGATAAACGCCGTTGCCGCTGTTTCCCCCCGGCTCCCACTCCCAGAGGGGCGTCGTCGTCGTAACGATCGAAGGGCTTAGAAACCGCGGCGGATTCGGCGGTGTTCTATCGCTGATCGACAGTGTAACCGTTGTCGCGACCGTATCTACGCCATCGGAAACTTCAACGGTGATACCATAGACGCCTGCAGTGTTGTACGGCGTGACGACAACCAGCGACGTATCGCCGACGATCTCCACCGTGGCGCTCTCGGGCACCTCCTTATCACCGATGAAAAATTCGATGGTTTCGCCGTCGGTATCAATCGCCTGCAGCGGAATAATGATTGAATCTCCGTCGTCCGCCGCATAGGCGGTATCCGGCCTGCCCTCCAGAAAAGCGGGGCGTCTGTTGACAATGTCAATAATCACGACGCTGTCGACCCTGCGGACCGTCCCGTCGGTGCGGTATATCGAGATGCCGACAAGCATGGCGCCCGTTGAGGTGAAACAGTATTCGAAATCGAACGTGTCTTCCTGAAATTCATCCGTTGAAAAGACAATCGACGAATCGTCTCCGAAATCGACGATAAACGAGTCGATAAGGTTGCCGAGTATGCGGTTCACCTGAAACGAGATGCAATCTCCGAGCGTATCATGGTACATTCCCGAGGAATCGGCACTCAGTGAATCGATTGCCAGCTCGACATTGCTGTTTTCGACGATCGTTTCAGGATCCTGCGGCAGTTCGCAGAGCATCAGCAATAAAAAGACTATCGTAAACGACAGAAAAAACAATGCTCGTTTCATCATAATACACCACCTGTGGCGAGGTTGTTATCGAAACAGGAGAAGAGTAAACACACCACCTTGTTGGCTATAATCTAATTAAAAACGGCCATCACGTCAATCCGCGAATGCACCCGATCAGTTCTCCCGGGTCATCGACAATCCGGTCGGGTCGCGCCGCTTCGAGCGCCTCCCGTGCCTGATACCCCCAGCTTGCCGCCACCACGGCGACGGAGGCTTTTCGCGCCGCTTCAATATCGCGCGTTTCATCGCCGATATAAACCGTCTGCCGCGGTGAAATGCCCCTATTCCGCATGAGCCGTTTGATGACCGCTGCTTTACCGAACACATGTTTGCTGCTCTGGATGAAATCAATCAGGCCGTGGAGATCATTCACCGCCAGAAAGGTGCGCACATTTTCCGGCGCATTCGAAGAGATGATCCCCAGCGCATATCCTGCGGATTTGAGCCCGCGAAGCGCCGCCGCAATCCCGCTGATCGGCCTGACCCGTGCTATACATCCCCGTACCTCCCTGCGCATGCGGAGAACGACAACCGGCATTTTCACGGGATTCATGCCATATTCCCTCATGAGGTCCTGAGGTCTCCTTTTCCGTAAAGTCTCACGGACATCATCGTCAATCGGCCGGCAATGGTATTCGGGGGCGATACGGTTGTAAATCCGCATGAGCGTTTCCATCGTGTCGGCAATAGTGCCGTCGAAATCGAAGATGAGGGTAATCCGGCCGGTTGTTGATTTCATGAAACCTTTTTCGAAAGTCATATATAAACGCCCTCCCGCCGCCCCGTTTCTCTCTTCTCGCTGTTGGAAAATACATTTGCCGCGTCACGAGGATACGGCAGTCGTAGTATACTCCCGTGCGACGTACTGAAAAAGTTTCCAGCGGCAGGTGCGATTATTAGATTAGTTAACAGCACATGCTTTTTATGGTACAATTATGCCGGCGCACCATTCCCGGAAACCGGTAGATGAAAACGCGGCATCGAATGAGATACTCTTTTCTTTTTACACTCTTTCTGCTTTCAGGTACAGCCGCCTCACCTTTCAAGGAGGTGACCGTCGCCATCCTCGATTTCGAGGGAGCCGGTTTTGAGGCCAATGAAATCGTCATGGCTTCCGACAAGTTCCGGGCATCGTTCGTTGAACTATCGAAATACAGGATGATTGAACCGCTTCTGATGATCGATGCACTGGAAAAACAGGGATTACCGCACATGGATTCCGGGGTTTGTGCCTCGAAGCTCATTGCTGCGGGAAAATCGCTCGGCGTTTCGTACCTGCTTGCCGGGAGTTTTTCTCGAGTCAAGGGAATCACCGCCGTCTCCGCCCGGATAATCGAAGTGAAAAACGGCAGGGTCGTTATCGCAAAAAGTAATGAATTTCAGAGCACATTCTCCACATTCATTTCATCCGACATTCCGGCATTTGTACGGGACTTCACCGCAGCATTTGAAAAAACGACAGGCGACTCCGCAGTGTTGAATAAAAAAGGAATTCTATTCATCGAGTCGAAGCCTGAAAACGGACACATCACCATCAACGGCACGCAGACGAAGAAAACAACGCCTGCGACTTACCGGGAAATTGATGCCGGAAAACACACTGTTTTAGTTAATTCCGGAAAAATGGCTGGTTCTATGGAAGTGACCGTCACCGCCGGAAGATTGGAAAAATGTATTGTTGCTCTTGCCCCCGCCTTCGGCTCGCTCCGTGTACAGAGCTCAATTATCAGCCTTCCGGTGACCGTTTCGGGAAAAGGAAGCTTCCAGACGCCGTTTCAACTCGATTCCCTGGAACCGGGAGAATATACGATCGAGAGTCAACGCGACGGTTACGAACCGTATAGTTCGACCGTCTCCGTGTCTGCACTGACGACATCGGACATCACCATTGAACCGAAACAATTCTCCTGGCTGGCAATCGATGGACTGGTCGTTACTGCTAAGGTCGAAATCGACGGCATATTCGTCAATATGCACGGAAAGGCGCTCCTCCCGCTTCCCGCCGGCGCTCACGATATTAAGATCAGACGGAAAGGCTTTAAAGACGGTTTTTATAATGTTAACACCACGCCCGGTGATACTGCCGGGTTGAAGATTTCTTATACCCCGCTGCCCAGCAAACTGATGATTTCAACCATGCCTCCCCGGGCGGGCATTATCCTCAACAACAGTTTTAAAGGCCGGACCCCGGCGATTTTCAGCGACATGCACCCCGGCCACTATTCGTTGATGTTAACGAACAGAACCCATATACCGATCAGCAGGCAGCTGTTCCTCAATTCAGGGGCAACACTGGCCGTTCAGGATACCTTCAAGCAATTCACCGTGAAGTATCTCGAATGGAATCGCCGGAAGAAACGGTTGCGTCGCCTCAATATGGTACTCGCCGGTATGGGACGTACCCTGTTGAAAAAGGACGCTTCGGGATTTTTCATTCTCGGAGGGGGCGTGGGAAGCGACCTTATCTTCGGATTATCCGTTTACAATTATTATTCACATAATAAAGAAAGTATCACTGCCCGCTCGGCAGACGAGCTGCAGTATTTTGAAGACCGGGAAACCGAGGACCTCGTTTGGGCGGCTGCCGCCGGAGCGACCTCGCTGTTCTTGAGAATATTTTCCAGTTTATTGACGGTTCAAATTACCTACTGACGGCAGCCCTGCCGTCGCCGACGCACTGCCGCAGCATCACGCTTCCGCGGCGATCGTCTCGATTCCGGTCACGTTCACCTCCTCCACCCTTTTTTCGTCGATACCGACTGCGACCGCCAGCCACGCTGCACAGAAGAGCAGACCCGAAAAGGCGAGGGAGACGCGGAATCCGATGACCGCCGCCATGCTTCCCATGCAGACAGGCCCCAGCGCATTGCCGAGCCAGTGGGATATCATGACCGTCCCGACCATGCCGCCCCTCCGTTCCGCGACCGTATTCAGGGCAACGAGCGACTGGAGCATCGGAAGAATTCCGGATGCAAACAGACCCGTCGCCAGACGAACCGGATAGACCTGCCACATCCTGCCCGCCATTGGAAGGACGAACAGGGAAATCGCCGCGCTTCCGACGGCGACAAGCAGCGAGGGGCGGAATCCCTTTTTATCCGCCCTCCGTCCCCAGAACGATGCTCCAATGGCGGCCGAAAAACCGGTGACGGCGAACACCGAACCCACCACCGTGGAAACCATTACCGTCGAATGATAGAGCTGGGCGATAAACAGCGGAAGCACCGCACCGATGCCCATCTGTCCCATCTGAACCAGTAACACGACCAGTGAAATAATCAAAAGTTGTCGGTTGGAGAAAAAATAGCGGAAATTGTCGCGTATGGAATAGGTCGCCTCCTTTGCCGGCCGGGTGAATGTCTCTTTGACAAAAAGCAAGATGAGAATCCCGCACAGCAGCAGAATGGCGCTGGTAATAAGGAAACAGGCCCTGAAACCGAAAGCGTCCGCCAGAATGCCGCCGATGAACGGTCCTCCGATATTGCCCGCCAGAATGGCGGTATGGAGAAAGGCAAGCGTCGAGCCCATCCTTTTTTCACTGGTAAAGGAAGCAACCAGCGCGACGGAGGCGGAAATGGCGCCGGCCAAACATCCGTGGATCATTCGTATGACGAAAATCCCCGAGGGCGTGGCGGCGAACGAAATAAGCGCCATGGTAACGCTCATGCCGAAAAATGCGCGCAACACCATGGTCTTCCGTCCGAAACGGTCGCCCAGGTTTCCCCATATCGGCGAAAAAAGGGCGCCCATGAAAAAGGTGATCCCCTGAATCGCACCGGTCCATACCGCCGCTTCCCCGGGAGTGTATCCGCCGATTTCTTTTATAAACAACGGCAGTAACGGCCCCACCAGACTCATTCCCGACATCAGCATGAACAGGGCCAGGGCGACGATTCCTACATTCCGATCAAACGGTATGGTGATTTTTTTAAACACACGGAAGCAATAGAGTATATCGCGGGAAATATGCTATTCCTTCTTATCGAGAACGGCAACCACAAACCAGTCTGCATCCACCGGGGATGGATCTCCCGTGGTCGACCATTCCATCAACGATTGCGCATCATGCCAGTTATCGAGATATGTAACCCGTTTTGTATTTCTCTGTTGCATTTTAATTCGCCAGCCGTCCCGTATTTTGGGATATGAGACCGTATACCCCTGGTGCGGATTGCTTTTCGGCACTGTTTGGTCGATATTGACCGGTACATATCCGTTCCGTGCGGTGTAGCTTGCATTTGTAACGATTGTATAGGTGCTGTTGCTCAGATTTCTGAAGCTCGGACCTGCGAGCAAAAGATGCGTATCGTCCTGAATGGATGCGACACAGATATATTCGTAATTGACGTAAATGATGTTGCCGACACGTAATTCGGAAGTGAAACGGGTAGCTGTACCGGTCACCTGTCTGGCAGCAGCAACATCCGATATATCCACCGATATCGTGCCGGAAAGATTCGCACTGTAATGAATTGCCGATGAACATCTTCCGGTTGCCAGCCTATCCGCATCGATGTCCGTCATGGAGCGAAGATTCCAGCCCGAAGGACAGGAAGAGATGCAGATTGACGGACTTTTTATCGAGTTATCGTTTAAAATGTTTCCGGTACGCAATTTCACCAATACTATAGGCCAGCTGAGGGGACCCTGCCCATGGAGAGTTGACGGCGGATCGGTTTCTCGAGAACAGAACCTCGATCTCCACTGTGCAGTCGGTTTCGGAGAAACGGTATTATTGTTATCCATATTCAGGTGGTTGCCGGTGATGAGATGGTAAAATTCATGCATCACATACGCCGCCATATCTTTGTTCCCCCAGTGAGGCCCGAGAAGCGTTCCGAAATAGTGATAATTTGTTCTTGTGCTCCAGTCATCCTTTAACGGGTCGAATGCAGGATCGGTGATGCTGACTTCATAACGATATCGCATAGAGCTGTTGGCAAAGTCCAGCCGTCGAAATGAGATGTTTCCCGCGCCGATTTCAATGGTTCGCGTCGTTTTGCGGTACCACGGCGGCATTGAAGAAAAACTCGTCCCGCCGCCGCGTATTCGAACTATCAATCCCTCCGCGGGTTGCTTTTCAACAAATCGCCAATTGAATTCAGGCATGATACTGGCAATTGAATTCAAACCCAGCCGGATCGCCTCCTCGATTTCAGTTCGCGGCATCCATTCTCCGAATTCGTTATGCGGCCAGTCGTCAGGATGCGCCGCAGAATCAAGAAGATCGATATACACGTGCATATCCGCCATGATCGCCTTTAAATCGCCAATATCATACGGGTTTGCGTCATAGCCCGTTTTAGGCTGCGCACAACAGTGTTCCGAATGAAAAATGATACATGCAGCAAGCAGCATCTGTCTATTGATGAATTTATTCATTACTGTAAACACGGGAGCGGTATGTTGTTCTTTCGTTATGCCGGATCATACTCTTTAATATTCCAGAAAATGAAAATACTAACAACCGGCAGTATAAACAGTATTTTTATACGATACATCGCTCATCTCCTTTAAGGGGACCTCTAAAAATTCATTTCCTATTGCGGCCGGCCGGGAAAAAAAGTAATTGCCGGTTCCATAAACCACTTTCCTGAAAAAAAAACTAAAGTTTTCCCTAAAAAAAGCCGATAAAAAACCAGGGGAAGTTATATAGTTAAAGACACATCAAGGGAGGTGTACCATGCAAATAGGCGGTACGGGCAACCTGCACTATGCATCCGGCGTGCAAAAAACCTCGAATGCGCTGAAAAAAACCAACCGCGCACTGCAGAAAATCCTGGAGCGTCTCTCAACCGCGCAACGGATCAACCGGGCTTCGGACGACGCCGCCGGTCTGGGAGTATCTGAACAGCTCCGCAGCAACATCAGAGGTTTCAAGATGGCTTCGCAGAATGTTCAGGATGCGACGGCCGCGCTGAATATCGCCGAGGGTTCGGCCAATGAGATCGGCGATATGCTCCAGCGGCAGCGCGAACTGGCTATGGCCAGCCGCAACGACACGCTCACCGATGCCGACCGCCGATCGCTCGATACGGAGTACCAGGCACTCACGCAGGAGATTGAGCGTCTAGCACAGGGAACCGACTATAACCGGCAAAACACTTCCAACGGTACTGATCTTGCGTCCGGAACGGCATCGGTTCAGGCAGGTGCCGAAGCAGGTGATCAGATTACTCTGCCGCGGATCGATTTCACGACAACCGCTTCAGGCATTGCCGGCACCTCGATCGCCACTGCGGCGGAGGCGCAGGCGGCCTTGAACAACATCGACGGCGCGCTGCAGTCACTTGGCGAACAGCGCGCCGCCGTCGGTGCCACGATCAACCGGTTTGCCTCCACCGTCAACAACCTGTCGGTGGCAATGATCAATACACAGGCGGCCGAGTCGGTTTTACGCGACCAGGAGTTGGCGGAGGGAATCGCCGAGCTGACGCGGCAGCAGCTGCTGCGGGAGGGCGGACTGACGGCATTCCAGCGGTTCAACGAGTTCAGCCGGAACCATATCATGGGAATTCTCAGGTAGATAATCGGGTTGAGGCACCCCGCTGAATGCACGTCATGAAACCGGCGCACCGTGATACGGCACAATACTATCTGCGCATGCAGATAGAGACCGCTTCGCATCCGCGGCTCGTCTGCATGCTGCACGAGCAGTGCTGCCTGCAGCTTCGTCAGGCGCTGGGAACTGATCCCGCACTGCGCCGGCCGCTGCTCGACCGGGCGCAGAATATGCTCATACTCCTGCAGCGCTCCCTCAAACCCGCCGATGCCATTGCAAAGGGGCTCTTTCATCTTTACGACTACTGTTACTGCCTTCTGGAACATGAGAGCACGGCTGAAATGATCCATGCCCGCGGCATTATCGATACGCTCCGCCGTACCTTCGATCAACTCCGACGGCGCTCATAGGAGCACAGGTACACTGCGCTGTTTTCCGCCGCTGCAACGGGCCCCGGCACGACGTTATTTTATTACTTTTTCTTTCTCGGGAAATACCGTTTTTTAATTTTGATCAGCTCGAACGGTACGGTAATCGCATAAAGCCAGTTCAGTCGTGAGCCCTTTCGCTCATCCCATTCCCGCAGGGGAAGTTCAACGACGCTTCCGAGCGTGGCCAGGCGGCCGTAATGGACGATCATCCGCGCGAGCAGCTCCACATCGAAAAGCCACCTGCTGACAAACGGCTCGTTAAACAGCGTCCGCGCCGTCTCGGTGCGCAGCAGTTTGGCGCCGCACTGTGTATCGTACACCGGGAGGTCGAGAAGCATGCTTGATAACGTCGAAAATACCCTGCCGAGATAATGGCGGACATTGCTGCGCACGATCCGCACCCCCATGTGGCGAAAACGCGACCCCAGCACGAACCGGCACCGTTTCTTCCGGCTGAAAACGGAGACGAAGCCGCTGATCGCCGAAAGCGGCGCCGACAGATCAGCATCAAAGTAGCCGATCAGATCGAACGGCCCGTTTTCGAGCGATGCACAAACGCCGCTGCGCACCGCTTCGGCCTTGCCCCGGTTGGAGCCGACCGCAATCAGACGCGATCGTTCGCGATGAGCGGCGACGAATTCCTCCAGCAGCGCAGCGGTTCCGTCACCGCTCCCGTCATCGACAAAGCAGAAATCGACACTCTTCTCCGCGACGATAAAACGGTGGAAGGCGTCAAGGTTCAACCGCCCCGCCTCGTTGTAACACGGTATGATTATGCAGCTTTTTTGCATAGCGCAAATACCGACAACCCCCAGGGCTGCATGCCGCAGCGCCGGAGAAGGGTTCCGATCCGATAATCGAAAATAAGCACGCTTTCCATACAATACCCGGTCAACCGACCGCCTTTCCCGTGCCGCACAAGGTCGCTTTGCGGCGCCGCAGCGGAGGGGAACAGCTTCTCGCCGATTACCCGAAGGGCCCGGGGCAGGAGGAGCAGCGCGAAAAAATAGCCGCTTTTTTCGATCAACAGGCCGGACTGCCGCACTATGTGACAGAGAGCATGCCGTGCATAGCGGCGGTAGTGTCCGAGAAATCGATCATGCGAGGAAAACAGACACCCGAATGCCGGCACCGTCACGAGCAGGGTCGCGTCAGCCGCCAACGGCAGCGCATCGAACAGCTCCCGAAAGAATCGACGCTCGTCGGGCACATGTTCGAGGACGTCAAGGAGCAGCAGGTGCGAAACGGCTCCTTTGACTGATGCGGCGGCCTCGGCAGGCGACCGGAACAGCGTCACCGATTGAAGCGATTGCGCCGTGACGGCCTCGTCAAGCGCATTGTCAACGCCCAGAAAACGGGCTCCGGGGAAACGGCCGCTCAGTTCCTGTAAAACGAATGCGTCGCCGCACCCTATATCGGCGACAACGGAATCCGGGCGGATTCGACAGCCGGGGGAATCCAGCAGGTCGGCAACAACCCGCAGCCTCGCCCGCTCCCACGGATGGCGCACGCCTCTTCCCCATTGTCGCGATTCGATGACATCCATGCAGCAATACTACCATGATGACCGGTCAAGCGGCAACGGAACGTTTTCCGGCTCCATGTTTTTCATTGCCGACGCTTTTACGGACATGCGATAATGAAGCATGGAAAAGGAGTCGGGATGAGACGTTTTCGACCGGCGCGCGTCGCGGTTATTGCATTGTGCATACTGCTGTACGGTCTCATTTTCATTCACTTCACCGCTCCCCTCACCACCCGTTTCGACAATGCCGTCGTTTCGGGCTACCTCGATGCGCATGTATTCGTCTGGAACATTCATACCTTTACCGAGCTGGTGCACAGTAACAGGAATCCATTCTATACCGACGATGTCTGCCACCCCCGCGGGGTGTGGCTCATCATGCACACCTATGCACCCCTCACCGGCATCATCAACCTTTTCGTCGGCAATCCGGCGTTGACGCTGAACCTGTTCGTGTTTCTCAATTTCATGCTCTCTGCGACAGGGGCGATGCTCCTCTGTTATTCGTTCATACCGAACTGGTGCCTGGCGTTTTTAAGCGGTTTCGTCTTCGCGTTCTGCCCGTTTAAAATGACGCATCTGTTCGCCGGACAGTACAACCTGATCATGACTGCTCCCATCCCCTTCTATGTTTATTTTCTGCGGAGATGCCTCCCCCCTTCCGAAAATTTGCATAAGGCAACGGCGTTCAACCGGCGCTTTCTTCCCCACTGCATCACGCTGCTTCTTTTCGAATTCGCATGCGACTATTACCTTACCTATTATCTTCTGCTCTTTACGGCAGGTTATATCGCCTATCATCGCTTCACCGTTCAGGCGTGGAGCGGAAAAAGGTTCGTCACTGTCTCAATAATCGCCATCACCGCAAGCATGATCGGGGTCGGCATTCTGGAACTTATCGGGGTCAATCGCAACGGCCTCTACACGAGTGCCGATCTGATAAGCTATTTCGTTCCCTCGGCATACTCCCGGCTGTTCGGAGGTTCCTGTGTCAATTCCCTCCGCTCGGAGGTCATTAAAGGGAGTCCTTTCGAAAACATCGCCGAAGCGGGCCTCGCCCTGATTATCCTTTTCGCGCTTTTCATGGTATTCGACTTCCGCCGCACGTGCAGCGGTGCCGGGAAAGAGGCAGCCTACATGACGCTCTTTTTCTTCGTAATGGCCACGCCGGTGGTGAACGTCGCCGGCAGACCGCTGGTCGTGCTCCCGTCGGTCTTTCTTCACTACACCCCTTTCGTCAATAACTTCAGGGTCGCCTCGCGGATGACGATCATGATCATGCTGTTCCTGCCGATCACGGGCCTGTCATTCCTGCACCGGCACTGCTTCGCGCCGGGGAGGAGAATAACGGCGTACGTTGTCGCCGGGCTCGTTTTCGTTTCCCTCTACCTGCAATATCTTCCCGCCCCTTTCCCGCTGCTTTCAATTAACGACGTTCCGGCCGTCTACCGAATGCCCGCTTTACGCGGAGAGGGAACGCTGCTCGAACTTCCCTTCGGCATCCAGTCGGGAAACGGCCTTCAACTGGGCACGCTCAACACGCTGCAGATGGTCTACCAGGCGATTCACCGGAAAAAAGTGCTGGGCGGCTACATCTCGCGTCTGCCCGCCTCACTGGCCGACTTCTACGCGCAGTACCCCTTCCTGTCAACGGTGTTCGATCTGATGCGCACCGGCCGGCGCGACGCACCGCCTCCGCTTCCGGCGGACGTCGAAACATTTCTGCACGATTTTCACGTGCGACACGTCATCGTTTATCCCGGCTACGGGAAGAGCGCCGCGGGCGAATATGCGCTCAAAGCGATTGACCCGTTCATTACCGGCCGCACGCTGATCGACGGGTACGCCTATCTCGCGTTGCGGCCGCTCCCCGCCGACCGCCGTCAGTCTTCATTCACGCCGCATCGCGGCGGGATCACATCCGCCCCCGCACGACATCGCCGTATTTCCCTGAAGCACCTGCTTAACGGAATGCGCCCCCGTTTGCGGAAAGGACCCATGCGCGAACTGGAGGCGGTCCGCAACGCTCTCGAAACGGCGCAATCGGCCGGATCCGACACCGCAGCTCCTGCGCTCTATTCCCGGGCGCAGCGCCTGTCCGACAAAGCACAAGAGGAGATCAGGGTGCAGCACGAAACGCTTCCCTTTTTACGGGATTTTTCGACGGCGAAGCTGCTGCTCGACTCCGCGCTGAGCTGCGCCGAACGATCGATCGACCGGCGGCACAATAAAGCCGCCGTGCGGCAGCGGCGCCGTGTCGACGACAATCCCCTCGATTTTCAATCAAAAACATCGGAAAAAAGCGCAAAAAGGTGATTGCCGTCACAGACTTTTCAGCAGCGACGAAGTATTTTTACCTCCAAACAGTCACCTCATCGTCGCTCGTTTAAAAGGACCTCCATGCTCTTCGGCAACGAAGCTCCCTTTCCCGACAACCCGGTGTGCAAACGCTGCATCACCCGGCCGTGCAGGCGGCTCTTTTCCGGCAGGATGTATCCCGGGAAGATGATCGCCATCCACCACAGCGAGTTTCTGTCGTGGCCCTGCCATACCCCCACCCTCAAGCCGCAGGAGGACGAGACCGGTGAAGCGGCGGCGCTCACCGATGAAATAGAGGTGCTATCCGGGAAAGTGGAGATCACCAATCCGCGATGGGAGCCTGTTGAAGAGGCTGCGGAGGGGGGCGATCCTGAAATACCGCTTATGGGCGACAGGGTGCGTCTTCTCGCGGACGTAAAAAACTACCCCGAAGGAGCGCCGGTCTCGTTCGACATCTATGACGTCACCGAATCGACCCCTCTGCGCGTCGCCACAATCAAAGGGACAAACCAGGGCGGCACCGCCTCAGCCGAATGGACCGTCGAGGACCCCCAAAAGCGCGGGGAAAGCCTGAAACTCCAATTTGAAGCAGGCGCCCGCAGCAAATACACGCAGAAATCCGATCTGCCGTGGCAGGACAAAATCAGATGTGATTTTGTCGAGATGCCCGACGTGCTTTTCCACCACAACAGTGCGGTACCGTGTCTTGATGAGGAGGG
This sequence comes from Chitinispirillaceae bacterium, assembly GCA_016927235.1. Taxonomy (GTDB): domain Bacteria; phylum Fibrobacterota; class Chitinivibrionia; order Chitinivibrionales; family Chitinispirillaceae; genus JAFGNB01. The sequence continues at coordinate 19,304 of JAFGNB010000033.1, forward strand.
AGTGCTGTTGGGGGCGCTTACCGCGGCGTTTAGCTTCGCCAAAGAAAATCCCGATAAGGAGATCGTTCTCTTCGGTCACACCGACACCTCCGGCGACCCTTCCTACAACTACGACCTGTCGCAGTGGCGCGCCGAGGGGATAAAGGCGCTGCTCGACAACAATCAGGAGGCATGGCTTGACGTCGTCGACATCGCCTCAAAGGTCGAAGATTACCAGTCGATTCTCAAGAGCCTCACCATATCGCAGGGGTGGAACTGCGATCCCGGCA